>NZ_JBEYVI010000005.1:138942-277395 GCF_040643955.1 Streptomyces sp. NPDC047061
TTTGACCAGGACACTGGGGTCTCCCGCCTTCGCCGCTTCTTGATAGAGGGCTTCGGCCCGCTCGTGGTCCCCGGCCGCCTCCCGCCGACCCGCGAGTTTGACCAGGACACTGGGGTCTCCCGCCTTCGCCGCTTCTTGATAGAGGGCTTCGGCCCGCTCGTGGTCCCCGGCCGCCTCCCGCCGACCCGCGAGGTCGACCAAGGCAACGTCCCTGCCCTCAGCGGCCCGATACCGAAGGTGGTAGGCCCACTGCAAACGACACCGCGTCTCGGCCGCATCGGCCAGGTTGACGAGGTCGTCGCGCTGCGTGAGGTTGCTGTGGGCGGCGTGCCAGAACGACCCAGGAGGGCAAAGGGCTCGGCGAGTACTTCGACCGTGCTGCTCAAGGTAGTCCGCGAGCCGGTACGTCGGCCCGTCGTCTTGGCCAGGGATAGTGGTTTCCAGTGGGCTGCCGGGCGGACGTCGCTGCGGGCGTGAACGAGTGCGGCGGAGAGGAGCATGCTTGCCGTGCACAGGTCTGGCGAGTTCGGAGAAAGCTGCCTCTGCCCAGTCGTCGCTGATCTGGTCGAAGTCGTGCACGCTGAGATAGTCGGTTGCGGCATCGGTGAGAAAGTCCTGCGGCAGATAGACTCCTGCGCCGAGTCGGCGTGCATCCATCGCCGCTTCCAGCACTGCTCTGGCAGCCGGTGTGCTGTGTTCATAGCGGCGCAGCAACTCGGGGGCTCCAGCGAGATCTTGTGTCACTCGTCCATCGGCCGCTGTCCGGTTCAGCGCATCGGCCAGAGCCCTGTCACCCTTGTGACCGAGAGCCTGTGCCTGGCGCAATGCCTCCTGGTCGAAGGTCTCCGGAGTGGTGAGTATCCGTCCGGACAGGAGCTCCCGTACGCGGCTGTGGGGGTCCTCGCCGCCGGGCGACGGAAGGGCCGTGTACTGGTCGACGTACTCGGGCCAGAGTGTTCCGAGCACGAGAACTGGCTGGCGCCCGGAGTCGTTGAGCAGACTCTGCACAGCGGCGGCAACCTGCTCACCCACGCGGGAGTGACCGAGATAATGCTGAGCCTCGTTCAGCCAGACGACCGTCTTCCGTGGCACTCGCGAGAGATCCTCAAGGGCGGCTTCGGCTCGCGTGGGGTCGAAGGGATGCCACAGGTTCCACTCCCGGTCAGCGAGCGGCTGAACAGCTTCCCAGCATGCTCTGGTCTTGCCGGTTGACGATGTGCCGACCAGAACGACGATGCGGCTCCGGCCCTGCGAGGCATCCCGAACGACCTCAGCAAGGACCCGGTCGTGGGCACGTGGTACATAGGTGGGCAATGACGGCTCCAACGCGGTGCCCTGTCCCTGCCCGTCTATCGCAAGACCAGCAGGGTGAACCTCCAAGTCGTGCGGACTCCACTCGCTGATCGGCTTGCCCAGACCGTCTGACCCTGCGGACGGAGCCGACACACCGCATGCCAGCCGCCGTAAGTCCATCAGCTCCATCCCTGGGAGACGGAGAACTCGGGCGAGAGCCGCAACAGTTTCGGCCGACGGAATTGAGGCGCCGGCCTGGAAGGCCTGCTGCACCGTAGTGCGGCCCAGCCCGGCCTGCTTGGCGAGCTGCGTCTTGCTCAGCCGCGCGTGTGCCAGCCCATCGGCCAGCCTCCCGCGCAGTTGGATGAGTGCCTCATCGCGTTGATCCTGCTCGTCGTACACCTATCCGCCCCCGACCCGGTGTGTTCGTCAGTGTTCATCTTCATCCGGCCGAACCCCGCCGAACAGCGTTTCCAGGACCTTGGGGCACGTCAACACCTCACCGCCCTCAGGGAGTTTGTCGTGTCCGTACTAGCTGTCGTTCTGCTCGTTGTCGGGCTGCTGCTTGCTCTGGCCCTGCTGGCTGCCGCCGCGGCGGGCACCCTCGCCCGCATAGATGGCGCCACCTACCCGGCCGCCCTTGCCCGGGCCGCCACCGCATTCCTGGCAGTCCTCACACTGGCGGCCGCTGTGACGGGAGCCCTCGCCTCGGTACTGAGGTGATCGGGTTCCGTAAGCAAGCCGCGGTGAACAAACGGGCACCCCAGGGCAGGCCCTCCCCGGCCCCGCGCAAGCCGCCTGATCAGGAAGCGTCGCTGGTCCGAGACAGCGTCGGCCGCCCTACCGGCCTGACTACCCAGCGCCGGCAGGAGCCGTGACCGGCCCCCTGCCCCGGTCACGGCCTCGCTGGTGTCGAGGTTGGTCATCGGCTGATCGGCAGCAGCCCGCGACCGCGGTCCGCGCCAGGGAGGCGAGACTCCTAGAACGGCGTAAGGTCCCCCAAAGAAGAAAAAACGGTAGTAGATGGGGTACCCGATTGTCATCCTGATCGGGTGGACGGAGCAGAGAACTGGTTGAGCCTGCCCCGGCCCCAGTGGTCGCATCATGAGATCGCCATCTGGGGCGGGGCCAGCGAAGATGATCTCGCCATCGCAAACGGCTACCTGGAGGTAGCCGAGAACGCCGCGCGGCACTGGATCACCCACGGCCCGAACGACTTCTTGCCCATCCCGATCCTCTAGAACTACCGACACAGCATCGAACTGACGCTGAAGTGGCTGATCCGCACTGCGGCACGCTGCGCGGTTCAGGAGGGCTACAGGGGCCCCGAGGACCTGAGCCCCGCCAAGCTGGATGAGCGGCTGCGCACCCACAACATCAGAAAACTGGCGGACTGTCTCAACCGCTACCTTGCGCTCCTAGATCTGCCGAAGCCGGAGCAGCGCATCGACCCGGAGTCCTGGAAACAGCTGAACTGGCTGGACAGCGAGGACGCGACGGGCGAGACCTTCCGCTACGCCGTGGTCGGCCATGGCCCCCACCGTGCTGCGGCCCGCCCTGTTCAGTAGAACGTGAACTTCTACGAGCAGGTGAACGAGCTGCACAAACTGGCCCACCTGCTGTGGGGCGGCTACGCCTCTCACCTCAGCGTCTACGAGTACTGGCAGATGGAGTACATCGAGGAGATGCGCGCTGCCGGGTATGGAACCAGTCGCAGCCGTCGCTACGGCGTCGGCTTCTTGTGGCGGTCGAGCAGTTCAGTGAAGAAGTCGGCAAGGACCTGCGGGCTTTCTGACTGAGTGAGTTCCCAGCCGCCGAAGCGGTAGATCTCGTAGCCGGCCAGTCGCAGGCGGCGGTCCTCGGCGACCATCTCCGAATAGAGCCTGGGCGAGGCGGTGTAGGTGACGCGGCCGTTCTCGTCGGCCGGGTTCTTGGTGCCGTAGTGGTGGGCACCGTCAACCTCGATGACGATCCGGGAGCGGTCGGGAGCCAGCAGGAGGAAGTCCATGCGCTGCCGGTACACGGCACCGCTGTGCTCGCTGCTTCTACGGGTGTAGGGGTCGTAGTGCAAGTAGACCTGAGGGATCAGGGCAGGCAGGTCGAACCCATCGGGTTCGGCGTAGCGGGTGCAGTAGGTACGCAGAAGCGTCTGCTCGGGCAGCGAGTCCAGGGAACGGTACAGTCGTCGGTACAGGGCATCAGCAGCCGTGGGTTCATCGGCGTACGGCTGGTGGTTCGTCACCCACCAGGTGACGATCTGCCGCCAGGTCAGGCCGTGCGCCGGCAACGGGTCGCTGTACACGAGGCAGTTCTCTGCGTTCTGGACGATCTCCACGTCGTTGTTCACGGCGTCCCGCAGCACGATCTTCGGCTTCGGGCCGACCGCTGCGAAGATCAGGTTCTTGAAGGTTCCGCGGGGACCGTTCGTGAAGCGCCGCTCGTATTCGATCTCCTGCAGTTCCTCCAGGGCCTCGCGGGTCGGCCCGAGCAACTCTTCGATGCACTCGCGGCGTGCCTGCCAGCCGCCCCCGCCGGACATGTCGTTCTTGCGCCAGTAGTCGTAGAACCCGCTGTGGTGCCGGAACGGCAACTGCGGAGGCTCCAGTCCCAGGCGACTTAGGACCGCTCGGTGCGCCTTGACGGCAAGGACGACCTCCTCGTCGTTCATTCGCTCGTCGTGGCTGGTGCCCCTGGCGACGAAGTCTTCGTGCAGCAGCCGGGTCAGGGCCACGGCCACATCCAGGTCCGCCTCGGCGGGCAGCGGACCGAAACGTAGGGACTCCATCAGTTCGACATCGAGCCTCCAAAGCTGACACATCCACTCGCCAGGCCGACGCTCGGCCCAGTTCACCGTGTCGTCGGGCTTGGTGCGGAAGAAATCGTCTGTGTGCACGCCTGCGCCTCCCCATACCGCCAGCGATGTGATTGTCTCCGCCTCCACTGACAACGCGAGACCGTTCTCGCCGATGGGCCCTATGTGACGGTGGATCGCTGCCGCTCCGCTGATCCTCGTGCGGCCGGGTCCTACGGGAACAAGCCGATGATCTCTCTGGCGGGACACCCAACCCCGATGAAGATGGCGGAGGGGGGCGGTCCAGTCGCCTGCCGAGCAGGTGCAGGCGTGGCTCGTCCACCACCTAGGATCCCTCGATGACGATGTGGCCGCGTCGCCCTCGGAGTTGGTGCGGCACGAGGTGGGACGGAGCGAGCCGGAAGCCTGTGCACCAGATGATCGTGTCGGTCTCGGCGCGGGCGCCCTCGACCCCTTCGACCGGGGATGAGTCGCGTGAACATCCGACTCACCTTGAGCAGACCGGGCTCTCGGGCCTGGCAAACAGGCGGGACAGCAACGATGCCCTCGATGGAGGCGCGCCCCCGGCGTCGGTGTGTTCCGGGTCGAGAGCGCGGCGGCGGGCAGTCGTCACACCGAGGTGGGGCCCGTCGATGTCGTCAGAGAGGAGGCACGGCGGGCACCGGGTGACCCGGGTCAGGTTTCATCGTCCGGCAGTTCGGGCCAGTCAAGCTCCATGAAGCCGGTGTTCTGATCTGCCCACATGTGCCGAAGGTCTCGCACGAACTCGTCTGGCGTGATCGCCTTTTCCGCATTCAGATCCCCTTCGATTGAGAAGGAGAGGCACTCGCCAGGTTCATTGATAAATGGAGGTGGAGAGCTTAGGTCATTCCAAATGCCGTATCCACCGCGAGCCAAGTCACGAACGAACCAGACCAGGTACTCCGTTGTGGCCCAGCCATCACGGTGAGGGCCAGCGTCGAATACGCGCGCACCCTCCTCGGCAGGGAGAACGCCCCACCCGATTCGCCACCACCCAGAGCGGGGGTGCGAATCATGGACGTCGGGCATTTCGAAGTACAGCGGGACGATACCCGGCAGAACAGCAAAGACAGCTGCGGCGCGGCGCATGGCGTCAGGAACTCGATCTTCGTCTGGGCCTTTCTCTGCCAGGGGACGCCTCCACGCCTCAAGCGGCGGTGGCTCCATTCCTGCGGAACGGTGGATGTACCGAGCCCGGTCTTCCGCCTCCTCGAGCACGGAGAACTCGTCGTCACTGACAGCATTGACGTCGTAGCTGTTCCGGCCTCGGAGGAGAACGCGAGCCTGCATGAGCACATCGCGTGCCCGAAGACCCGGGGCTAGCTGATCCGCCGGCACCTCACAAACCCCAGGGCGCATGAGAATCTCCAACGCGTTCCGAAACAGTTGGCGATCCCGAGCTCGCGACTCAGAGACAGCTGCAGAGACTGCTTTGGCGCTGATGCCTAGCTCAGCAGCGACGGATTCGCCTGTATGCCCAGGCCGCAGCGTCGCTTCGTAGATCGCTTGGCGGCGCACCCGCCCAATGGCACCTTGAACGCTCCGCGCCTGCTCAGCCAAGTCGTCTGCACTTCGAACTCGAGCAATGGGGTCCGCGATGGCCGCCAGCCTTGCCAGAGCGCGCTCCGTACGCAGGCCCTGGGTGTAGTCGTCGACGCCATGCGTGGGCGCGACGTCAAGCGCATCCCTGTCGCGCTGATCGGCCATCCTGAAGCCCACCGTTCCGGTTGAGGTGCCCCGCCCAGGACACACATTACCCCCGCCCTGGACTTTTTTCCAGGGCGGGATCTACCATTTCGACGACGGCAGCGCCACACCCTCCTGGAGCCGAGCCGACCATGACCTGAGGACTGTGACCGATGAGCGACAACGCTGGTGTACGTGTCCTACTGCTCCTAGTAGCAGCCCTGATCAGCCTGGTCGTCGCCTTGGTAACTGGTGCACTTGCCCGCTCGGGTGGAGCGAATATGAGCAATGCGATCCAACGCGCGGGTGTCACCTTCGGAGGCACAGCAACCTTGATCATTCTTGCCATGAACGCCGTCGGCCTGTTCCCCTCTTGAGGGAGACAGGCCGTCTTTGCAGTCATGAAGTTCATGCCGCTACTCGCGGTCCAAGGTGAATAACTGCCATCGATCAACATCGCTACTAGGTTGTGTGCGCGGGAGGATCGTGGGGCTTGGCACGCCAAGGATCGTTGGCTCCGGGGAGACGGCAGTCGAGAACCTTCGCCGCGACAATGGCACCGTACTGGTCGCGCTGTTCCTGGGCGCGTACATCCTGTCCATGCTGCAGGTCACGGATAGTGTGATCCTCTGATGCGTGGTGTCGCTTCCTGCGCATTTCGCGGTTCCAGCGGTCGCAGTCGAAGTAGCCGATGAGGTAGATGCCTGCGGTACCGGGGGTACGCAGGTAGTCGCGGACAAGCTGGTCGGCCAGGGCAGTGGACAAGTCTCGGTGCCAGCATCCTTTGCATTCGATGACTACCGTCAGCGTGCCGTCGCTGCTGCTGGTGGGCGGGGTCGTGGCTTGGATCTGAATGTCGGTACGTCTGCCGGGAAACCCGGAGCGGTCGACTTGGACCTCGCGGTTGATCACGACGCGGTTTCCACCGATGTCCTGGCGCAGGAGAGCTGCGACCATGTCGCTGAAGTCTTCTTCCCAGCACGGCCACCAGTCGGTGTGATCCACTGTCCACTTGTCCCGGTTCCACAGGTTGACCACAAGGCCGTTGGACCCCTGAAGCACAGCCTGGAGGCGGTCGAGGCTGGCCAGCACGATGTCCTGGAGATGCCGTGCGTCGGTGGCGGTGCGCAGATTGGTGTCTGCGGCCAGGCGCCGAAGTTGCTCCGGAACCAGGGGTTGAGCCTGAAGTTCGGCGACCTCGCGGGCCGTGGCCTTAACGTGCCGACGCAGGTCTGCAAGTTCGGGATAGTGAGTCGCGAGACCGGTCAGCTCTCGGACCGCTTCCGGGCTGGTCTTGGAGATCAGCAGGCCCAGCAGCCCTCGGTGCAGGTTGCTGCGAGCGTCGGTGTAAAAGCCACCCTCGAACTCGTAATCCCGGAGACGGGTGATACCGATGTGGTCGGTAACCATGGTGTACAGGTCAGCGAGGTCAGTCTCGGGCAACTGGCCGGTCCCGGACGGCCAGTTGCCCTTGGGGTCGGCGACGATAAGGCGTTCCAGGAAAGCAGCCAGAACGCCGGCGGTATCCAGGGTTGCCCTGATGACGGGCCAGATCTCGGGCAGTTGTGGTTGTCCCATTAGCGCCGCGGCGGCGCGGGTCCATCGCGAGCTGCTCCGCGCGGCGTCTCGTTGAACGTCGGGGTCGGTCACCGCGGCGGACAGGATTTCTTGGGCCGTTCGGTCTCCCGCCAACGCGAGTGAGGTCAGGACGCCGGCCCACTGCAAGTCGGTGCGGCCCGGATCGGTGGCCCAGTCGCGCAAGGTCTGAACCGCATCAGGAACGGCGGTACGGGCGAACGCGGTTGCCAGACTGTTCAGTTCCGGCTCGCTGCAACCGCCTAGCGCCTGGTGGAGCAGGGTCGGCAGTTCGTGGCCGGCCAGCCGGGCGCACTGTGTGATGAGGCTGCGCCGTAGTGCGGAGTCGTCGGAGTCGTGGCAATCGTGGGCCGCCAGTGCCACGGCAGCCACAGCCGCTCGACGGGTATGGTGGTCGAATGCCTCGGCCAGGTGCGAGGCATCAAGCAGGGCCAGCGCGGTCAGAGCAGTGGCTGCCCGGTCCCAGTCTGCTGTGGCTGGAGTGGCCGCTACGCCATTGAGGGCTGCTGAGCGGCGGGCGACGGTAACAGCCGCGTCCAGCAGCAGACGGTGCAGTTCGCTGCCTTCATGTGGGAAAGACGGTGCAGCAGCCACGACGCCCAGCCTGTCCTGCGACGCCTCGCTGCCGTCCGCGGTGCGGTACAGCTCGGTGGTGATGTCTTGCCACAGCCGCTCGGGGGATCCCTCTCCGGCGCTGAGCGCGGTGAGGGCAAGCCGTAGGCGGGCTTCGTTGAATGCCAGGCGGTGGCACTGTTCTTCCTGCTCGCGCTGTTGCCGGGCTTCTTCCTCCGCGCGGGTGTCCCACCGTGCAGTGGCGGCCTTCAGATCCGGGTGACGCTCGCGCAGTTCAAGAGCGGACGGCAGGTCCGGATCCGCTGGATCGGGCCACGCCGTCACCAGCCACTCAGCGTGCCGGCGTGCGTCAGGGCTCAGTGTGGGCCACTGCAGAGTCCAGTACACCGAGTCGTCGGTGGAGAACAGGGCAGGGCTGCCTGACCAGGATAGGAGCCGAGTGACCTGGTGGTCATCACCGCGTTCCAGGACACGCTGGCCCAGCTCTCGGCGGATGCCCGGCCGACTTAGCAGCACCTCGCCCACCGGTTGCGCAAGCTGGTGCCGGTCGTCAAAATCGGCACGTCCCGCCAGGGTGAGCAGAGCATCGGCGACTTCGTCGAGCCGCCTGTTCCGTTGTGCAGAGTCACTGTTGGTGTCGCCTTCGTCGAAGAGCGCGATCGCCTGGGCGAGAATGCGAACCGGCAGCCGCACGGACAACTGCGACTCGCCGGACAGGGTCAGACCGGCCCGGGGGTGCCGCGAACCCAGAGTCCGTGTCGCCCACGCCACGGCTTCGTCAACGTCTTCGGGTCTCAGCAGGTTCGGAGCCTTATGGATCAGGAGCCATGCGGAACGGACCTGCGTGGGGTCCTCGGCAGGCGGGATCAGGTCCAGAAATTCGGGCAGCCGCAGATACTGCGGCCACAACCGCTCCAGCGCGGCCGCCGCCAAGTCCGCATCACCGCGCCAGGCCAGCGCCCTCAGCAAGGCCAGCCGCTCCGGGTCTTGTTCCAGGACCGGCAGCCGGCCCAGGTCCGCATCGTTGTGCTCGGCCAACGCCGTGAGGCGGGCCACATGGTCCGCGTCCAGTTCGTTGCCGAGTGCTTGGACGGCCAGGCGGCGCAGTTTCGGATCGATCCCCTGGGTCTCGGCCACTGTCAGCAACTGGTCGTTGAGCTCCGGTAGTTGGCAGGCTCGCGCGATGCGGAGCACTGTGGAGAGCAGCGGAGGTGCAGCCGCAAGAGACAGGTGAGGACGCAGCTGAGAGGACAGCCCGGGGTGCTTCAGTCGGTGCAGCACCTCTCGGTCCAGTTGGACCGTGTCATCGCTGGACACGAGGCCGAGGAGCCGGTCCACCACGGCCTCGCGCTCCTGATCGCGGAGTGCGGTGAGGTCGGCCAGCAACAGCACTTCGGGGTCGTACCGCAGGACTTCGGCGAACAGCTCTGTATCGTCCACCACCCGCCATGCGGCCACCTCGCGGTGTCGTTCCACAACATGACGGGACGTTCCATCACCGATCCACAGCAACTGCCCCTGCGCGGCGTCGTGCATGTGGTGCCGTGCCAGGAACTGGGCAGCCAGGTACTGCTGGTAGCTGTCATGGGCGAAGGCCCAGCGACGCAGCCCGACCTCGACCATCAGCCCGGAATCCACCAACGCCAGCAGTTCCTGCATCCCGCAGTGGTAGGAGACCCCCGCCGCTCCCGGCTCGTCACCGCCGTCAAGATCAGCCAGTGCCACGTCAGTCTCCATGGCACTCGGGGTGTCGTGGATCGCTGCATAGTGGCCGAACTGCATGGCGGCGGCCACTCGGCTCGCGAGTGCCGTCAGGTGATCGGGGGTCAGCGGATTTCCGTCACGGTGGCCGTGGGAGCTCAACTGTCGGCAGGCAAGCCGGTAGGCGTCAGCTACCGTCGAAGGCAGGCCCCACCCTTCCCGTTCGGCTTCAAGCAAGGGTTTCAAGGTGATCGGAGACCAGGCCAGAGCCACCGCACCCTTCTGCTCCAGCCGCCGAGTGACTCTACGGCCGTCGAGGCCATCCCAGGCGGCGGCCGTCTCCACATCGGAACGCGACAGCGGCGTCACACCAACTACCGAGACCTCCTCAGGCGCCCACAGTGACTGGAGGTGCCCTTCCAGACCGCGGGGCCACCGGCCCGAACGGCAGGCGATACGCAGCCGTAGCTGGCTTCTCCGCTCACGACCGAGCTCTTCCAGACAGCCGACCAGAATGTCATCCAGAACCCCGAGTCGGTCCATCCCCTCGTCGAGGCTGTCTAGCAGGACGTATCCGGGGTCACCCGCGGAAACTCGCTCCAGTACTACGGCCAAACTCTGTCGCGCAATGCTCGCTTCGTAGAACCGTCCCCGCGCACTCAGGTCGACCCGCTCCACGACGTGTCCCTCGGACTGCAGCGCCTCGGCTTCCTCGATGAACAAGTCACTCTTGCCGCATCCGCGCTCGCCCAGGACCACAAGCAGTTTGTCCTCACGTCGACCGGCAAGGGGTACCCCTGCTGTCGCCCACGGCAGGTCTACCAGCCAGCCAAAGCGGTCAACTTGGAGCGCCGAGGTGATCGCATGCACGCGGCGGACCCAGGGGTACCGGCCCCCGCCGTTCCCGACCCCGGCCATACGGCTTGCCCCATCCATGCCCGCAGACATTACGCGCGGTATGACCCCACAGGGGCCAGAAGCACCGGACCGTTCTCCGCACTCGGAGACAGAGCACGCCGCCCATCGCCGCAGTGACCGCCAGAACAGGCCCCGGAGGACATCACAGCGCCGCGCGTATCCGCACTGATGTTCACGGACAGCTACGCCCGCCGCCGCAAAGGCAGGCCATCTCCATCGTTTTCGCAACCTTGTTCGGCGATCGAAAATATAGACATAGGCGACTTATCGCAGCTTCGATGTTCCCAGGATGTTCCCATCCGGGCACGAAAAAGGCCCCTCGCGATCCCCACGAGGGGCCACCACTGCCCTGACCTGCACTTTTAAGAGCCGCTTTCGGGATTCGAACCCGAGACCTACGCATTACGAGTGCGTTGCTCTGGCCATCTGAGCTAAAGCGGCGCGTCGCCCGCACTATGGTGCGATCAGCGACTTCGGTAAGTCTACACAGTTTCCGGGGGTGCTCCGTACACGCCCCGGAGCGGGGTCTCCCGGGCTCGTCGCAGGGGCTATGAGCAGCGCTTTCCCTCCGCCGGTGGGGTGCCGTCGAGGAGGTAGGCGTTGATCGCCGAGTCGATGCACGTGCTGCCCCGGCCGTAGGCGGTGTGGCCGTCGCCGACGTAGGTGAGGAGGCGGGCCGAGGAGAGCTGGCGGGCCAGGGACTGGGCCCAGCGGTAGGGGGTCGCGGGGTCGCGGGTGGTGCCGACCACGACGATGGGGGCGGCGCCCTTCGCCTCGATCCGGTGCGGCTCGCCCGTCGCCTTCACCGGCCAGTACGCGCAGTTCAGCGACGCCCACGCCAGGTTCGGGCCGAACACCGGCGATGCCTTCTCGAACTCGGGCAGCGCCTTCTCGACCTGCTCGGGGCCGGTGAAGGCGGGCGGCAGGTCCAGGCAGTTCACCGCGGCGTTGGCGAACATCAGGTTCGAGTAGCGGCCGTCGGCGTCCCGCTCGTAGTAGCTGTCGGAGAGGGCGAGCAGACCCGCGCCGTCGTTGTCCTTCATCGCCGAGCGCAGGGCGTCGCGCAGCTGCTCCCACTCGGCCTGGTCGTACATCGCCGCGATCACGCCGGTCGTCGCCAGGGACTCGGTCAGCTTGCGGCCGTCCGGGGCGCCGGTCGGGACGGGGTGCGCGTCCACCTTCTGGAAGAACGTGCTCAGGTTGTCCGCGATCTGTGTCGGCGTGCTGCCCTTGGGGCCGAGCGGGCAGTCGGTGCGCTTCGCGCAGTCCCTGGAGAAGGACTGGAACGCCGTCTCGAACCCGGCCGTCTGCTGGAGGTTCAGTTCACGCGCGGACAGGGACGGGTCCATCGCACCGTCCAGGACCATCCGGCCGACCCGCTCCGGGAAGAGGCCCGCGTAGGTCGCGCCGAGGAACGTCCCGTACGACGCCCCCACGTAGTTCAGCTTCGGGTCGCCGAGCACCGCCCGCAGGATGTCCATGTCCCGCGCCGAATCCACGGTGGAGACATGGCGCAGCACCTGCGCCGAATGCGCCCCGCAGGCCTCCGCGAACGTCTTGTACTCCCCGACCAGCTGGTCCGTCTCCTTCTGGTCGTCGGGGGTCATGTCGGTCTCGGTGAACCGGTCCATCTGCGGGCCGTTCAGGCACTCGACGGGCTCGCTGCGGGCGACTCCGCGCGGGTCCACGGCGACCATGTCGTAGCGCGCCCGCACCTCGGCGGGGTAGCCGATGCCCGCGTACTGCTGGAGGTAGTCCACCGCCGAGCCGCCCGGCCCGCCCGGGTTGACCAGCAGCGAACCGAGCGGCTTCGCCTTGCCGGTGGCCTTCTTCCGGGCGACCGCCAGCCGGACGTCACCCGCGCCGGGCCTGGCGTAGTCCAGCGGGGCCTTCATCGTCGCGCACTGGAAACCGGGGACCCCGCAGTCGCGCCAGGTGAGCTTCTGGCCGTAGTACGGCGCCAGCGCGGACGGCGTCGAACGGGGCAGTGCGGCCAGCTGGGCGGTGCCGGCCGAGGTGGCCGCCGACGTCGACGCGTCCCCCGAGGAGGAGCACGCGGAGACGAGCAGCGCGGCGGCCGAGAGCAGGGCGGCTGCCATGGTCCGGGTCTGGGCCCGGTGCCGATTTCGGGTCCGGCGGGGGATTCGCCTGATGTGCATCAATCGAGCGTAACGCCGAGAAATGATCTCTGTGCCGTGCGTGAGGACTGTGGCTCGTACGGGTGACCCCGGTCAACGCCGTGCACACCCGAGCGCCGGACGTCGTCCCACGCCCGAGCCCTGGACGTCGTCAGCCCGCTCTGAGCGCCATCGTCATCGCCTCCACCGCCAGCAGCGGCGCCACATTGCGGTCCAGGGCCTCCCGGCAGGCGCCGATCGCCTCGATCCGGCGCAGCGTGGCCTCGGGCGAGCCGGCCCGGGCCAGCCGCTCCAGGGCGTCCTCGGCGTCCGCGTTGGCGATCGCGACCCTGGATCCCAGCTGGAGGGCGAGGACGTCGCGGTAGAAGCCGGTGAGGTCGGTGAGGGCGACGTCGAGGCTGTCGCGCTGGGTCCTGGTCCGGCGGCGCTTCTGCATGTCCTCCAGGTCCTTGATCACGCCCGCCGTCCCGCGCGGCAGCCGCCCGCCCTGGACCGCGCCGAGCGCCGCCTTCAGCTCCTCGGTCTCCTTGCCGTCCATCTCCTCGGCGAGCTGTTTGGCGTCCTCCGCCGCCGCGTCCACCAGCTCCTGGGCCGCCTTCAGGCAGGCGCCGACCTCGTCCAGCCGCAACGGCAGCTTCAGCACGGCCGCGCGGCGCTCACGGGCGGCCGGGTCGGTGGCCAGCCTGCGGGCCCGGTCGACGTGCCCCTGGGTGGCGCGGGCGGCGGCGGCGGCCACCTGGGGCTCGATGCCCTCACGCCGGACGAGCATGTCGGCGACCGCCTCCACCGAGGGCGTGCGCAGGTTCAGGTGCCGGCAACGGGAACGGATCGTGGGCAGCACGTCCTCCAGGGAGGGCGCGCAGAGCAGCCAGACCGTGCGGGGGGCGGGCTCCTCGACGGCCTTGAGGACGGCGTTGGCCGACTTCTCGTTCAGCCGCTCGGCGTCCTCGACGAGGATGATCTGCCAGCGGCCGGTCGCCGGGGACGTGTACGACTTGCGGACCGTGTCGCGCATGTCCTTGACCAGGATCTCGGCGCCGACGGCGGCGACGGTGGTGACGTCCGCGTGGGTGCCGACCAGTGCGGTGTGGCAGCCGTCGCAGAAGCCGCAGCCGGGGGCGCCGCCCAGGGCCCGGTCGGGGCTCACGCACTGGAGGGCGGCGGCGAAGGCCCGTGCCGTCTGGTTGCGGCCGGCGCCAGGCGGGCCGGTGAACAGCCAGGCGTGCGTCATCTTCGACGACTCCGGCAGCGGCCGGTCGGTCGCGGCGGCGGTGACGAGGGCGTCGGCGTCCCGGGCGGCGGCGGTGAGCACCTCACTCACCCGCTCCTGCCCGACGAGGTCGTCCCACACGGTCATGGGTCACGCCGCCCTTTCGTCATAGGTACCGGTCCCGACAGGCACCGGTTCCGACAGGTACCGGTCCCGGAGCCCACCGGTTCCGTGGTCCGGACTCCATTGTGCGGGTGCCCACTGACAGCGGGGTCCGCGGGCGACCGGGACAGCCGGTTCCCCCGCCCGCCCATGCAACGGCAACGGGGGCGGCACCGGCCGGCAGTCCCGGCCCGCACCGCCCCCGCGCACCGGAGCCTCAGCCGCGCCGACCGCGACCCCGGCGGCCCCGCTCGTCGTCGTGATCCGACTCGTCGTACGACCCCAGCAGCTCGTCCGCCAGCGACGGCAGGTCGTCCAGCGGGGTCTCCTCGGCCCAGTCGGGCCGGGGACGCCGGCGCGGGGCCGGAGCGTCGGTGTCGACCTGCGGCAGCTCACGGGTGCTGCCCTCGGAGCCGTCGGGGTTCCCGCCCGCCCGCTCGTCCCGGAAGAACCCGGGCGGCATCCGGTCCGCCGGGGCGTCGGCGGGAGCGGCGGCATCGCCACGCACGGGAGGCAGTACGGCGGTCTCGTCGGCCGCGCCGGACGGCACCGGCGGCAGTACGGCCGTCTCGCCGGCAGCGCCCACCGAAGGCAGCACCGCCGTCTCGTCCACCGCGCCCGGCTTCACCGGCGACAGCACCGCCGTCTCGTCGGCCGCACCCGCGGGCCGCCCCGGCGGCTGCGGCAGCTCCGCCGTCACCTCGGCGTCGGACTCCCGGGCCGCGGGCGCCGACTCCTCCCGCACCGGGCGCAGCACCTTCGTCTCGTCGTCCCGGGCCTCCGGCGAACGCCGCCCGGCCTCCGACGCACCTCGCCCGGCCTCCGACTCGCCCCGCCCGGCCTCCGACTCGCCCCGCCCGGCCTCCGACTCGCCCCGCCCGGCCTCCGGCCTCACCACCGGCGTCGGCACCGTCATCGCCTCCGGTGTGACACCGGGAGCCGTCGGCGGCCGTACGGCGGACTGCTGGGCGGCCACGTCGGCCGCTGCCGCCGCCTCCGCCGCGGCGCGCCGCGCCTGCTCGGCCTTGAGAAGGGCCTCCTCGGCCTTGCGCTGCTTCTCCAGGCGCCGTTCCTCGGCCTCGGCACGCAGCCGGGCCTCCTCCTCGGCCTGCCTGCGGCGCTGCTCCTCCTCGGCCTTGCGGCGGGCCTCGGCCTCCGCACGGGCCTTCTCCTCGGCGAGCAGCCGGGCCTGTTCCTCCTCGGCCCGCTTACGCGCCTCCTCGGCCCGCAGCCGGGCCTCCTCCGCCTGCCGTTCGGCCTCGCGGCGCTGCGCCTCCTCCAGCTCGCGGCGCTTGCGCTCCTCCTCCTCGGCGCGCAGCTTGGCGAGCTGCTCCTGGCGCTCGCGCTCCAGGCGCTCCTCCTCGGCCTTGCGCGCGGCCTCTTCCTCGGCCTTGCGGCGGGCCTCCTCCTCGGCCTTCCTGCGCGCCTCCTCGGCGGCCTTGATCTCGGCCTCGGAGAGCGGCAGCACGGTGTCGAGCCGGGCCCGGATGACGGTGGTGACCGACTCGGGCTCCTGGCCGGCGTCGACCACCAGGTAGCGGCCGGGGTCGGAGGCGGCCAGCGTCAGGAAGCCGGCCCGTACGCGTGCGTGGAACTCGGCGGGCTCCGACTCCAGCCGGTCGGGCGCCTCGGTGAACCGCTCGCGGGCGGTCTCCGGCTCCACGTCCAGCAGGACGGTCAGGTGCGGGACGAGTCCGGCGGTCGCCCAGCGGTTGATCCGGGCGACCTCGGTCGGGGACAGGTCGCGGCCGGCGCCCTGGTAGGCGACGGAGGAGTCGATGTACCGGTCGGAGATGACGACCGCGCCGCGCTCCAGGGCGGGCCGGACGACGGTGTCGACGTGCTCCGCGCGGTCGGCGGCGTACAGCAGCGCCTCCGCGCGGTGCGAGAGACCGGCGGACGAGACGTCGAGGAGGATCGAGCGCAGTCGCTTGCCGACCGGGGTGGCGCCCGGCTCGCGGGTGAGGACGACCTCGTGGCCCTTGGCCCGGATCCACTCGGCGAGGGCCTCGGCCTGGGTGGACTTCCCGGCGCCGTCGCCGCCCTCCAGGGCGATGAAGAAACCGTTGGCCGTGGGGGCCTGCACCGGGTCGTCGCCGCCCAGCAGCGCGTCCCGCAGGTCGTGGCGGAGCGGTACGCCCGCGCGGTCGTCGACCTTGGCGAGCACCAGGGCGGCCACCGGCAGGAGCAGCGCGCCGACCAGCATCAGCGTGAAGGCGGCGCCGCCGTGCGCGAACACGAACTTGCCGTTCTCCAGCCGGTGCGGCCCGATCAGCGCGGCCACCAGGGGGGCGATCAGCGCGCCGAGCGCTATGGCGACCCGGACCACCGCGTGCAGGTGCTCGGTCGTCCGCGTCCGGCGGAAGTCCTCGGTCTCCTGGTCGAGCAGGGTGTGCCCGGTGTTGGCGGCGACGCCCGCGCCGATGCCGGCCAGCGCGACGATCAGCAGCACGCTGGTGACGTCCGGGACCAGGCCCGCGGCGAGCAGCGCGATGCCGGTGAAGGCGATCGCGAGTGACAGCAGCCGGCGGCGGGAGAGCGTCGGCAGCAGCGAGGGCGCCGTACGGATGCCGACGGCGACCCCGCCGGTCAGGGCGAGCACCAGCAGGCCGTACAGCACCGGGCCGCCGCCCAGGTCCTTGGCGTGCAGCACGGAGACGGCGACGGCGGCGGAGATCGCCCCGGCGACCGCGGCGCAGGCCAGCACCAGGAGCGGGATGGCGCCGGTGCGGCCGGTGTCGGTGCCGGCGGCGGTCTTGGGGCGGCGCAGGCCCTCCAGCGGCGACCGCGCGCGCGGGGTGCGGGTGCCGGGCACCTCCAGGTAGACCAGCACCGAGAGGGACGCGGCGAACAGGCCCGCCGCCACGTACGAGGCGAGGGCCGCCTGGTGCTGGGCGAACCATGCGATGCCCGTGCCCAGCAGGTTGTTGACCAGGGACGCGACGACCAGGGCGGCGGCCGCGAGCGGGATCGCCAGGAACGTCGTCCGCAGCGAAAGGCGGCGCAGGGCGTCCAGGTGGTCGGGCAGCGGTCGTACCGTCGCGCCCTCCGGGGGCGGGGCGGGCAGCAGCGCGGGGGCCGCGCTCTCCCGGCAGACGGTCCAGAAGCGCTCGGCGACTCCGGTGACGAAGGCCGTCACCAGGACGAGCGTCAGGGCGTTCGCCGGGGTCCAGTCGATCCACAGGGGCGCGATGATCAGCAGGACGGTGCGCAGACCGTCGGCGCCGACCATGGTCCAGCGGCGGTCGAGCGGGCCGTCCTGCCCGGTCAGCGTGGTGAGCGGGCCCAGCAGGACCGCGCCGAAGAGCAGGGTGGCCAGAATGCGCACCCCGAAGACGATCGTCACCGCGAGCGCCGCACCGCGGTAACCACCGCCCAAGGAGCCCTGGGCGACGGCCGCCTGGAGCGTGAGCACGACAAGGACCAGCAAGGCCAGGCTGTCGCCGATCCCGCTCACGAGCTGGGCGCTCCACAACCGCCTGAGCTCGGGTCGGCGCAGCAGCGAGCGGACCGCGCGCTCGCGGGAATCCGCTACCAGCGCGTCGTCCGGATCTGTCTGGGGGGCCGTTGGCTGCTCGGCTCGCGTCATGCTTTCAGCCTATCGGCAGCCACGGACAGCCCGCCGCGCCGTCCACAGGTACACACGCCCCGACACCAAGTTGATGCCGGGGCGTGCACAATGCGAAGCCGATGTGAGGGCCGGAGGCCTTTTCAGACCCCTCGGTCCTCGCTCAGCTCGATCCGAACTCAGTCCTCCGCGGACGCCGTCCGGGAAGCCGTCGCCTTCTTGGCCGCCGTCTTCGCCGCGGTCGTCGTCTTCTTCGCGGCGGTCTTCTTGGCGACCGCCTTCTTGGCCGGTGCGGCCTTCTTCGCGGCCGCCGTCTTCTTCGCGGGCGCCTTCTTCGCCGTCTTCTTGGCGGGCGCCTTGGCCCGCTTCTCGGCGAGCAGCTCGTAGCCGCGCTCCGGGGTGATCTCCTCGACGCTGTCGCCGGAGCGCAGGGTCGCATTGGTCTCGCCGTCGGTGACGTACGGGCCGAAGCGGCCGTCCTTCACCACGACCGGCTTCTCGCTGACCGGGTCGGTGCCCAGCTCCTTCAGCGGCGGCTTGGCGGCGGCCCGGCCGCGCTGCTTGGGCTGGGAGTAGATCTGGAGCGCCTCTTCGAGGGTGATCGTGAAGAGCTGGTCCTCGGAGGTGAGCGAGCGCGAGTCCGTGCCCTTCTTCAGGTACGGCCCGTAGCGCCCGTTCTGCGCGGTGATCTCCTGGCCCTCGGCGTCGGCGCCGACGACGCGCGGCAGCGACATCAGCTTGAGCGCGTCCGCCAGGGTGACCGTGTCCAGGGCCATCGACTTGAAGAGCGACGCCGTGCGCGGCTTGACCGCGTTCTTCCCGGTCTTCGGGGTGCCCTCGGGGAGCACCTCGGTGACGTACGGGCCGTAGCGGCCGTCACGGGCGATGATCTGGTGGCCGGTCTCCGGGTCGGCGCCCAGCTCGAAGTCGCCGCTCGGCTTGGCGAGCAGCTCCTCCGCGAGCTCGACGGACAGCTCGTCGGGGGCCAGGTCCTCCGGCACGTCCGCGCGCTGGTGGCCCTCGGAGTCCTTCTCGCCGCGCTCGATGTACGGGCCGTAGCGGCCGACCCGCAGCACGATGTCGTTGCCCACCGGGAACGACGACACCTCGCGCGCGTCGATCGCGCCCAGGTCGGTCACCAGTTCCTTGAGGCCGCCGAGGTGGTCCCCGTCGCCGTTGCCCGCGTCGGCCGCGCCGCCCGTGGGGGTGCCTTCGCCGCCTTCGCCGAAGTAGAAGCGCCGCAGCCACGGCACCGCCTGGGCCTGGCCGGCCGCGATGCGGTCGAGGTCGTCCTCCATCTTGGCGGTGAAGTCGTAGTCGACCAGCCGGCCGAAGTGCTTCTCCAGGAGGTTGACCACGGCGAAGCTCAGGAAGGAGGGCACCAGGGCCGTCCCCTTCTTGAACACGTAACCCCGGTCGAGGATCGTGCCGATGATCGACGCGTACGTCGACGGGCGGCCGATCTCGCGCTCTTCCAGCTCCTTGACGAGCGAAGCCTCGGTGTAGCGGGCCGGGGGCTTGGTGGCGTGCCCGTCGACCGTGATCTCCTCGGCGCTGAGCGCGTCGCCCTCGGCGACCTGGGGCAGCCGGCGCTCGCGGTCGTCCAGCTCGGCGTTCGGGTCGTCGGCACCCTCGACGTAGGCCTTCAGGAAGCCGTGGAAGGTGATCGTCTTGCCGGAGGCGCTGAACTCGACGTCCCGGCCGTCGGCGGCGGTGCCGGCGATCTTCACGGTGACGCTGTTGCCGGTCGCGTCCTTCATCTGGGAGGCGACGGTCCGCTTCCAGATCAGCTCGTAGAGCTTGAACTGGTCGCCGGTGAGGCCGGTCTCCGCGGGGGTGCGGAAACGATCACCCGAGGGGCGGATCGCCTCGTGGGCCTCCTGCGCGTTCTTGACCTTCGCGGCGTACGTCCGCGGCTGGGCCGGCAGGTAGTCGGCGCCGTACAGCTGCGTGACCTGGGCGCGCGCGGCCGCGATCGCGGTGTCGCTCAGCGTCGTGGAGTCCGTACGCATGTACGTGATGTAGCCGTTCTCGTACAGCTTCTGGGCCACCTGCATGGTGGCCTTCGCGCCGAAGCCGAGCTTGCGCGAGGCCTCCTGCTGGAGGGTCGTCGTACGGAACGGGGCGTAGGGCGAGCGGCGGTACGGCTTGGACTCGACCGAGCGGACCGAGAACCGGGTGTTCTCCAGGGCCGCGGCGAGCGCGCGGGCGTTCGCCTCGTCGAGGTGGAGGGTGTTCGCGCTCTTCAGCTGCCCGAGCGAGTCGAAGTCACGGCCCTGGGCGACGCGCTTGCCGTCGACGGCCTGGAGGCGGGCGACCAGGGACGACGGGTCGCTCGGGTCACCGGCCCGGCCGGTCCCGAAGGTGCCGGTCAGGTCCCAGTACTCGGCGGACCGGAAAGCGATGCGCTCGCGTTCCCGCTCCACCACGAGCCGGGTCGCCACGGACTGCACACGGCCGGCCGACAGGCGCGGCATGACCTTCTTCCACAGGACCGGCGAGACCTCGTAGCCGTAGAGGCGGTCGAGGATGCGGCGGGTCTCCTGGGCGTCGACGAGCTTCTGGTTGAGCTGGCGCGGGTTGGCGACGGCGGCCTGGATCGCGGACTTCGTGATCTCGTGGAAGACCATCCGCTTGACCGGGACCTTGGGCTTGAGCACCTCCTGGAGGTGCCAGGCGATCGCCTCGCCCTCGCGGTCCTCATCGGTGGCGAGGTAGAGCTCGTCGGAGTCCTTCAGCAGGTCCTTGAGCTTCTTGACCTGGGCCCGCTTGTCCGCGTTGACCACATAGATCGGCTCGAAGTCGTGCTCGACGTCCACGCCGAGGCGCCGGACCTCGCCGGTGTACTTCTCGGGCACCTCCGCGGCGCCGTTGGGAAGGTCACGGATGTGCCCGACGCTCGCCTCGACGACGTATCCGGGGCCCAGATAGCCCTTGATCGTCTTCGCCTTGGCGGGCGACTCGACGATGACGAGTCGGCGGCCGCCCTGTGCGGTCTCGCTGGTCGGGGACAACTTCGCTCTTCTCTCCGGTCGACGCTGGGGCCTCCCCAGGCCTTGCTCCCGGGGCTGTGGCACGGGCACGGACGCCCGCTCACTTGGTGACG
Source organism: Streptomyces sp. NPDC047061 (assembly GCF_040643955.1). Taxonomy (NCBI): domain Bacteria; kingdom Bacillati; phylum Actinomycetota; class Actinomycetes; order Kitasatosporales; family Streptomycetaceae; genus Streptomyces; species Streptomyces sp. NPDC047061. The sequence continues at coordinate 159,727 of NZ_JBEYVI010000005.1, forward strand.
CTGCGGAGTGTGACGGTACATCCCGCCCCCGTGTCAAACGGGAAAAGCTCACAACGGCCACTCGAACGGTAACCCGACTACCGCCATTCCTGCCGCCCGGAGTCCCCGGTCGCTCTTCCGGCCCCGTCCGGAGCGTGACGCTCCGATTACCGACGGGTTGCCCTCAGGGGCGGGTCAGGCAGTACGCCGCGAGGCCCAGCGCGACCACCGCGGCGAGGCTCGCGAGGGTCGCGGATGCGACCTGGCTCACACCCTGGGCGACGGGCTCGCCACGCCGGAGCCGGGCCCCGGTCCACACCAGCAGTGCGCCTCCGAACAGGGCGAACACCACCCCCGCGAAGATCGCCGGTCCGCTCTCCATGACCCGCGCACCCCTTCCCTGCCGCCTGCGACTGCCCAGCGCCCGGAGACTGGCACGTGCGGGCGGCGGGCGGGAGGCCGACGGGCGAAATCGAGGTGAACGGGCAGCCGTAAGTCGCTCGAACATCCGATCGACGGACTAACGATGAGCCGCCCGCCAAACGTTCCGGCCACATTTTTCCGGCCTTTTTCTTGTTCCGGCGTGTCCTACGGGCTTCCCGTGGACCTTCCCGAAAACCTTCCGAGGGCCTCCCCGTGGACCCTCGTACGGATCCACGGGGCACGTCTTCCGGTCCGTCAGGCCGTCGACCCGTCAGACCGCCGGCTCCAGGAACCCCTGCTCCACCAGCAGCCGGATCTGCGCGGGCGTGCGGTCGCGCAGCAACACCGGGTCCTCGCCCATCAGTTGCGCGATGGCGTCGAGAATCCGGCCCGCGCTCAGCGTGCCGTCACACACCCCCGCGAACCCGGCGCCCACCGTGTCCACCTTGGTCGCGCGGCGCATCCCGCGGTGCTGGCGCAGCACCACATGCTCCGGGTCCTCGGCGCCGGGCAGCCCGACCTGCTCCTGGACCACCTCGACGGCGAGCCTGAAGTGGCCTTCGAGGAGATCCGCGTCGTCGTGGTCACGGAGGTAGTCGAGGCGGTCGAAGTGCGCGCGGATCGTCTCGCCGAGCGGCTGTTCGATCGGATGCGGCCACTCCTCCACGGTGACCGAGGGCACCGCGGCGCCCGTCCTCCGCAGCGTGATCCAGCCGAATCCCACCCCCTTCACCTTGCGCGCCTCGAACTCGTCGAGCCACGCGTCGTACTGCGCCTGGTACTCCGCCGGGTCCCCGCGGTGCTCGCCGGAGTCCCTGAGCCACAGCTCGGCGTACTGGTTGACGTCCTGCACCTCGCGCTGCACGATCCACGCGTCGCAGCCGCGCGGCACCCACGACCTGACCCTGTCCTGCCAGTCCTCCCCCGCGATGTGCTGCCAGTTGGCGAGGAACTGCGCGAACCCGCCCTCGTTCAGCCGTTCCCCGGCCTGTTGAACGAGCGAGCGGCACAGATCGTCCCCGCTCATCCCGCCGTCCCGGTACGTCAGCCGGGCGCCGGGGGAAATCACGAACGGCGGGTTGGAGACGACCAGATCGAACGTCTCCCCCTCCTTGACCGGCTCGAACAGCGAGCCCTCGCGCAGGTCGGCCGCCGGTGCGCCGGAGAGCGCCAGCGTGAGCGCCGTGATGTGCAGCGCGCGGGGGTTGAGGTCGGTCGCGATCACGCGCGTGGCGTGCTGGGCGGCGTGCAGCGCCTGGATCCCGGAGCCGGTGCCGAGGTCGAGGGCGGCGGCGACGGGCGTACGGACGGTGATGCCGGCGAGCGTCGTGGACGCGCCGCCGACCCCGAGGACCACACCCTCGTGCCGCTGCCCGATGCCACCGGCGCCGCCGACCGCGCATCCGAGGTCGGACACGATGAACCAGTCCTCGCCGTCGGGCCCGCCGTAGGGCCGTACATCCACGGTGGCCGCGAACTCGTCGCCGCCCACACGGGTCAGCCAGCCGCTGTCCACGAGGTCGTCGAGGGGCAGCACGCCGGCCACGCGCGCGTGCGGCACGGGCTGCTGGAGCAGGAACAGCCGGACGAGCGTCTCCAGGGGCGTGTCCCCGCGGGTCGCCCGCAGCGCGGGCACCGTCTCGCTGCGGGCCAGCGCCGCGTACGCGGGTGCGCCGAGCAGGTCGAGCAGCCCGTCGGCGGTGAAGGAAGCGCCCAGCAGGGCGGTGCGCAGCCGGGCGGCGACGTCGGGGCGGTCGGAGACGGGCAGAGTGGCGAGGCCGGAGTCAGTCACGCCCCCCATTGTGGCCCGCGGCCCCGCCCGGCCGCGGGCTCAGCACACGAGCCCGGACCGCGGAACTCCGGCCTTGACTCCGAGGCTCCGGCCCGAACCGCGGGACCTCAGCCCGAACCGCGGGACCTCAGCCCGGACCGCCGGACTCAGCCCCAGGCCACCGGACTCCGGCCCGGGCCACCGGGCTAAGCCCCGGACCGACGGACTCAGCTCGGCCCGACGGATTCGGCACACGGCTCCGGACCGCCGGAGCGCCGAGGCTCGGTACCCGGCCTCGGCGCACAGCGCCGGCTTCAGCTCCCGGCGCCGCCCGGTCCCGCCCGACCCCACCCCGGCCCCCGGCGCCGACCCCGGCCCCGGAGGCTCGGCAGCCCCTGTCTCAGCCCGCGGTCGACGCCGACGAAGACGACGAGGACGAAGAGGCCGACGAAGAGGCGGGCGAGGACGGCGTCGACCCCGACGCGGGTGTCGACGCCGGATCCGTCGTCGCGGCGACCTTCTTGCAGCTGGCCTGTTCGGCGATGGCGTCCTTGACCTCGCCCTGTTCCAGGGCGTTCAGCGCCGCGGTGCCGCTCTTGCTCTGCGCCTCCAGCTGTGTCGTCTGGGAGGCGATGTCCTGCAGGCCCGAGGCGAACTTCGCCTGGTTCTTGGTGTCGAGCGCGTCGACCTTCTTCTTCAGGTCGGCGTACGACGCGGAAAGACTGTTGAGGGTCGTGACGACGTTCTGCTGCCGCTTGGCGCCCTCCTCGACCCCGGGGGGCGCGCCGGCGCCGCTGATGGCGGAGGCGAGCGCCTTGTAGGCGTCGGACATGTCCTGGAACGCCTGGGAGTCGGTCTTCTGGATGGTCGCGGGCGAGCTCGTGGTGTCCGAGACCGCCGTGGAGATCGCCTCGTTCGCCGCCTTGATCTTCGCGTCCTGCGCCGGCACCGCGTCGCACACGGTCTTGGCCCAGGCGATCAGCTTCGGGTCGGTGCCCTTGTTGCTGCTGCACCCGGACAGCGCCACCACCAGTACCGCACCGCCGGACAGTGCGGCCGCGAGCTTCTTGTTCACCGGATCGGTCCCTTCCATGGCTCTCGGCCCCCGGAATCTACACGGCGGACGGACAGCGCCCTCACGGAAGTACCCACTAAGTACGCTTTTGTGCACCTTTGCACCAAGAGAGAGAAGGCTCACGACGAGACGACGCGCACATCCCCCGCTCCCCGAGCACGCTCCGGCACACCCCGGCGCACGCCGGACGGCGAGCGCCTCGGCATACGAAACGGGCGGACGGCGTGTCAGCACACGCCGTCCGCCCGCTCGTTGACCGGTCCTCCTCGCGAGCACCCTCGCGAAGGCTCCGGTGGGCGTCGTAAGACCGCCTACGAAACCACCGCGGGATCGGCCGACTTGGCCACGTGTTCGGCACTGTCCTCGTCGTCGCCGACGGCGATACCGCGCCGCTTGGAGACGTACACCGCGCCGACGATCACGGCCAGCGCGAGGACCGCGACCAGGATCCGGACGCCGATGCTCTTGTCATGCCCGTAGGAGAACTTGATCACCGCGGGCGCGATGAGCAGGGAGACCAGGTTCATGACCTTGAGCAGCGGGTTGATCGCGGGGCCCGCGGTGTCCTTGAAGGGGTCGCCGACCGTGTCGCCGATGACCGTGGCGGCGTGGGCCTCACTGCCCTTGCCGCCGTGGTGGCCGTCCTCGACGAGTTTCTTGGCGTTGTCCCAGGCACCACCGGAGTTGGCCAGGAAGACGGCCATCAGGGTGCCCGCGCCGATCGCGCCCGCGAGGTAGGAACCGAGGGCGCCGACACCGAGCGTGAACCCGATGAAGATGGGCGCCATCACGGCGAGCAGTCCCGGCGTGGCCAGCTCGCGCAGGGCGTCCTTGGTGCAGATGTCGACGACCTTGCCGTACTCGGGCTGCTCCGTGTAGTCCATGATCCCGGGGTGCTCGCGGAACTGCCGCCGCACCTCGTAGACCACCGAACCCGCCGACCTCGACACCGCGTTGATGGCGAGTCCGGAGAAGAGGAACACGACCGCCGCGCCGGCGATGAGGCCGACGAGGTTGTTGGGCTGCGAGATGTCCATGGACAGGGTCAACGGGGAGCCCGCACCACTGAGTTTCGCGCCCACGTCCTGCACGTTCGTGGTGATCGCGTCCCGGTACGACCCGAAGAGCGCCGACGCCGCGAGGACGGCGGTGGCGATGGCGATGCCCTTGGTGATGGCCTTGGTGGTGTTGCCGACGGCGTCCAGGTTGGTGAGCACCTGCGCGCCCGCGCCCTCGACGTCGCCGGACATCTCGGCGATGCCCTGGGCGTTGTCGGAGACCGGCCCGAAGGTGTCCATGGCGACGATGACGCCGACCGTGGTGAGCAGACCGGTGCCGGCCAGCGCCACCGCGAACAGCGCGAGCATGATCGACGTACCGCCGAGCAGGAACGCGCCGTAGACGCCGAGGCCGATCAGCAGCGCGGTGTAGACGGCCGATTCCAGACCGACCGAGATACCGGCGAGGACGACGGTGGCCGGGCCGGTCAGCGAGGTCTTGCCGATGTCCATGACCGGACGCCGGTTGGTCTCGGTGAAGTAGCCGGTCAGCTGCTGGATGACCGCCGCGAGCAGGATGCCGATGGCGACCGCGACGAGCGCGAGGATCCGCGGGTCGCCGTCCTTGGCTTGGATGGCCGCGTCGGAGATTCCGTCGAGGTCGGAGTACTTCCCGGGGAGATAGACGAAGACCGCGATCGCGACCAGCACCAGCGAGATCACCGCGGAGATGAAGAAGCCGCGATTGATGGCGCTCATGCCGCTGCGGTCGCTGCGGCGCGGGGCGACCGCGAAGATGCCGACCATCGCGGTGAGCACGCCGATCGCCGGCACCAGGAGCGGGAAGGCCAGACCGGAGTCGCCGAACGCCGCCTTGCCGAGGATCAGCGCGGCGACCAGGGTCACGGCGTACGACTCGAAGAGGTCGGCCGCCATGCCGGCGCAGTCGCCGACGTTGTCGCCCACGTTGTCGGCGATGGTCGCGGCATTGCGCGGGTCGTCCTCCGGAATGCCCTGCTCGACCTTGCCGACCAGGTCGGCGCCGACGTCGGCGGCCTTGGTGAAGATGCCGCCGCCGACACGCATGAACATGGCGATCAGGGCGGCCCCGAGGCCGAAGCCTTCGAGCACCTTCGGCGCGTCGGCCGCGTACACCAGCACCACACAGGAGGCGCCGAGCAGGCCGAGCCCCACCGTGAACATGCCGACGACGCCGCCCGTGCGGAAAGCGATCTTCATGGCCTTGTGCGAGACGGCGGTGAGATCCTTTTCGGGTTCGCCCGCCGCCGGGGTGGCTTCGCGGGCCGCCGCGGCGACGCGCACATTGCTGCGTACGGCGAGCCACATGCCGATATAACCGGTGGTCGCCGAGAAGGCCGCGCCGATCAAGAAGAAGATCGACCGTCCAGCGCGCTGATTCCAGTCGTCCGCGGGCAGCAGCAGGAGCAGGAAGAACACCACGACGGCGAATACGCCGAGCGTGCGCAGCTGCCGGCCCAGATAGGCGTTCGCGCCTTCCTGGACCGCCGCCGCGATCTTCTTCATGCTGTCGGTGCCCTCGCCGGCCGCGAGCACCTGGCGCACCAGGATCCAGGCGACCACGAGCGCGGCCAGCGCCACGGCGGCGATGACCGCCACCAGGACCCGGTTGTCGTCGGTCAGGACTGCGGCCGCGAGGGTTGTGGGATGGCCCAACTGATGAGGGGTAGAAAGCCCCGCCATTCGTCCTCCTTGACGCTTGGGCTGAGCTCAAGATGTGGACGGATTCTAGGTACCCGCGAGTGATCTAAACAGGGGACGGTAAACGGAATTGGCCTTCTCGTGCTCTTCAGCAAATGATCGAGGTCGCTCCGACGAACCCGAAAGCGGTAATGCCCTAAAAGCATTGACGGCGGCGTTTACTTGATCGAATTATCGCCTGATTGATCGTGAATGAATTCACTAAATCCATCGCACCAGATCACTGTACGACCGGCACGACCGGCACGGCAGGCGCGACCGGTACGGCGGGTGCGGCAGGCGCGACCGGTACAGCGCGGCGGGTGTGGCCGACGCGGCCGGCGCGACCAGGCGGAGGCGGCGCGGACATGCCGAAGGGCCCCACTCGGTGGGGCCCTTCGGTACGCGAAACGGGGTGGCGCTCAGGTGAGCGCGACTCCGGGCGGGGTGGTCGGCCAGGTCATGCGGATCAGCCCGCCGTGCTCCCCGGCGGTGACCTCCACGTCGTCGACGAGGCCGCTGATGACCGCGAGGCCCATCTCGTCCTCCTCGGTCTCCACGTCCACGTCCGCCGCGCCGCCGGACGCCCGGTCACCGGGAGCCGAACGGGGTGCCTCGTCGCCGACCTCGATGGAGAACTGTTTCTCCTCCTCGATCAGCGCCACCCGTACCGGCTCGGTGATGCCGGCGGCCTGGTGCAGACCCACCGCGCGGGAACAGGCCTCGCCGACGGCCAGCCGGACCTCGTCCAGGACGGCCTCGTCCACTCCGGCCCTGCGAGCCACCGCCGCCGCCACCAGTCGGGCGGTGCGGACGTGCTCGGGCAGCGCGCTGAAGCGGAGTTCAACGGTGGCCATACGTCCCCCTCGGAACTACGGGCGTGCGGTAGGGGGCCGGGTCGCCGAAGAACCCGGGCCCCCCGATGAATTGCGTGCGCCTCGGGCTCTGCGGACCGTGCGCGGCTACCGGCACGGGCATGCAGGCCCGAACGGGCGGGGGTGACACAGGCGTCCGTACAACGCGTACGAGCCTGTGCCGAGAGCCGGCCGGACGGCACGGACCGATCGGCGGTCCGGGGTACGTCGGCCGACTCGGGGTCAGTCGGTGGCCGCCACCGCTTCCTCGACCGAGGTGTGGATCGGGAACACCTTGGTGAGGCCGGTGATACGGAAGATCTTCAGAATGCGCTCCTGGTTGCAGACCAGGCGCAGCGAGCCCTCATGGGCACGCACCCGCTTCAGGCCGCCGACCAGCACGCCGAGCCCGGTGGAGTCGAGGAAGTCCACGCCCTCCATGTCGACGACGAGGTGGAAATTGCCGTCGTTCACCAGCTCGACCAGCTGCTCGCGCAGCTTGGGCGCGGTATATACGTCGATTTCGCCACCGACCTCGACGACCGTACGATCGCCGACGGTACGGGTCGACAGGGACAGGTCCACGGATCCTCCAGCACCTTGCTATCGAGCGGTCGCCCCTCGGGACACCTCGGCTTGCAGTCCCAGGGACGGTTCGCCAGCCGCGATGGCATTCAATCACTTACCGGCAGGCGTGCACGACGCCTTGGCCCCATTGTCCGTCACTCCAGTGACACACTCGGTCCCGATGGCCATAAATCACCGATCCGATCGGCCCTCGGTTCCGGCCGCGTCCGGGTTCTCCCCGGGCACGGTCCTGGACCGGCTCGCCTCCGGGCCGAGCCGGGCTTCGCGCATCACTCATACGGAGCACTTGCCCCCGCGTGCGGGTCGGCATGCCGTCTGGCCTGACCGGATTCGTTCGGAGGTCGTGGCGGCCGTGCAGGCCTGCGGCATCGAGCATCCCTGGGAGCACCAGGCGCTGGCCGCGGAGCACGCCCTGGACGGCGATTCGGTCGTCGTCGCCACCGGCACCGCCTCCGGCAAGTCGCTGGCCTACCTCGTACCGGTCCTGTCCACCCTCCTGGACGGCTCCGAGGCCGCCAACGGGCGCGGCGCCACCGCCCTCTACCTGGCGCCCACCAAGGCGCTGGCGGCGGACCAGTGCCGTTCGGTGAAGGAACTTTCACAACCGCTGGGCAACGCCGTACGCCCGGCCGTGTACGACGGCGACACCCCGTACGAGGAACGCGAGTGGATCCGCCAGTACGCCAACTACGTGCTCACCAACCCGGACATGCTGCACCGCGGGATCCTGCCCGGGCACGCCCGCTGGTCCTCCTTCCTGAAGTCGCTGAAGTACGTCGTCGTCGACGAGTGCCACACCTACCGGGGCGTCTTCGGCTCGCACGTCGCCCAGGTGCTGCGCCGGCTGCGCCGCCTGTGCGCCCGCTACGGCGCCTCCCCGGTCTTCCTGCTGGCCTCCGCCACCGCCGCCGAGCCCGCCGTGGCCGCCGGCCGCCTCACCGGCCTGCCGGTCGTGGAGATCGCCGACGACGCCTCCCCGCGCGGCGAGCTGGTCTTCGCCCTCTGGGAGCCGCCGCTGACCGAGCTGCACGGCGAGAAGGGCGCCCCCGTCCGCCGCACCGCCACCGCCGAGACCGCCGACCTGCTGACCGACCTCGCCGTGCAGGGCGTGCGCTCGGTCGCCTTCGTGCGCTCCAGACGCGGGGCGGAGCTGATCTCCGTCATCAGCCAGGAACGGCTGGCCGAGGTGGACCGTTCCCTCGCCCGGCGTGTCGCGGCCTATCGCGGCGGCTACCTCCCCGAGGAGCGCCGCGCCCTGGAACGCGCGCTGCACTCCGGGGAACTCCTCGGACTTGCCGCCACGACGGCCCTGGAGCTGGGCGTGGACGTCTCCGGGCTGGATGCCGTACTGATCGCCGGGTACCCCGGTACGAGGGCCTCTGTGTGGCAGCAGGCGGGCCGCGCGGGCCGTGCCGGACAGGGCGCCCTCGCGGTCCTGGTCGCCCGCGACGACCCGCTGGACACCTTCCTCGTCCATCATCCCGAGGCCCTGTTCGACCAACCGGTGGAATCGACCGTCCTCGACCCCGACAACCCCTACGTCCTCGCCCCGCACCTGTGCGCCGCCGCGGCCGAGATTCCGCTCACCGACGACGACCTCGACCTCTTCGGCCCCGCCTGCAAGGAGCTGCTCCCGCAGCTGGAGGCCGCGAAGCTGCTGCGCCGCCGGACGAAGGCCTGGCACTGGACCCGCCGGGAGCGGGCCGCCGAGCTGACCGACATCCGCGGCGAGGGCGGGCGCCCGGTGCAGATCGTCGAGGCGGGCACAGGACGCCTGCTCGGCACGGTGGACGCGAGCGCCGCCCACTCCACGGTCCACGAGGGCGCGGTCCACCTCCACCAGGGCCGCACCTACCTCGTACGCTCCCTCGACCTGGAGGACTCGGTGGCCCTGGTCGAGCAGGCCGAGCCGCCGTACTCCACGGTCGCCCGCGACACCACGGCCATCTCCGTGCTGGAGACCGACACCGAGGTCCCCTGGGGCGACGGCCGCCTCTGCTACGGCTCCGTCGAGGTCACCAACCAGGTGGTCTCCTTCCTGCGCCGCCGGCTCATCACCGGCGAGGTCCTGGGCGAGTCGAAGCTCGACCTCCCGCCTCGTACGCTGCGCACCCGCGCGGTGTGGTGGACCGTCACCGAGGACCAGCTCGACGAGGCCCGGATCAACCCGGAGATCCTCGGCGGCGCCCTGCACGCCGCCGAACACGCCTCCATCGGCCTGCTCCCGCTCTTCGCGACCTGCGACCGCTGGGACATCGGCGGCGTGTCGATCCCGCTGCACCCCGACACGCTCCTGCCGACGGTCTTCGTCTACGACGGCCACCCCGGCGGCGCGGGCTTCGCCGAGCGCGCCTTCCACACGGCCCGCACGTGGCTGACGGCGACCCGGGAGGCGATCGCCGCGTGCGAGTGCGACGCCGGGTGCCCCTCGTGCATCCAGTCCCCCAAGTGCGGGAACGGGAACGAGCCGTTGCACAAGCGGGGGGCGGTGCGACTCCTCACGGTGCTGTTGAAGGGGGCGCCGACGGGGTAGCGGGGTAGTCGTTCGGCTGCGGGCCGGTGGGGGCTGGTCGCGCCCACGCGGCGGAGCCGCAAATGTCACAGCCCCGCGCCCCTTTGGGGCGCGGTGTCGGGGGCGCGTGGTCAGGGGCGCGGTGTAGCGGGGCCGGCTCTGGCCCTGACCTCCGCCGCGAACGGCCCGGCACCGGACGCCGCCGAGACATCCGAGATGTCACCGACGATCACGCATCTCGTCAGCCGCGTGGCCTGTGCCCGCGCCACTCGGTCAGCCTGGGCGCAGGCCGCCGCAGTGCCCTCGGCCCAGTGGTCCGCCGCCGCGAGGGCTGCCATGTCGGCGCCACCGGCCGCGCGATGCCGGACAACTACAGCGTGCCCCAGCCCCAGCACCACCCCGAACACCACACACAGCACGGCAATCGCCCCGACGCTCCAGACAGTGGCAGAGCCTCGATCACGCACCCCGCTGCAACGCGCCCCGAAGGGGCGCGGGGAACTGCGCGACCAGCCCCCACGCACCCGCAGCCACCCGACCACCGCACGCCCCCGCACGGCACGCCCCCTCACGGCCCGGCCTCCGTCGCCCCCTCCGCCAGGGCGACCGCCGACTCCCGCACCTCGAACGGCAGCGCACCCAGCACCGGCGGCCTCGCCACCACCGTCACCCGTACCTCGTCGCCCTCCCGGCCGACCGTCACCGTCGCCCCGGCCGGCGCCGCCTCCTTCGTCACCGCGATCACCGCGTCCTCGGCGTCCTGCCGCGCGGCGGCCCGCGCCCCGGTGCGGGCGGCGTCCACGCACCGGATCTGGGCGGCCACCACGAGCAGCCCCCACACCAGCGCCATCGCGAACGCCACCAGCACCGGCAGCACCACGGCCGCCTCCGCCGTCACGAACCCCCGGTCCGCCCCGCGCCGCCGCTCACATCCGCGCACTGAGGGCTCGTTTCACGATGGCCTGGAGCTCCGCACTGACCTGCCCGCTCGTCACCACCGCGTAGAGGACCGCCGCGAACCCGACCGCGGCGATGATCCCCATCGCGTACTCGGACGTGACCATTCCCGCGTCCCGGCGCACCAGCTTCCACATCTTCCAGCACATCTCACGCATCTCGACTCCCTTGAACTCGCTCGGAATTGACTTCAGTTCCTGCTGACGCCCTTGCTGTCGGCCTTGCTGTCGCGCCCTTCATCCACCACCCCCTCCCCCTCGGAGCACCCCACCCGCGAGTCCGATCACGACGGGGAGCACGCCCAGCGCGATGAACGCGGGCAGAAAGCACAGCCCCACGGGCGCCGAGATCAGTACGGCCGCCCGCCGCGCCCGCACGGTCGCGCTCCGTGCCCACTCGGCGCGGGCGTCCGAGGCGAGCCGGGCGACGGGCGCGGCCGCCGGCAGCCCGGACTCGTCCGCTCGCTCCAGCAGCCGGGCCAGGGCCGCGGCTCCCGGCAGTCCCGCCAACCGCCGCCAGGCAGCCGCCGGTTCACCGCCCAGCCGCACCTCCGCGGCGCCCCTCGCCAGCCCTTCGCCGACAGGCCCGCCGAGGGCCTCCCCGACGGCCTGGGCGGCCACCACCGGACCGGCTCCGGCGGCGATACAGGCCGCCAGGAGATCGGCGGCGAGCGGGAGTTGACGTGCGGCTTCGGCCGCCTCCGCCTCGGCCGTCCGGCCTCCGTCGCCCGCCCTGCCCCGCCATCGCCACAGGCCCACCGCGACGCCCAGCCCGAGCAGCGCTCCGGCGACCCCGCCGACCAGCACCCAGCCGCCGCACATCACACCGGCGACCGGCAGCCACCGTCGGACGGCTCCGCCGATGTCGGAGTGCCGCTCCGCCCGCTCCAGGCCGAGCAGTTCGGCCACTTTCCGCCGGGCCCAGCGCCTGCGCCTGACCCGCTCCAGCCACCATGCCGACCAGCCCAGGGCCGCCAGCACCGCGAGCGTCACCCCCAGCCTGTGGACAACTTCCGCGCTCATGCCGCCTCAGCTCCCCGCACGATCCGGGCCGCCCACCACATCCCGGCGCCCTCGAACACCGCGCCGACCAGCAGGCAGCCCAGGCCGGCTCCGGTGTGCAGCAGGACCCTCAGCGGGTCGGCGCCCATGGCCGAGCCGAGCAGGAGGCCGAGGGCGGGCAGGGCGGCGAGCATCACCGCGGTGGACCGGGCGCCCGACAACTGGGCACGCAGGTCGGCACGCTGGTCCCGTTCGGCGCGCAGGGCGGCGTCCAAGCGGTCGAGGCCGGCCGCGAGACCGGCGCCCTGGTCGACGGCCACCCGCCAGCAGGCCGCGAGCCCCAACAGGCCGTCGGCGCCCGGCTGCCGCGCCGCCACCGCCAGCGCGCCCGGCACGTCGCCGCCGAAGCGTGCCGCCGCGACCACGGCCGGCCGGGCCTCGCCGAGGCCGCCGGAGTCCCGCGCGGCCCGCAACAGCGCCTCGCCCGGCTGCCGTCCCGCGCGCACCTCGCCTGCGAGCGCTCCGCACAGCGTGATCACCGCGTCGGCGCGCGTCTGTCGGGTCCGCCGGGCCTGCCGGGCCAGCCGCACCCGGCGCAGCACCGGCACCCCGGCCGCCCCCGCGAGGACCGGCAGGAGCGAGGCGGCAAGGAGGGCGAGCGCGACACCGGCGGCCACGGCCCACCACTCACCCCGCCAACGGCCGCGCAGCCGCCGCAGTTCCCCGAGTGCCTGCTCCCAGGAGGGCGGCCCGGTGGCCACCACTCCGCCCCCGGCGAGCAGCAGCCGCGTCCGCCGTACCTCGCGCTGCCGCTCGGCCAGGAGCCAGGCCATGACCCCACCGCACACCACGGCCGCGCCGACCGTCGTCTCACCCATCACACACACCTCTTTCAACTCATGGATCACTGAAGTCACTTCGGACCGGAATCGGTCAGCCGCCCGGGAGCTCACAGTTCACGGCCCACAGTTCACGGCCCACCCACGTCACTCCGGGCTCCGGAGCAGCCCCCGCAGCCGCTCCCACCCCGGCTCCCGGGCGAACGCCGTCGCCTCCCAGCGCAGTGCGGGCACCGTCCGCACCAGCCCGGAAGGGTCCCGCTCGAGGACATGCACCTCGGCGATCCGTCGCCGGCCCGCGGGGTCCCGTACGAGGTGCAGCACCACCGACAGCGCGGCCGCCAGCTGGCTGTGCAGGGCGGCCCGGTCGAGCCCGGCGGCCGTGCCGAGGGCTTCCAGGCGGGCCGGTACGTCCGCGGCCGCGTTGGCGTGCACGGTGCCGCAGCCGCCCTCGTGGCCGGTGTTGAGCGCGGCCAGCAGGTGGACCACCTCGGGCCCGCGGACCTCGCCGACGACGAGCCGGTCGGGCCGCATCCGCAGGGCCTGCCGGACCAGGTCCTCCAGGGTGACGAGGCCGGCGCCCTCCTGGTTGGCGGGTCTGGTCTCCAGGCGTACGACATGCGGGTGTTCGGGCCTGAGCTCCGCGGAGTCCTCGGCGAGGACGATCCGTTCCCCCGGTCCGACCAGGCCGAGCAGGGCGCTCAGCAGGGTCGTCTTGCCGGTGCCGGTGCCGCCGCTGACCAGGAAGGAGAGCCGGGCCGCGATGAGCGCCCGCAGGATCCGGTCGCCGCCCGGGGGCACGGTCCCGGCCGCGACCAGTTCGCCGAGAGTGAACGCCCGGGGCCGGACGACCCGCAGGGACAGGCAGGTGCAGCCGATGGCCACCGGGGGCAGGACGGCGTGCAGGCGGGTGCCGTCGGGCAGCCGGGCGTCCGCCCAGGGCCGCGCGTCGTCCAGGCGCCGGCCGGCCACCGCGGCCAGCCGCTGCGCGAGGCGTCGTACCGCCGCCGCGTCCGGGAAGGCGATCCGGGTGAGTTCCAGGCCCCCGCCGCGGTCCACCCAGACCCGGTCGGGGGCGGTCACCAGGACGTCGGTGACCGTGGGGTCGGCGAGGAGGGGCTCCAGGGGGCCGCTGCCGACCAGTTCGGAGCGCAGTCGCTCGGCCGCGCCGAGGACTTCGGCGTCACCGAGGACCCGGCCCTGTGCGCGCAGCGCCTGTGCCACCCGCGCGGGTGTCGGTTCGGCGCCGCTCTCGGCGAGCCAGCGCCGTACCCCGTCGAGCAGGGCCGGGGCCTCCGCACCCGCGGTGCCGGGCCTCATACGCCGCCCCCCGCCTCGACCAGCGTGCGCTCCCAGAAGCCCTTGCAGAAGCGGGCCAGCGGTCCGCGCGCGGCGGACCCCGGCGGTTTCCGGCCCGGACGGGACAGGCCGGGTTCGGCGGGTACCTCGCCGGCCAGCGGCAGGCCGAGCAGCCGGGCCACCTCGCGGTCGTCAAGGCCCGGCGCGTACGGCCCCCGTACCGCCACCCTGAGATCGCGTACGACCATGCCGACGGTGGCTGCCACCCGTCCGGCCGCAGCGACGGCGCGGAGTTCGGCGGGGACCACCAGGACGGCCAGGTCGAGCTGGGTGAGGACCTCGGCGACCTCGTCGTCCAGGCGGCGCGGCAGGTCGACGACGACCGTGCCGCCGCGTCGCCGGGCGGCCGCGAGCACCGCGCGGACGGCGGGCGGCGGGATCGCCACGCAGTCGCCGCGGTCCCAGCTGAGGATCCGCAGCGAGTGCAGTTCGGGCAGCGACTCCTCCAGGGCGCCGCTGCCCAGCCGGCCTCGTGAGGCGGCGAAGGCGGGCCAGCGCAGGCCCTCGGCCGTCTCGCCGCCGAGGAGTACGTCGATTCCGCCGCCCAGCGGATCCGCGTCCACGAGCAGGGTGCGCAGTCCCTCCCGCGCGGAGGTGACGGCGAGCGCGCAGGCAAGCGTGGAGGCGCCGGCCCCGCCCCGGCCGCCGATGACACCGACGGTGAGGGCCGGGCGGCCCACACCCTCGACGACGTCGGCGATCCGGTCCACGAGCCACTGCTCGCCGTCGGGCAGCATCAGGACGTGGTCCGCGCCGATCTCGACGGCCCGTTTCCACACGTCGGGGTCGTCCTGGTCGAGGCCGACCAGCACCACTCCGCGCCGACGCGCGGCGCCGCGCACCCGCCGTGCGGCGTCGTCGCCGACCAGGACCAGCGGGGCGGACTCCCAGCCTCCGCCGCGTTCCGGCGGGCGGTGGTGGACCTCCGGTTTGGCGCCGGCCGCCGCGCACAGGCGCAACAGGTCGTCGAGGAGTTCGGCGTCCTCGGTGACGATCATCGGGCGTCCGGGCCGTCCCGAGGCGGCGGACGGCGGGTCCTGGGTGACAGTTCCGGCCACGTGGCTTCCCCCTTGGCTGCGTTCTCCCGCATGGCCCCTGCGGCCACACGATTCCCAAACGTGCGAAGAACCGGCGAGCGGCCTCCATATGCACGGCCGACAGAAACCGGCCATTGGCGCCCGACAAACGGAACCGGCCATGAACTCGCCGCCGCCGGAGCGCGCTGGAATCACGGTGCAGCGAACCCGGAAATCGTGTGGATCTTGATCCGAAACTGTGGACAACCCGATGGTTGTGAATATCGCCGTCACCCATACCGGCGAGGCCCGTTCCGAGGTCTGCGCGACTTCCACAGCGCAGCGCTGCGACTACCCAACGTGACGGATCATGGGCATACGAAAGAGGCGGCCGAAGCCGCCCGATCACGGCCTCACGGCCCGCGAGAGAGGAGAAAAACCCACCCGGACATGCGACGACCCCCACCGGGGGGGAGAGTGGGGGTCGTCTCCACGGCCGACTCGGGGGGGGAGGAGCCGGACCGGGTTAGCACGGTCGCGAACGATCCGTGACTTCCATGGTGTACCCGAGAGCCCTCTCAGGCAAACCCACGCGCCCCACCTTACGCCGAATGGTGGGCGCCTATGCTCGGGGTCGTGGAAAACCACTCCTTGCCCCGCACAGCGGCCTTCTTTGACCTGGACAAGACGGTCATTGCGAAGTCGAGCACGCTCACCTTCAGCAAGTCGTTCTACCAAGGCGGTCTGATCAACCGCCGGGCGGCGCTGCGCAACGCGTACTCCCAGTTCGTGTTCCTGGTCGGCGGTATGGACCACGACCAGATGGAGCGCACGCGCGCCTACCTGTCCGGCCTCGTCCGTGGCTGGAATGTCCAGCAGGTCAAGGAGATCGTCGCCGAGACCCTGCACGACCTGATCGACCCGATCATCTACGACGAGGCCGCCTCCCTCATCGAGGAGCACCACCGGGCGGGCCGGGACGTCGTCATTGTCTCCACCTCGGGCGCCGAGGTGGTCGAGCCGATCGGCGAACTCCTCGGGGCGGACCGGGTGGTGGCCACCCGCATGGTCGTCGGCGACGACGGCTGCTACACCGGCGAGGTGGAGTACTACGCGTACGGCCCGACCAAGGCCGAGGCCGTCCGGGAGCTGGCCGCCTCCGAGGGGTACGACCTGGACCGCTGCTACGCCTACAGCGACTCGGCGACCGACGTGCCGATGCTCCAGGTCGTCGGGCACCCGCACGCCGTGAACCCGGACCGCGCACTGCGCCGCGAGGCGCTCGCCCGCGGCTGGCCGATCCTGGACTTCCACCGGCCGGTACGGCTCAAGCAGCGGATCTCCACACCCCCGCGCCCGGCCCTGGTCGCCGCGGCGGCGATAGGAGCGGCGGCGGCCACCGCAGGCCTGGTCTGGTACGCGAGCCGGCGCCGGAGCACGGTCGCTTGAACCGACGCCCCTTTCGTGCGTCTTTGAACCTGAAAGTAAAGAACTGCAGGCAGGGGTTCCGCTTGCTCCGGGCTTGCAGTACAAAGGGGTTAGCGGCCCGCGAGACCAAAGGACATCCGAGAGGATCACCTTTAAAACGCATTTGGCCCCACGGACCCAGCATGGACACTGGGCACCCACGCGACGTCGACCCGTCGATTACGGGCCAGCCGCACCAGGTGACGGGCAAAGTACCCGACCTGATGGGCGACATATCGAGGACGCTTGGTAACCCGGCGACCATGCCAGCGGCGGTACGAGAACTCGTACCGCCGCAACCCTTTTCCGAAGCGCCGCGTGGCCGTCCGCCCGGGCCCTGAGCCGCCCACTGCACCGCTCTCCCCTACGCCGCCCCGCGCTGCAGCGCCTCGCACACCGCCGTCGACTCACGCACGCCGAGCTCCACCGCGCGCCCGCAGTGCGCGATCCAGGCCGCCATCCCTTCCGGGGTGCCGGACACGTAGCCGTCCAGGGCCGCCAGATAAGAGGCTCGGCCCAGTTCGGCGTGACCGACCTCGGCGGGGCAGATCGCCTTGGGGTCGAGGCCGCTGCCGATCAGCACGATCCGCTCGGCCGCGCGCGCGACCAGCCCGTTGCACGAAGTGAAGGGCCGCAGCGCGAGCAGCTCGCCGTGCACCACGGCGGCCGTCACCAGCGCGGGCGCCTCGCTCCCCGCGACGATCAGCTCGGCGAGCCCCTCCAGGCGCGCCGATACCTCGTCGGCGCCCGGCAGCTCCAGTTCCACCAGCGGCTCGTCGACACCCTCGCCGGCCCGGCGCGGCCGGCCGACCTCGTCATCGTTCGTCGCGGCCGCCACCAGGTGCAGCCGGGCCAGCACGCGCAGCGGCGACTGCCGCCAGATGGACAGCAGTTGGCCCGCCTCCGCGGTCAGCCGCAGGGCCGCGCCCACCACACGCGCGTCGTCGTCCACACCGAAGTCGGAACGCCGCCGCACCTCCTCCAGCGCCCAGTCGGCACCGGACAGCGCGGCGCTGCCCCGGGCGGCGCGCAGCGCGGCCTCCGAGGTGACGGCGTTGCTGCGGCGCCGCATGATCCGGTGCCCGTAGACCCGGTCCACGGCCTTGCGCACGGACTCCACGGACTCGGCCACCCCGGGCAGCGAACCCAGGGCCGCGAGCGGATCAGCGGTCGCACCTGTCGTACTCATGAGTACGACAGTACGCACCCCGCCCGGGGACTCCACGAAGGAGTGGTCTTCTTCACTTCACATGACACGTACAGCTATCACCCGACTACCCTTCGTGAACATGAAAATTGCTTTCGTCGGAAAGGGCGGCAGCGGCAAGACCACGCTCTCCTCCCTGTTCATCCGCCATCTTGCGGCCGCCGGCGCGCCGGTCGTCGCCGTCGACGCCGACATCAACCAGCACCTGGGCCCCGCGCTCGGTCTCGACGAGACGGAGGCGGAGGCGCTGCCCGCGATGGGCGAGCGGCTCTCCCTGATCAAGGACTACCTGCGCGGCAACAACCCGCGCATCGCCTCCGCCGCGACGATGATCAAGACCACCCCGCCCGGCGAGGGCTCGCGGCTGGTCCGGGTGCGGGAACCCAACCCGGTGTACGACGCCTGTGCGCGGCCGGTGGAACTCGACGGCGGCGCCGTCCGTTTGATGGTCACCGGGCCCTTCACGGACGCCGACCTGGGGGTCTCCTGCTACCACTCCAAGACAGGAGCGGTGGAGCTGTTCCTGAACCACCTCGTCGACGGCCCCGACGAGTACGTCGTGGTCGACATGACGGCGGGTTCGGACTCCTTCGCCTCCGGCATGTTCACCCGCTTCGACATCACGTTCCTCGTCGCCGAGCCGACCCGGAAGGGGGTCTCCGTCTACCGCCAGTACAAGGAGTACGCCCGGGACTTCGGCGTCGTGCTGAAGGTCGTCGGCAACAAGGTGCAGGGGCAGGAGGACATCGACTTCCTGCGCTCGGAGGTCGGGGACGACCTGCTGGTCACGGTCGGGCACTCGGACTGGGTGCGCGCCATGGAGAAGGGCCGCCCGCCCCGGTTCGAGCTCCTGGAGAACCCCAACTCCCGCGCCCTGCGCACCCTCAAGGTGGCCACCGACGCGACGTACGACTTGCGCGACTGGGAGCGCTACACCCGGCAGATGGTCCACTTCCACCTGAAGAACGCCCTGTCGTGGGGCAACGAGCGCACCGGGGCCGACCTGGCCGCGCAGATCGACCCCGGCTTCGTGCTCGGCGAGGGAGTGGCCGCCCCCGCCTGACGGGCGGCCGACCCCGCTTCCGTGCTACTGCCTGACCGCCGGCGCCCCGGGCACCCCCTTCGGTGCCGGGGCGGAATGCCCGGACAGGAAGGACTCCCAGCCCTGCCGCGGGGCCTCGCCCACGTTCAGGGTGCGCAGCCTTGCCAGGACCTGCGGATCCTGGGCGTCCAGCCAGTCCGCCAGCTGACGGAAGGAGACACAGCGCACCTCGGGCTTGTTGCAGACGTCCCCGACGACCTCGTCGAGGGCGCGCATGTAGGTGCCGCCGTTCCACGACTCGAAGTGGTTGCCGATGACGAGCGGTGCGCGGTTGCCGTTGTAGGCCCGGTTGAAGCCCTGGAGCAGCCCGTCGCGCATCTGGTCGCCCCAGTAGTCGTACATGTCGGGGTCACCCTGCGTCGACGTGCCGGACTGGTTGACCATGAAATTGTAGTCCATGGTCAACTGCTCGTAGGAGTGGCCGGGGAAGGGGACGAGCTGCATCGACAGGTCCCACAGCCCTTCCCTCTTCCTGGGCCAGACCTGGTCGTTGACACCGCTGGTGTCGTAGCGGAAGCCCAGCTCGCTCGCCGCCTTCACGAAGTTCTTCTGCCCCTCCAGGCAGGGGGTCCGGGCGCCGATGAGCTCCTTGTCGTAGTCGAAGGGCAGCGGTGCGGCGTTCTTCATGCCGGTGTTGGTCTTCCAGGTCTTCACGAACTGCTTGGCCTGGGCGATCTCGCTCTTCCACTCGGCCACCGACCACTCGCCGACCCCTCCGTCGGGGCCGCAGAAGTGCCCGTTGAAGTGGGTGCCGATCTCGTTGCCCTCCAGCCAGGCCAGCCGTAGCTGGTCGACGGTGTCGGCGATGCCCCGCTCGTCGTTGAAGCCGATCTCGGAGCTGCCGGGCGAGTGCTGCGGGGGCCGGTAGAGGTCACGCTTCTCGTCGGGCAGCATGTAGACGCCGCTGAGGAAGTACGTCATGTTCGCGTGGTTCTCCTTGGCGACCTTGCGGAAGTGCGAGAACAGCTTCTGGCTGTCCTCGCCCGCGCCGTCCCAGGAGAACACCACGAACTGCGGTGGCTTCTCACCGGCCTTGAGCCGCTCGGGCCGGGGCAGATGCGGCTGCGCCCCGGTGTACGCGGTGGATCCGTCGCCGATCAGACGGACCACGCTCTGGGGCGCCGGTGCTCCTTTCTGCGGCCCGGACGCCCCTTGTTCGGAGTTGGTACCGGTCGCGCAACCGGCGACCGACGCGGCACAGGCCGCGGCGGCCACGGCGCCGACGGCAATCCTCTGGGTGGCGGCCAATTCCGCTCACCTTCTTCCTTCTCTCGGCGAACGCCGGTGACGGCGTTTTATGGCGATGTGCCGGGTATCTGCCGACAGCGCGGCCAAGGTCGCATAGGACCGAGAGAGGGATTAATACGACAAGCCGATGAACTGCTCAGTTCACCCATGGAGGTGAACGAGTGCCCCATTTGCGCAATAAGTCCATGCTTGACCTTTACCTTGCATTACGATTCATTTACTGAATGTTGGTTCATCCCGCCCAGATCCGCGACCGCGCTGCCCCGGAGGAGACGGGAAACATGTCATCAGCCTGCGTACCCACCCACCCCGAGAGCCTCGGCCTCGCCCGGGCCACAACTCCCAAGACCGACACCGGCACTGACCGGCCGCAGCCCCCGTCCACACCCCCGCGCCGCCGCTTCCCCGTCGCGGGCGCCGACCTGTCGGCGTCCGTCGCGGTGTTCCTGATCGCCCTGCCGCTGTCCCTCGGCATCGCCCTCGCCACCGGCGCCCCGCTCCAGGCCGGCCTGGTCGCGGCGGCCGTCGGCGGGCTGGTCGCCGGCCGGCTCGGCGGCTGCCCGCTCCAGGTCAGCGGCCCCGCCGCGGGGCTCACCGTGGTGACCGCCGATCTGATCCACCGGTACGGCTGGCGGGCCACCTGCGGCATCACCGTCCTCGCCGGACTGGCCCAACTGGGCCTGGGCTGCCTGCGCGTGGCCCGCACCGCACTCGCCGTCAGCCCGGCCGTGGTGCACGGCATGCTCGCCGGCATCGGCATCACCATCGCCGTCGCCCAGCTGCACATCGTCCTCGGCGGCAACCCGCAGAGTTCGGTCCTCGCCAACGTCCGAGCGCTGCCCGCCCAGTTGGCCAACCTGCACCCGGCCGCCGTGACGATGAGCGCACTGACCCTGGCCCTGCTGTTCGGCTGGCCCCGGATCCCGGGCAGAGCGGGCCGTCCGCTGCGCACGGTCCCGGCCGCCCTGGTCGCCGTCGCCGGTGCCACCGCGACCGCCACGCTCACCGGGCTGACCCTGCCCCGGGTCGACCTGCCGTCCTGGAGCAGTCACGCCCTGGCGGGGCTGCCCGAGGGGCCGGTGCTCGGCATCGTCGCCGCCGTGCTCACCACCACGCTGGTGTGCAGCGTGCAGTCGCTGCTGGGCGCGGTCGCCGTGGACAAGCTGGTGGCCGGCCGCACCGGGCCCCAGTCCGGCCTCGGCCGCTCCGACCTGGACCGGGAGCTGCTCGGTCAGGGCGCGGCCAACATCGTGTCGGGGGCGCTCGGCGGACTGCCGGTCGCAGGGGTCGCGGTGCGCAGTTCGGCGAATGTGCGATCCGGTGCCGTGAGCCGGAACTCCACGATGCTGCACGGCGTTTTCGTAGTAGCCGCCGCGCTGCTGATGGTCCCGGCCCTGGATCTCATCCCGCTCGCCTCGCTCGCCGCCCTGGTGATGGCCGTCGGCATCCAGATGGTGTCCCTGCACCACATCCGCACCGTGACCCGCCACCGCGAAGTGCTGGTGTACGCCGTCACCACGCTCGGGGTGGTTCTCCTCGGCGTCCTGGAGGGCGTGGTCCTCGGGGTCGCCGTGGCCGTCGCCGTCGCCCTGCACCGCCTCGCCCGCACCCGCATCACCCACGAAGAGAAGGGAGGAGTCCATCACGTACACGTAAGAGGACAGCTCACGTTCCTCGCGGTCCCCCGGCTCAGCAGAGTCCTGCATCTCGTGCCCCAGGGCGCGCACGCCGTGGTGGAGCTGGCCGGTTCGTTCATGGACCACGCGGCGTACGAGTCACTGCGGGACTGGCGCAGGGCCCACACCGCCCAGGGCGGCTCCGCCGAACTGACCGGCTGCCGCGCGGGCGTCCGCTCACCGGAGTACGGCCACGGACCGGAGGTCCGTCAGGCACCGGAGCACGGCCAGGCACCGGGGTACGGCCACGCGCAGCGACACGGTCGCGGACCGGCACGCGGTCCCGGAGACCGGTTCGGGAGACCGGACGGGGCGGCAGGTCATGAACTCGCCCGCGGGATCAGTGCGTTCCAGCGCGACACCGCGCCCCTGGTCAGGGAGGAGCTGGCCCGGCTGGCGCGCGAGGGGCAGCGGCCGTCGCAGCTCTTCCTCACCTGCGCCGACTCCCGGCTCGTCACCTCGATGATCACCTCCAGTGGTCCGGGTGACCTGTTCGTGGTCCGCAATGTCGGCAACCTGGTCCCTCTTCCGGGTGAGGAGAACGGGGACGACTCGGTGGCGGCCGCGATCGAGTACGCGGTGGACGTGCTGAAGGTGCGGTCGATCACGGTGTGCGGGCACTCCGGGTGCGGGGCGATGCAGGCGCTGCTCGGCTCCGGGACCCGGGGCGCGGCGACCCCGCTCGGGCGGTGGCTGCGGCACGGCCTGCCGAGCCTGGCCCGGCTGGCCGACGAGGGCCGTACGGGGGTCCGGCTGGCCGGGCGGGCGCCGGCGGACAAGGTGGAGCGGTTGTGCCTGACCAACGTGGTCCAGCAGTTGGAGCATCTGGGGGCGCACGACTCGGTGGCGCGGGCGCTGACCGCGGGTGAGCTGGAGCTGCAGGGGATGTACTTCCACGTGGGCGAGGCGCAGGCGTATCTGCTGAGCCGGGGCGGTGCGGACGCGGCGGGAGAGGGAGGGGTGTTCCAGGGGGTACCCGGCGCCGAGGAGTTGCCCAGCCCGGCATGAGCGGAAGGGCGGGCCCGGTGCGCCGCACCAAGCCCGGCACTGGCAGGCTCGGCACGCCCGACGGTGACACAGCGGTGGCACGGCGATGGCACGGCGGACGGTGACACGCCCGACCGTGGCCCACCCCGCCACACCTGATAGGTCTACACCAATTTTTCGGCGGCCCTTGTCACCGGGGCCCCAGGTCTGATGAGCTGTGGCCTGGGACACAACGGACACCCTTCGAAAGGGAGATGTCGTGAGCAACGAAAGCCTGGCCAACCTCTTGAGGGAGGAGCGACGCTTCGCGCCGCCCGCTGACCTGGCCGAGAACGCCAATGTCACGGCCGAGGCGTACGAGCAGGCCAAGGCTGACAGGCTCGGCTTCTGGGCCGCGCAGGCCCGTCGGCTGACCTGGGCCAAGGAGCCGACCGAGACGCTGGACTGGTCGAACCCGCCGTTCGCCAAGTGGTTCAAGGACGGCGCGCTCAACGTCGCGTACAACTGCGTGGACCGGCACGTGGAGGCCGGGCACGGCGACCGGGTCGCCATCCACTTCGAGGGCGAGCCCGGCGACAGCCGCGCGATCACCTACGCCGAGCTGAAGGACGAGGTCTCCAAGGCGGCCAACGCCCTGCTGGAGCTCGGAGTTCAGAAGGGCGACCGAGTCGCGGTCTACATGCCGATGATCCCGGAGACGGCGGTCGCGATGCTCGCCTGCGCCCGGATCGGCGCCGCGCACTCCGTGGTCTTCGGCGGTTTCTCCGCGGACGCGCTCGCCACCCGCATCCAGGACGCGGACGCCAAGGTCGTCATCACCTCCGACGGCGGCTACCGGCGCGGCAAGCCGTCCGCGCTCAAGCCGGCCGTGGACGAGGCGATCGGCAAGGTGGACAACGTCGAGCACGTGCTGGTCGTCCGCCGCACCGGGCAGGAAGTGGCCTGGGACGACGCGCGGGACGTGTGGTGGCACGAGATCGTCGAGCGGCAGCCGGCCGAGCACACACCGGAGGCGTTCGACGCCGAGCACCCGCTGTTCATCCTCTACACGTCCGGTACGACGGGTAAGCCGAAGGGCATCCTGCACACCTCGGGCGGCTACCTCACCCAGGCGTCGTACACCCACTGGGCGGTGTTCGACCTCAAGCCGGAGACGGACGTGTACTGGTGCACGGCCGACGTCGGCTGGGTGACCGGCCACTCGTACATCGTGTACGGACCGCTGTCCAACGGCGCGACGCAGGTGATGTACGAGGGCACCCCGGACACCCCGCACCAGGGCCGGTTCTGGGAGATCGTGCAGAAGTACGGGGTGACGATCCTGTACACGGCGCCCACCGCGATCCGCACGTTCATGAAGTGGGGCGACGACATCCCCGCGAAGTTCGACCTGAGCAGCCTGCGGGTGCTGGGGTCGGTGGGCGAGCCCATCAATCCCGAGGCCTGGATCTGGTACCGCAAGCACATCGGCGCCGACAAGACGCCGATCGTGGACACCTGGTGGCAGACCGAGACCGGCGCGATGATGATCTCGCCGCTGCCGGGCGTCACCGCGACCAAGCCCGGTTCCGCGCAGACCCCGCTGCCCGGCATCTCGGCGACGGTCGTCGACGACGAGGCGCACGAGGTGCCCAACGGCGGTGGCGGCTACCTGGTGCTGACCGAGCCGTGGCCGTCGATGCTGCGCACCATCTGGGGCGACGACCAGCGGTTCCTGGACACGTACTGGTCCCGCTTCGAGGGCAAGTACTTCGCCGGTGACGGCGCGAAGAAGGACGACGACGGCGACATCTGGCTGCTCGGCCGGGTGGACGACGTCATGCTCGTCTCCGGGCACAACATCTCCACCACCGAGGTGGAGTCGGCGCTGGTGTCCCACCCGTCGGTCGCCGAGGCGGCCGTGGTCGGCGCGGCGGACGAGACGACCGGTCAGGCGATCGTCGCCTTCGTGATCCTGCGCGGCACGGCGAACGCCGAGGACGAGGGCCTGGTCAACGACCTGCGCAACCACGTCGGCGCCACGCTCGGCCCGATCGCCAAGCCCAAGCGGGTGCTGCCGGTGGCGGAGCTGCCGAAGACCCGCTCCGGCAAGATCATGCGCCGGCTGCTCCGCGACGTCGCCGAGAACCGCCAGCTCGGTGACGTGACGACGCTGACCGACTCGACGGTCATGGACCTCATCCAGGCGAAGCTCCCGGCGGCGCCCAGCGAGGACTGAGCCGCCACCGAGCCCTGTAGGGCGCCCGGCGCGAAACGCGCCGGGCGCCCTTTTTGCACCTACCGTGAATCTCACCTGGCATCTCCCGCCACATCTTAGGTAAACTAAACAAAGTAGCGTGATCGCAAACGCGATCCCCAAGGTGTGCCGGGAAGTCTGGTCGGCAAGTAGTCCTGCCCTGCCCACCGACCGGAGGTCCCCCGTGTCCGCGCCCCGCACCGCCCCCGTCCGGAAGGTTCTCGGTCGCCTCTCGCTGCCCGAGCGGACCATCGTGGCGGACGCGCTGCGGACCGAGACCGTCGGCGGTGTGCTGCTGCTCGTCGCCGCGGTGGCCGCGCTGGTCTGGGCGAACATCCCCGCGCTCCACCACAGCTACGAGAGCGTCGCCGACTTCCACTTCGGCCCTCGCGCCCTCGGCCTGGACCTCTCCGTCGCCCACTGGGCCGCCGACGGTCTGCTCGCGATCTTCTTCTTCGTGGCCGGCATCGAGCTCAAGCGCGAACTGGTCGCCGGTGACCTGCGAGAGCCGAAGGCGGCCGTCCTCCCAGTGGCCGCCGCGCTGTGCGGGATGGCCGTACCGGCACTCGTCTACACCCTCACCAACCTCACCGGCGGCGGCTCCACACAGGGCTGGGCGGTCCCCACGGCCACCGACATCGCCTTCGCGCTGGCCGTGCTGGCCGTGATCGGCACCTCCCTGCCGGGCGCCCTGCGCGCCTTCCTGCTCACTCTCGCGGTCGTCGACGACCTGTTCGCCATCCTCATCATCGCGATCTTCTTCACCGACCGGATCGACTTCGCCGCGCTCGGCGGCGCGGTCCTCGGCCTCGCCGTCTTCTGGCTGCTGCTGCGCAGGGGCGTGCGCGGCTGGTACGTGTACGTGCCGCTCGCCGTCGTCATCTGGGCGCTGATGTACAACAGCGGCGTGCACGCGACCATCGCCGGTGTCGCCATGGGCCTGATGCTGCGCTGCACCACCCGTGAGGGTGAGGAGCACTCCCCCGGGGAACACGTCGAGCATCTGGTACGGCCGCTGTCGGCGGGGCTGGCCGTGCCCCTGTTCGCGCTCTTCAGCGCCGGTGTGAAGGTGTCCGGAGGGGCACTCGGGGACGTCTTCACCAAGCCGGAGACGCTCGGGGTCGTCCTCGGCCTGGTCGTCGGCAAGGCGGCCGGGATCTTCGGCGGGACCTGGCTCACCGCCCGCTTCACCCGGGCCTCCCTCAGCGAGGACCTCGAATGGGCCGACGTCTTCGCGGTGGCCACGCTCGCCGGCATCGGCTTCACCGTCTCGCTGCTCATCGACGAACTCGCCTTCGCCGGCGACACCGTACTCACCGACGAGGTCAAGGCCGCCGTACTCACCGGCTCGCTCATCGCGGCCCTGTGCGCCACGGTGCTGCTGAAGATACGCAACACCCGCTACCGCAGGCTGGTCGAGGCCGAGGAGCGGGACGACGACCTCGACGGCATTCCGGACGTCTACGAGGAGGACAACCCGGCGTACCACCTGCGGATGGCGGAGATCTACGAGCGGAAGGCCGCCGAACACCGCAGGATCGCCAAGGAGAAGGCCGCCTCTTGAGGGGCCGGCGGGCGTGACGCGCCCGCCGAAGTACCGGGCGGGGCAGGCGGGCAGGGCGACCGTCCGGCATGATCTGACGAGACGGTACAAAAAAGACCGGCACAAAGGGACCGGTGCCAGAGGACCGGTACCAGAAGATCGGTGCCAGAAGATCGGTGCCAGAAGATCGGTGCCAGAAGATCGGTGCCAGAGGACCGGCACGCGAAGACGATGACGAAGACGCAGAGGGAGACCGCGATGAGCGCACCCGACGGCAGCCCGGTCGGTGCCGAACGCAGCATCGGCCAGCTGTTCGCCTCGGCCACGGCCGAGATGTCGGAGCTGGTGCACGACGAGATCGCGCTGGCCAAGGCCCAGCTGAAGCAGGACGTCAAGCGGGGCGCGGTGAGCGGCGGCGCGTTCTCGGTGGCGGGTGTGCTGCTGCTGTTCTCCCTGCCGATGCTCAACTTCGCGCTGGCGTACGGTATTCGGACCTGGAGCCACTGGAATCTCGCGCTCTGCTTCCTGCTCTCCTTCGCGGCGAACGTCCTGGTGGCCGTCGCCCTCGCGCTGATCGGCGTGGTGTTCGCGAAGAAGGCCAAGAAGAGCAAGGGCCCGCAGAAGGTGGCCGCGTCGGTGAAGGAGACGGCGGGCGTGCTGCAGAACGCCAAGCCGCATCCGCGCCCGGAGCTCCCCCGGGACGAGGTGCCGGCCATCGAGGCTGTGGCACGCTCGGCGTCATGACGGATCCCGCTCCCTCGGCCGTACGGCCGGAGGGCCCCTGGACGCACCGGGACGTCGCCGCGAACGGCGCCCGGTTCCACATCGCCGAGCTCGGCGACGGACCGCTGGTCATGCTGGTGCACGGCTTCCCGCAGTTCTGGTGGACCTGGCGGCACCAGCTGGTCGCGCTCGCCGACGCGGGCTTCCGGGCCGTCGCCATGGACCTGCGGGGCGTCGGCGGCAGCGACCGCACCCCGCGCGGCTACGACCCGGCGAACCTCGCGCTCGACATCACGGGCGTGATCCGTTCCCTCGGCGAGCCCGACGCCGCGCTGGTCGGCCACGATCTGGGCGGCTACCTGGCGTGGACGGCGGCCGCGATGCGCCCCAAGCTGGTACGACGACTCGCGGTGGTGTCCATGCCGCACCCGCGGCGCTGGCGCTCGGCGATGCTCCGGGACCGCCGGCAGACCGCCGCCGCCTCCTACATCTGGGGCTTCCAGCGGCCCTGGATCCCGGAGCGGCAGCTCACCGCCGACGACGGCGCGCTGGTCGGCCGGCTGATCCGGGACTGGTCCGGGCCGCGGCTGCCGGACGACGAGGCGGTTCAGACGTACCAGCGGGCCATGTGCATCCCGTCCACCGCGCACTGCTCGATCGAGCCGTACCGCTGGCTGGTGCGCTCGCTGGCGCGCCCGGACGGCATCCAGTTCAACCGCAGGATGAAACGCCCGGTGCGCGTCCCGACGCTGCATCTGCACGGCTCCCTGGACCCGGTGACCCGCACCCGCAGCGCGGCTGGCTCCGGCGAGTACGTCGAAGCGCCGTACCGCTGGCGGCTGTTCGACGGGCTCGGACACTTCCCGCACGAGGAGGACCCGGTCGCGTTCTCCACCGAACTGGTCAACTGGCTCAAGGATCCGGAGCCCGACCGTTGAGAAGGCGCCGCCCCCGAACCGGCCGGGGGTCCGGGGGTTGTCCCCCGGGACAGCACAGTCCGCACGAGGAGGACCCGGTCGCGTTCTCCACCGAACTGGTCAACTGGCTGAAAGACCCCGAACCCGATCGGTGACCGCGCCGATGCGCCCGGTATCCGGACCTGTACACCTGTTCTACGAACGGCCACATGCCCGGCGCATAGGCCGATTCAGGGGCGCGCGGGAGGTTATCGACCTTGGGGCAGGGGCAGACGTCGGGGTATGGGCTGGACGCACGACTACAGTGACGCACCCCGCAACCGCCGTACGACAGGCGGCCCGAACCCTCATCGAGGAGGTGCCCCGCAACTGCCGGGGGCAGACCTCAGGGTGGGGATTCCGCACATCCTGCGCCGCCGGGCCCGCTGGGTCTCGGTACGTCTGCGCCACACCCGAGGCTGACACCGCGAAGGACCCCCGACAGCCCCCCGATGGACCCCGAAGCACCCCGAGGGGGCTCCTAGAGGGCGCAGCTGTCGGTGCCCACCTGCTGGCTCGCGGTACGGCCCCGGGCGATGTCCGCCTGGATCTCGTCGGCCGTGAGGGCGTACCCGGTGTCGGCGTCGTCCAGTGACTTCGCGAAGACGACCCCGTACACCCGGCCCTGAGGGGTGAGCAGCGGGCCGCCGGAGTTGCCCTGGCGGACGGTCGCGTACAGCGAGTAGACGTCACGGCGGACGGTGCCGCGGTGGTAGATGTCCGGGCCGTTGGCCGTGATCCGGCCGCGCACCCGGGCGGGACGGACGTCGTACGACCCGTTCTCCGGGAACCCGGCGACGATCGCGCTGTCCGTCGTGTCGGCGTCCGCCGCGGAGAACTTCAGGGCCTTGGCCCGCAGGTCCGGCACGTCCAGTACGGCGATGTCGCGCTGCCAGTCGTAGAGGACGACCTTGGCGTCGTACTTGCGGCCCTCGCCGCCGATCTGGACGGTGGGCTCGTCGACGCCGCCGACCACGTGGGCGTTGGTCATGACGCGGCGGTCGGCGAAGACGAAGCCGGTGCCCTCCAGGATCTTGCCGCAGCTCTGCGCGGTGCCCGTCACCTTGACGATGGACTGCTTGGCGGTGGTGGCCACCACGCTGTTCGCGAGGGCCGGGTCGGGCGGCGACACGTCGGTGATCGGCTCGTTCGCGAACGGGCTGAAGACCTGCGGGAAGCCGTTCTGCGCGAGGACCGCGGAGAAGTCCGCGAACCAGGTGTCGGCCTGGTTGGGCAGCGCTCTGGACACCCCGAGCAGCACCTTGGAGTTGCGCACCTCCTTGCCGAGCGTCGGCAAGGTGGTGCCCGCGAGGGCGGAGCCGATCAGCCAGGCGACCAGCAGCATCGCCAGCACGTTGACGAGGGCGCCGCCGGTGGCGTCCAGGGCGCGCGCCGGGGACCAGGTGATGTACCGGCGCAGCTTGTTGCCCAGGTGGGTGGTGAGGGCCTGGCCGACCGAGGCGCAGACGATGACCACGACCACGGCGACGACCGCGGCGGTGGTGCCCACCTCGGCGTTGTCGGTCACCGCGTCCCAGATCACCGGAAGGACGTAGACGGCGACGAGTCCGCCGCCCAGGAAGCCGATCACCGACAGGATGCCGACGACGAACCCCTGGCGGTAGCCGACGATCGCGAACCACACGGCGGCGACCAGCAACAGGATGTCCAGCACATTCACGAACGACACCCTGTCATGACCGCCAGTCGAGCGGGACCAGCTTCTCGCGGTCCCAGGAGCGCTCCCATCCCGCGTAGTGCAGCAGACGGTCGATCACCCCGGCCGTGAACCCCCACACCAGGGTCGATTCGACCAGGAATGCCGGACCGCGGTGCCCGCTGGGGTGCACGGTGGTGGCCCGGTTGGCCGGATTCGTGAGATCCGCCACGGGAACGGTGAAGACCCGCGCCGTCTCGTTCGGATCCACCACCCCCACCGGGCTCGGCTCGCGCCACCAGCCCAGCACCGGGGTGACCACGAACTTGCTCACCGGGATGTACAGCCTGGGCAGCACCCCGAACAGCTGGACGCCGGCCGGATCCAGCCCGGTCTCCTCCTCGGCCTCACGGAGAGCGGCCCGCAGCGGCCCGTCGGCCTTCGGGTCGCCGTCCTCGGGGTCGAGGGCACCGCCGGGGAAGGAGGGCTGCCCGGCGTGCGAGCGCAGCGAACCGGCCCGCTCCATCAACAGCAGCTCCGGCCCCTGCTTCCCCTCGCCGAACAGGATCAGCACGGCCGACTGCCGCCCCGCACCGTTCTCCGGCGGCAGGAAGCGGCTCAGCTGGAGCGGCTGGATCGTCTCGGCGGCCCGCACCACCGGGTCGAGCCACTCCGGCAGGCCCTCCTTGCCGAGCGCCACGCCCGCGCGCGCATCGCCCGTCTGCTCCTTGCTGCTGTGTGTCACGGCATCCCCCGTCCTGCCCTGCTCCCCCGTCCTGCCCGTTCCAACGCCCGAAGACTCCTTGATCGTTCCGTTCCCCGTCCCTGAGAAGACCCTTGGGTCATGTTCCTGATACGCCGCCCAGCGGCGGCGCCGGGCGGCCGCCCGCGTCCAGATACGCCTGCGGCGGGTTGAGCCGCTGGCCGGGGAAGCCGCCCTTCTCGTACTTGAGCAGCTTCCTCGCCTTCTCCGGGTCGGTCTCGCCCTCGCCGTAGGCCGGACAGAGCGGGGCGATGGGGCAGACCCCGCAGGCGGGCTTGCGGGCGTGGCACATCCGGCGGCCGTGCCAGATCACGTGGTGCGAGAGGTCGGTCCAGTCACTCTTGGGGAACAGCGCGCCGACGGCCGCCTCGATCTTGTCGGGGTCGGTCTCCTCGGTCCACCGCCAGCGGCGGACCAGGCGCTGGAAGTGGGTGTCCACGGTGATGCCGGGGCGCCCGAAGGCGTTGCCCAGGACGACGAACGCGGTCTTGCGGCCGACGCCGGGCAGCTTGACGAGGTCTTCCAGCCGACCGGGGACCTCGCCGCCGAACTCCTCCACCAGCCCCTTGGAGAGCCCTATCACCGACTTGGTCTTGGCCCGGAAGAACCCGCACGGCCGCAGGATCTCCTCGACCTCCTCGGGGTTGGCGACGGCCAGGTCCTCGGGGGTGGGGTACTTCGCGAACAGCGTCGGGGTGGTCTGGTTGACACGCAGGTCGGTGGTCTGGGCGGACAGCACCGTGGCGACCAGGAGCTGGAAGGGGTTCTCGAAGTCCAGCTCGGGGTGGGCGTACGGGTACACCTCGGCGAGCTCGCGGTCGATCCGGCGGGCCCGGCGGACGAGCGAGGTCTGCGACTCGGGCTTACCGGCCGGCGCCGCCTTCGCCGCCGACGCCGCCTTCGCCGGTGCCGCCTTCTTCACGGTCGCCGTCTTCTTCGCGGTCGCCGCCTTCGCCGATGCCGCCTTCTTCACGGCCGTCTTCTTCGCGGTCTCCGTCTTCGCCGCCGTCTTCTTCACCGGCGCCTTCTTCACGGCCTTCGCCACCTTTGTCGCGCTTTTCGGCTCACCGGAGGCGGCATCGGACCCTTGTTCGCCCACAGCGGAATCACCTCGTACAACCACCCGCCCAGCCCCCTTGTCCTGTGCTCTCACCGGCGATTTGGACACCCGGCCAGCCTAAAGCCCGGCACCGACATCCGCCCCGGACCCGGAAGATCAGCCCCCGATTGGACCCCTGCCGCTTACCTCGGCACACCTGTGCGGCATCCTTGTGACAGATCACACTGTTTGGACCGTCCGGCAAAATGGGGAGCACGGTCCCCTGGTACCAAGGGGGAGCAAGATCCCCTGAGCAGGTCGACAAGGAGAGAACTCGTGGACGACGTTCTGCGGCGCAACCCGCTTTTCGCGGCGCTCGATGACGAGCAGTCCGCGGAGCTGCGTGCCTCCATGAGTGAGGTGACCCTCGCGCGTGGCGACTCCCTGTTCCACGAGGGCGACCCGGGCGACCGGCTCTACGTCGTCACCGAGGGCAAGGTCAAGCTCCACCGCACCTCCCCCGACGGCCGCGAGAACATGCTCGCCGTGGTCGGCCCCGGCGAGCTGATCGGCGAGCTGTCGCTGTTCGACCCGGGCCCGCGCACGGCGACCGCGACCGCGCTGACCGAGGTCAAGCTGCTGGGCCTCGGCCACGGCGACCTCCAGCCCTGGCTGAACGTGCGCCCCGAGGTGGCCACCGCCCTGCTGCGCGCCGTCGCCCGCCGGCTGCGCAAGACCAACGACGCCATGTCCGACCTGGTCTTCTCCGACGTGCCGGGCCGGGTCGCACGCGCCCTGCTGGACCTCTCGCGCCGCTTCGGCGTGCAGTCCGAGGAGGGCATCCACGTCGTCCACGACCTCACGCAGGAGGAGCTGGCCCAGCTGGTCGGCGCGTCCCGCGAGACCGTGAACAAGGCCCTGGCGGACTTCGCCCAGCGTGGCTGGCTGCGGCTGGAAGCGCGGGCCGTGATCCTGCTGGACGTCGAACGTCTGGCGAAGCGGTCCCGGTAGGCCCCGGTTTCCGGGGGCCACCGCCCCCGGACCCCCCGGCCCCCCCGCATCATCGGCCTTCGGCCTCGTCCTCGAACGCCGGACGGGCTGGTATGTGGTTCCCCATGTCTGAAACAGTCGCGTCCCGGGGCCTCGACCCACTGGGCTTCATAGAGCGCGAAGGCTCGCACGCGCGCGTGCAGCGCGTCTTCCGTCCCGTGGTCGCCGCCGCCCGGAACCGGCTCCTGGAGGTCTTCGGGGCCCGCCTGGACAGCGCCTACCTCTACGGTTCGATCCCGCGCGGCACCGCGCGCGTGGGGCGCAGCGACCTGGACCTGGTGGTCGTGCTGGGCGAGGAGCCGACCGGCGCCGACCGGGACGCGGCCCGTGCCCTCGGCGCGGCGGTCGACAAGGAGTTCCCGGAGATCGACGGGGTCGGGACCCTGCTCTACTCCCGCGCGCGGGTGCTCAGCGAGCTGGAGCGGTACGACATCGGCTGGTTCGTGGCCTGCCTGTGCACCCCGCTGCTCGGCGAGGACCTCGCCGAGTTCCTGCCCCGCTACCGCCCCGACTCGCTGCTGGCCCGCGAGACCAACGGCGACCTGGCCCGGTACCTGCCGCGCTGGCGGGAGCGGATCGCGGCCGCGGACGACACCGAGGAGGCCCTGCGGCCCCTGGTGCGCTTCATGTCACGGAACCTCGTCCGCACCGGCTTCACCCTCGTCATGCCCCGCTGGAACGGCTGGACCAGCGAGCTGCGGGAGATGGCGGAGGCGTTCGCCGGCTACTACCCGGAGCGCGCCGACCAGCTGCGCCGGGCGGCCGGATACGGGGTCGAGCCGGTCGGCGACCGCGCCGTACTGCGGTCGTACGTGGACGACCTGGGCCCGTGGCTCGCCGACGAGTACGCGCGCGTGCACGGCGTGAAGACGCCCCGGCCGGACGGCTGGGACTAGAGCTCGGACCAGATCTCCGGCTGGATCAGGCCGTGCTCGGTCAGGTAGTCCAGCTGGGCCCGTACCGACAGTTCCGCCGCCGGCCACAGGGAGCGGTCCACGTCGGCGTAGACGTGGGCGACGACCTCGGCGGGGGCACGGTGGCCGTTCTCGACGGCCGTCTCGACCTGGGCGAGCCGGTGGGCGCGGTGGGCCAGGTAGAACTCGACGGCGCCCTGGGCGTCCTCCAGGACGGGCCCGTGACCCGGCAGGACGGTGTGGACACCGTCGTCGACCGTCAGCGAGCGCAGCCGTCGCAGCGAGTCCAGGTAGTCGCCGAGACGGCCGTCCGGGTGCGCCACGACCGTCGTACCGCGCCCCAGGATGGTGTCGCCGGTCAGGACCGCGCGGTCGGCCGGGAGGTGGAAGCACAGGGAGTCGGCGGTGTGGCCCGGCGTCGGTACGACGCGCAGCTCCAGCCCGCCGGTGGTGATCACGTCGCCGGCGGCCAGGCCCTCGTCGCCGAGGCGCAGCGCCGGATCGAGGGCACGCACGCGCGTGCCGGTCAGTTCCGCGAAGCGTACGGCGCCCTCGGCGTGGTCCGGGTGGCCGTGGGTCAGGAGGGTGAGCGCGATCCGCTTGCCAGCCTTCTCTGCCGTGTCGACGACGTTCTTGAGGTGGCCGTCGTCCAGCGGGCCCGGGTCGATCACCACGGCCAGGTCGGAGTCGGGCTCGGCGACGATCCAGGTGTTGGTGCCGTCCAGGGTCATCGCGGAGGCGTTGGGCGCCAGCACGTTGACGGCCCGCGCGGTGGCGGGACCCGAGAGGACTCCGCCGCGCGGCTGGCCGGGCAGGGCTGCTGCGTCCGTCATGGTCAGGCTCCACCGGTCGTCAGGTCGGTCGCTGCGTGCGTCGGTATGTGCTTGGTGAACTCGTCGTGGCCGGGCCAGGTCAGGACGATCTCGCCGGCCTCCAGGCGGGCGCGGGCCAGCACCGGCGTCATGTCCCGCGCGGGCGCCGCCGCGAGCGTCTCCGCGGCCGTGGTGTACGGCAGGAGCTGGCGCAGGGTGGCGATGGTGGGCGGCATCATCAGCAGCTCGCCCTTGTCGTAGCCGGCGGCCGCGTCCGCCGGGCGGATCCACACCGTGCGGTCGGCCTCCGTGGAGGCGTTGCGGGTGCGCTGGCCCGCCGGGAGGGCGGCGACGAAGAACCAGGTGTCGTAGCGGCGGCTCTCGAACTCCGGGGTGATCCAGCGCGTCCAGGCGCCCAGCAGGTCCGAACGGAGGACCAGGCCGCGCCGGTCCAGGAACTGGGCGAACGACAGGTCACGGGCGACCAGGGCGGCGCGGTCGGTCTCCCAGTCGTCCCCGGTCGTGTCCCCGACCACGGCGTCCGCGGCGGGACCGGCGAGCAG
The DNA here is from genome assembly GCF_040643955.1 of Streptomyces sp. NPDC047061. Taxonomy (NCBI): domain Bacteria; kingdom Bacillati; phylum Actinomycetota; class Actinomycetes; order Kitasatosporales; family Streptomycetaceae; genus Streptomyces; species Streptomyces sp. NPDC047061. The sequence continues at coordinate 194,761 of NZ_JBEYVI010000005.1, forward strand.
GACACCCGCCTCCTCGTACGTCTCCCGCACGGCCGCGCAGACGATCGCCTGGGCGACCGCCTCGTCGACGCCGAGCCGCTCGGCCCACCACGCGCGCGTGGGGCCCGCCCAGCGGACCTGGTGGTCGTCGTCGCGCGGGTCGACACCGCCGCCCGGATACGCGTACGCGCCTCCGGCGAAGGCCATGGAGGCGCGTCTGCGCAGCATGTGGACGACGGGACCGTCCGGGGTGTCCTTCAGGAGCAGCACGGTGGCCGCGCGCTTCGGGGTCACCGGCACGAGGGTGCCCTCCGCGTGTGCGCGGATCCGGTCCGGCCACTCAGGGGGATACCACTGTCCATCGGCCATTACCGGAGGCTATCCCGTGGGGAGCGATTGTTCGAGAGGGGCTCGGACGGACCGCCCCTCCGGCTCCGGTCGGCTACGGCTCCAGCTCGACCTGGACCTCGACCTCGACCGGCGCGTCCAGCGGCAGCACAGCGACGCCCACCGCGCTGCGCGCGTGCACGCCCTTGTCGCCGAGGACCTCGCCGAGCAGCTCGCTGGCACCGTTGATCACACCCGGCTGACCGGTGAAGTCGGTCGCGGAGGCGACGAAGCCGACGACCTTCACCACGCGTGCGACGCGGTCCAGGTCACCGGCGACGGACTTCACGGCAGCCAGTGCGTTCAGCGCGCAGATGCGGGCCAGCTCCTTGGCCTCCTCCGCGGTGACCTCGGCGCCGACCTTGCCGGTGACCGGAAGCTTGCCGTCCACCATCGGCAGCTGGCCGGAGGTGTAGACGTACCCGCCGGTCCGCACGGCCGGCTGGTAGGCGGCGAGCGGCGGGACGACCGCCGGCAGCGTGAGACCGAGTTCGGCCAGCTTGGCCTCGACGGCGCTCATTACGGCTTCTCCCGCTTCAGGTAGGCCACGAGCTGCTCGGGGTTGTTGGGCCCGGGCACGACCTGGACGAGCTCCCAGCCGTCCTCGCCCCAGGTGTCCAGAATCTGCTTCGTGGCATGGACGAGCAGCGGCACGGTTGCGTATTCCCACTTGGTCATGTGGCCGACTGTATCCGCTGTGACGCACGGGACACGTGGCCCACCGCACGCACGGTTATCCACAGCCTCCCGCGTGAGTGTCGGGCCGACTGGTTAGTCTCGAAGGCGTGAGCAGGCTCCAGGTCGTCAGCGGCAAGGGCGGGACCGGAAAGACGACGGTCGCCGCCGCACTCGCGCTGGCCCTCGCGACCCAGGGGAAGCGGACGCTTCTCGTGGAGGTCGAGGGTCGGCAGGGCATCGCCCAGCTCTTCGAGACGGAGGCGTTGCCCTACGAGGAGCGGAAGATCGCCGTAGCACCGGGCGGCGGTGAGGTCTACGCCCTCGCCATCGACCCCGAACTGGCCCTTCTGGACTACCTCCAGATGTTCTACAAGCTCGGCGGGGCCGGCCGGGCGCTGAAGAAGCTCGGCGCGATCGACTTCGCCACCACCGTCGCGCCCGGCCTCAGGGACGTCCTCCTGACCGGCAAGGCGTGCGAGGCGGTGCGCAGGAAGGACAAGGCGGGCCGGTTCGTGTACGACTACGTCGTCATGGACGCCCCGCCGACCGGCCGCGTCACCCGCTTCCTGAACGTCAACGACGAGGTGGCCGGGCTCGCCAAGATCGGCCCGATACACAACCAGGCGCAGGCCGTGATGCGGGTGCTGAAGTCCAAGGAGACGGCCGTGCACCTGGTCACGCTCCTGGAAGAGATGCCGGTCCAGGAGACCGCCGACGGCATCGCCGAACTGCGGTCCGCGCGGCTGCCAGTGGGCCGGGTCATCGTGAACATGGTCCGGCCGGAGATTCTGGACGCGGCCGACCTGGAACTCGTACGGACGGTGCCGCGCACCGCCGTGGCGCAGGCGCTGTCGGCGGCCGGGCTCGGCGGGGCGCGGCGCGGCGGGAAGGCCGGGCAGCTGGTGGACCCGTTGCTCGCGCAGGCCGGCGAGTACGCCGAGCGGTACGCGCTGGAGCACGAGCAGCGCGCGGTCCTCGCCGAGCTGGACCTGGAGCGGCACGAACTGCCGCTGCTCGCTGAGGGGATGGACCTGGCGGGCCTGTACGAACTCGCCACCGAGCTGCGGGAACAGGGGATGTCATGACTCCGGATCCGGACCCGGCCCAGGACCCGGCGCAGGACGGCGCGCGCCGGCTGGCCCACGCGCCCGCGCTCGACGTCGACGCGCTGCTCGACGACCCGAACACCCGGATCGTGGTGTGCTGCGGCTCGGGCGGCGTCGGGAAGACCACCACCGCGGCGGCCCTGGGCCTGCGGGCGGCGGAACGCGGCCGCAAGGTGGTGGTGCTGACCATCGACCCGGCAAAGCGGCTGGCGCAGTCCATGGGCATCGACTCGCTGGACAACGTGCCGCGGAAGGTGAAGGGCACCGAGGACCGGGGAGCGGCGACGCGCGGCGGCTCGGCCGCGGGTGACGGCGAGCGCAGGACGGGCGGCGAGCGCAGGGGGGACGGCGAGCGCCGGACGGGCAGCGAGCGCAGGGCGGGTGGCGAACTGCACGCCATGATGCTCGACATGAAGCGCACCTTCGACGAGGTTGTGGAGGCGCACGCGGACGCCGAGCGGGCGGCCGCCATCCTGGCCAACCCGTTCTACCAGTCGCTCTCGGCGGGCTTCGCGGGCACGCAGGAGTACATGGCGATGGAGAAGCTGGGCCAGCTGCGGGCCCGGGACGAGTGGGACCTGATCGTGGTGGACACCCCGCCCTCCCGCTCCGCCCTGGACTTCCTCGATGCGCCGAAGCGTCTTGGTTCCTTCCTGGACGGCCGCCTGATCCGCCTGCTCACGGCGCCGGCAAAGCTCGGCGGCCGGGCCGGCATGGCCTTCCTGAACGTCGGCATGTCGATGATGACCGGCACGCTCGGCAAGCTGCTCGGCGGGCAGTTGCTGAAGGACGTGCAGACGTTCGTGGCCGCGATGGACACGACGTTCGGCGGGTTTCGCACCCGCGCGGACGCGACGTACAAGCTGCTTCAGGCGCCCGGTACGGCGTTCCTGGTGGTGGCGGCTCCGGAGCGGGACGCGCTGCGGGAGGCCGCGTACTTCGTGGAGCGGCTGGCCGCGGAGGACATGCCGCTGGTCGGTCTCGTCCTCAACAGGGTCCACGGCAGCGGCGCCGACCGGTTGTCGGCCGAGCGTGCGCTCGCCGCCGCGGAAAATCTTGAGGCCTCGGAGAATCCTGAGGCCGCGGAAAATGCCGAAGCCGCGGAAAATCTTGAAGAGCCCCGCATTGTCGATCAGGGTGGCGGGAAAGCTGGACTTCGTAACTCTCCCGACACGTACGGCAGTTCCGAATCACCCGCGCCCGTGCCGTCCGCGTCCCGGCCCGACGAATCCCCCTCGTCAGGGCCTGAGGACATGACTGACGAAGCCCCCTCGTCAGAGGCGCCGGACCGCACCGTCGACCAGCTCACTGCAGGCCTGCTGAGGCTGCACGCCGAACGTATGCAGCTGCTCTCCCGTGAGCAGCGCACGCGTGACCGCTTCACCGCGCGCCACCCCGAAGTGGCCGTGGTCGAAGTGGCCGCGCTGCCCGGCGATGTGCACGACCTCGCGGGACTGCGGGACATCGGCGACCGGCTCGCGGCCGGCCGGCCGGAGCTGCCGTAGACCTTTGCGGCGCGGACCGTTGCGGTCTGGGACCGTTGCGGTCTGGCTCGCCGTAGACGGCCTGTGGGGCCTAGCTCACGGCCGCGTAGTTCTCGTACACCTCGTCGCTGTCGAGGGGGACGATCCCGGTCCCCCGCTCGTACTCCGAGCGCGCTGTCTCCAGGAGCCTGCGCCAGGAGGTCACGGTGGGCCGCCTGCGCAGCAGTGCGCGGCGCTCCCGCTCCGTCATGCCTCCCCACACGCCGAACTCGACGCGATTGTCCAGCGCATCGGCCAGGCATTCAGTGCGTACCGGACATCCGGTGCACACCGCCTTGGCCCTGTTCTGCGCTGCTCCTTGAACGAACAGTTCATCCGGATCGGTAGTGCGGCAGGCAGCCTGCGCACTCCAGTCGGTTACCCAGCCCATACCGGCGCCGTCCTCTCCCGAATCGAGGCTCCCCCACGGCGGCAGCGGCATATTCACCGCCGCCAGTTGAGGACGTTACGGAAGGCGGGCACAGCGCAACACCCCCTTCGGGCCCAATCTTGAATGGCCCGAACGGACTATGGGTAAGCGGCAGATCACCCGCGGGAGTGAGCTGGCGACATGCGTGATCATCACGGCAAACCGGGACAGCTGCGGCGCGTCACAACGGACGCCAGGTGACACACGAGGCGGATTCGGACACGCGACCAACACATCACCCGAAAAAAAGTGGGCTGGTTCCGGAACGATTCGGGGTCGCCGGACGTATTGATACGTGGCCGCACTGCTGTGACAGTTGAGAGCAGCTTAGGCCAAGGCCTGTACGCGTGTCCGGCGAATGGCAAGGTAGACCGTTCATGTCGTCGTGCCGTGCGCCGTGCCATGCGTGGTTCCGTGCATGGTTCCGGGCGTGGCGCCATGCGTGGTTCTGTGCGCCGAGTCATGCCTGCCGCACGCGCCTGGTCCCGTATGTCACGATCCGGCACTCGAACATCCCGAGAGCCACCCGCTCCCCCGGAACGCCCAGGACTACGGATTAGGCTGCCCCCATGCCAAAGAAGCGCTCGGGCGGTGGTCTGTCGACCACGCAGCAGGCCGCCAAGTTCCTCGGTGTCAGTGTGCTCGCGGGAGCCGTGATGGCGGGCATCGCGCTGCCCGCGGCCGGGGCCCTGGGCCTCGCGGCCAAAGGTTCGGTACAGGGTTTCGACGAGATCCCGGCCAACCTGAAGAGCCCGCAGCTCAGCCAGCGCACCACGATCCTCGACAGCAAGGGCAACCAGATCGCCCAGGTCTACTCCCGTGACCGCACGGTGGTGGACCTCAAGGACATCTCGCCCTACATGCAGAAGGCGATCGTCGCGATCGAGGACTCGCGCTACTACCAGCACGGGGCCATCGACCTGAAGGGCGTGCTGCGCGCGCTGAACAAGAACGCGCAGAGCGGCGGGGTGTCCCAGGGCGCCTCGACGCTCACCCAGCAGCTGGTGAAGAACTACTTCATCGAGGAGGCCGGCGACGACCCGACCAAGGTCGCCCAGGCCACCCAGCAGACCCTCGGCCGCAAGGTCAAGGAGCTGAAGTACGCGATCCAGCTGGAGGAGAAGCTCGGCAAGAAGAAGATCCTCGAGAACTACCTGAACATCACCTTCTTCGGCGAGCAGGCCTACGGCGTCGAGGCCGCCTCCCAGCGCTACTTCTCCAAGCACGCCAAGGACCTGAACCTGCAGCAGTCGGCCCTGCTGGCCGGCATCGTCCAGTCGCCCAGCCGCTACGACCCGGTCAACGACGAGGCCGAGGCCACCAAGCGCCGCAACGTGGTGCTGGAGCGCATGGCCCAACTGGGCGACATCTCCCAGGCGGAGGCCGACAAGGCCAAGGAGACCCCGCTCGGGCTGCACGTCACCCAGCCGAAGAACGGCTGCATCACCGCCGTCAAGGGCGCCGGGTTCTTCTGCAAGTACGTCGAGAACGTCTTCCTCAACGACCCGACCTTCGGCAAGACCTCCACGGCGCGCGCCAGGCTCTGGAATCAGGGCGGCCTGACCATCCGTACGACGCTGGACCCGCAGGCCCAGGACTCGGTGCAGTCCTCGATCAAGGACCACGTCTACAAGTCCGACTCGGTCGCCGCGGCCGCCACCCTGGTGGAGCCCGGCTCCGGCAAGATCCTGGCGATGGGCCAGTCGAAGCCGTACGGCTACAACAAGAACGAGACCGAGTACAACTTCTCTGTCGACCGGGACTACGGCGGCTCCAACTACGGCTTCCCGACGGGTTCGACGTTCAAGCCGTTCGTGGCCGCGGCCGCCATCGAGGGCGGCAAGTCGGCGACGCAGGAGTACTCGTCGCCGTACAAGATGAACTACCCGAGCCCCGTCCAGCAGTGCAACGGCAAGCAGTGGGTCAACACGGACGGCGAGCAGGTCCAGAACGAGAACGAGTCCGAGGTCGGGCCGTACCAGATGAAGAAGGCGATGGCGAAGTCCATCAACACCTACTTCGTCCAGCTGATCTCCGACATCGGCCTGTGCCCGGTGGTCAAGATGACCGACTCGCTGAACGTCCACCAGGGCGACGGCTCGAAGCTTCCGGAGACCCCGTCCATCGCCCTCGGCGCGATCGGCCTCTCCCCGCTGACCATGGCGAGCGCATACGCCGCCTTCGCCGACCGCGGCATGTACTGCACGCCGGTCGCCATCGAGTCGATCACCCAGAAGGTCGGCAACGAGCAGAAGTCCCTGGCCGTCCCCAAGTCGACCTGCTCGCGTGCGATGAGCGAGAAGACCGCCGACACGATCAACACCCTGCTGCGCGGCGTGATCGACTCCGGTACCGGTCAGCAGGCCGGTCTGGACGACCGGGAGAGCGCCGGCAAGACGGGTACGACGGACTCCCGCAAGAACGCCTGGTTCGTCGGCTACACGCCCAACATGGCCGGCGCGGTCTGGGTCGGCAGCGCCAAGCAGAACATCGAGATGACCAACATCACCATCGGCGGCGTCTACCACTCCGAGGTCTACGGCGCCGACACCCCGGGCCCGATCTGGAAGGACGCCATGACGGGCGCCCTGGAGGGCAAGTCGTCCGAGTCCTTCAACCTCGTCGACATCCCGGACGAGAACGACAAGGGCAACGGGAACGGCAACGGAAACGGAAACAGCAACGGGGGCGACGACACGGGCGGCCTGATCGGCGGTCTCATCGGCGGCACGACGGACGGCGGCACCTCCACCCCGACCCCGACCTACTCCTTCCCCGACGGCTTCATCCAGGGGAACGGAAACGGCGGCAACAACGGGACCGGCGGGAACCGAGGCTGACCTCGGGGTCCTCCGAGCTCCCCCGCCGAGTCCCCCGAGTCCCCCGGATCCTCCGTTACGACGGTGGGGCCGCACCTCTTCTCCAGAGGTGCGGCCCCACCGTCGTACTGCCGGACCTGCCGGACCTGCCGGACCTGCCGGACACCTGCCGGCCCCGCCGGACACCTGCCGGACCTGCCGGGCAGGTCAGCCCTGGAGGCGCTTCTTCACCGCGGCGGCGACGCGGCCGCCCTCGGCCAGGCCGGCCACCTTCGGGTTCACGATCTTCATCACGGCGCCCATGGCCCGCGGCCCCTCGGCGCCCGCCGCCTTCGCCTCCTCGACGGCCTGGGCGACGACCGTGTCCAGCTCCTCGTCGCTGAGCTGCTTCGGCAGGTACTCGGCGAGGACCCCGCCCTCCGCCTTCTCCCGCTCGGCGCTCGCGGCACGGCCGCCGTTCGCGAAGGCCTCCGCCGCCTCCCGGCGCTTCTTCGCCTCCTTGGCGATCACCTTGAGCACCTCGTCGTCGGAGAGCTCGCGCTTCTCCTTGCCCGCGACCTCTTCGTTGGTGATCGCAGCGAGCGTCATCCGGAGCGTGGCCGAGCGGAGCTCGTCGCGTCCCTTGATCGCGGCGTTGAGGTCGTCCTGCAGCTTCGACTTGAGCGTGGTGGTCATGGCACCGATTGTCGCAGGTGCCACCGGCCCGACGCCCGCCGATTTACCCGCTTCACGCATCGCCTCACGTACCGCCCGGTCTCTGAGCGCTCGCTCGGTCTGACACGATGGCTGTATGCGCGCTCGATACGGAGTACCCCTGGGAGTCGCGGCGTTCGGCGCCGCGGGTGTGTTGTACGCGGCCGGTTTCGAGGCCCGTTCCTTCCGCCTGCGCCGGGTGACGGTCCCGGTCCTCCCGCCGGGGATGCGCCCGCTGCGGGTGCTCCAGGTCTCCGACATCCACATGGTCGGCGGCCAGCGCAAGAAGCAGCGGTGGCTGCAGTCGCTGGCGGGTCTGCGCCCGGACTTCGTGATCAACACGGGCGACAACCTGTCCGACCCGGAAGCCATCCCGGAGGTACTGGACGCGCTGGGTCCGCTGATGGAGTTCCCGGGCGCGTACGTCTTCGGCTCCAACGACTACTACGGCCCCAAGCCCCGCAACCCCGCCCGCTACCTGCTGGAGAAGGTGAACGGCAAGCACGGCCTGAACGGCAACCCGCCGGTCGTCGGGGCGATCCACCTCGACTGGGAGGAGCTGCGGGACGGCTTCGACGGGGCGGGCTGGCTGAACCTCACGAACACGAGGGGCACCCTGAAGATCGAGGGCGTCTCGGTGGAGCTGACGGGACTGGACGACCCGCACATCAAGCGCGACCGCTATCCGCAGGTGGCGGGCGGCCCGTCCGGTACGGCGGACTTCTCGATGGGCGTCGTACACGCCCCGTACCTGCGCGTCCTGGACTCCTTCACGGCGGACAACTACCCCCTGGTCCTGGCCGGCCACACCCACGGCGGCCAGATCTGCGTCCCGTTCTACGGCGCCCTGGTCACCAACTGCGACCTGGACGCGGACCGCGTGAAAGGCCTGTCCACGCATACGGCGGAGGGCCGTACGTCCTACCTCCACGTCTCCGCGGGCTGCGGCACCAACCGCTACACCCCGGTCCGCTTCGCCTGCCCACCGGAGGCGACGCTGCTGACGCTGGTGGGGCGGGAGTAGGAAGCACCTGCCCCCCCCTCACCCCATTCACCCCTTTTAATCCATTCGGCGTAGACCAACGCGCCAGAAATGCCCTCTTCTCCCTACTTTGAGGGCATGACGACGACTCCTCCGATACCCAGGGACATACCCGACCTCCCCGCGGTTCCGGGCACGCCCGTACTGCTGCCCGGATACGTTCCCGCGACGGCGGTGGTCGCCCCCGTCCGCCGCCCCGTGACCGCGGTGTTCCGCCTCGTGACGGCCGCACTGGCGGCGGCCGGCGTGGCCCTGGAGCTGCTGCTGGGCAACCCGGACCGGATCATGAGCTACTTCGGAGTCCAGGCGGCGGTGCTCCTGACCCTGGTCAGCCTCGCCTCGGCCCGCCGTGCCTGGCAGGCGGGCCGCCCCCTGCCCTCGTCCCTGACCGGCGCGGCGCTCCTGTACGTGGTGATCTCGTCCCTGGTCTACCACCTGCTCCTGGGCCATACGACGCCCCCGTTCTCGATGACGGGCTCGACACACCTTCCGGTGGCCTGGCACGGCCAGTGGCTGGCCCTGCAGCTCCTCTACACGGCGGCTCCCGCGGCGGCCCTCCTGGACTGGCTGATCCTCACGCCCCCGGCCCGCCTCCACCTCCGCCAGACGCCGGCGTGGATGCTGTACCCCCTGGCCTACCTGACCTTCACCTTCGTCCGGGCGGAGATGCTCCTCCCCGGCACGCCGGGCCGCTACCTCTATCCCTTCCTGGACGCCGAACAGCACAGCTACCGCGCCACCCTCGCCAACGCCCTCCTCCTGGGCCTCTCCGTCTACGCCCTGGCAGTCCTCCTGGTAGCCCTGGACCACACCCGCCCGAACCCGGTCGGACGCCGCCCCTAAACCGGATTTCGTCTCCAGCCACCAGTGGGCTAAAGTAAACGACGTCGCCGCGACAAGCAGCAAAGCAGCGACACCGGGGTGTAGCGCAGCTTGGCAGCGCGCTTCGTTCGGGACGAAGAGGTCGTGGGTTCAAATCCCGCCACCCCGACAGTGAAATACCAGGCAAGGGCCTGACTCTCGGTGAGGGTCAGGCCCTTTCTGCGTCTCCGGTGACCGTTTGGGAGAATTCTGGGAGGGGCAGGGCCCTCACCGACGATGTCTGGGTCCACTACGGCTTCGCCGGCACCGGCATGTGGATCTCGCCTCGTCAGCAGGGTCGGGCCGTGCTTCTGGCCGACAAGCTCTGCTGTACCCGTGACCGTCAGCCCCTCACGGAGATCCGCAACGCCTTCCGCGAGGTGCCCTTCGGCTGACGGCCGCTGCGCAGCCGGCACACGCCCTCGTCGCTGCTTTCCTGACGACGCTCCGGGATGGCCCTGTCTAGGCGCGGGCCTTACCGGCGGCGGGATGTGCGCCGGCGTGGGGTGCGGTCATGTCGAGCAGCATCATGGCGTCGTGGTCGGGGGTGCCGGGTTCGGCGACGTAGATGCCCAGGCGGTGGCCGGGGGTACCTTCGAGTTGCATGCCCTGGAAGGCAAGGGTGATCTCGCCGACCTGGGGGTGGTGGAAGGTCTTCGGCTTCTGGGCGTGTCCGACTCGGGCGACGTCGTAGCGGTCCCAGAGTTTGGCGAAGTCGGGGCTTTTCAGGAGGAGTTCGCCGATGAGGTTGGCCAGGTCGGGGGCGTCCGGGTCGGTGCCCGCCAGGGCGCGAAGGCGGGCGACGCAGCCGCGGATCTGGGTGCTCCAGTCGGCGTAGAGGTCACGTGACTGGGGGTGGAGGAAGAGGTAGCGGGCGAGATTGCGCTGCCGGACCGGCCACTTCTCGATACCGGCGTACAGCGCGAGCGCGCCCGGGTTGGCGGCGAGCAGGTCCAGGGTGCGGCTGGTGACGTAGGCCGGACTCGGCCGCAGGTTGTCCAGCAGTAGCTTGACCTTGGGGCTGACAGTGCGGCTGGGGGCGGCCGGGGGTACCGACGGGTGGTGGGCGGCGCGGACGGCGAGGTCGCGCAGATGGCCCTGTTCGTCGTCGTCCAGCTTCAGGGCACGGCCGAGAGCCTCGACGACGGCCAGGCTGGGACGGGTCTCCCGGCCGCGTTCCAGCCTGGTGTAGTAGTCGATGCTCACCCCGGCCAGCGCGGCGACCTCCTCGCGGCGCAGCCCGGGGGTGCGGCGCACACCGGTCCCGGAGGTGAAGCCGACCTCGGCCGGGGTGATCCGGGTGCGCCGGGCTCGCAGGAACCGCCCCAGTTCCGTACCGCCGCCGTTCTGCTGCTGACGTTCGGGTGCCATGGCACCAGTGTGGCCCGCGCGCAGCGTGCCTGCCGCAGGCGAGGGGGGCCGCGCCACACCCCCCTTCGCGCTCCCCGGAACAGCTCGCCCTGCCGCGTGGCCGCCGCACCGGGCACGGTGTGGACAGGGAGCAGATCACCGACACGCTCCATCGCCCGGAACGCCCGAAGACGACCCCTTCGACGGCCGTCACCATTGAGACGAAGGCATCGCCCCATGGCCGGTCAGGGGAAGACCACCGCCGGGGCCAGACCCTGCACATCGTCGAGGGCATCGCCCTGCTGGGGAGCCGCGACGGCACGGTCATAGAGGCCCACGCCGGCGACACCCCGCAGACCTACCGGGCCGAGCAGGTCACCGACGACACCTGCCGGGCGCCCCGCACCCCCACCCGCTGATCACCCCGAAAGCACCGAAGGACAGGCACCCCCATGCGCGCAGCATTGCTTTACCAGGCCGGCGACGTCCGCGTCGAGGACGTCGCCGACCCCAGGATCCAGCAGCCCACCGACGCGGTCATCCGCATCGTGGCCGGCTGCGTCTGCGGCAGCGACCTGTGGCCCTACAAGTCCCAGCCGCTGACCGACCGGCCCCGCCAGATGGGCCACGAGTTCATCGGTGTGGTCGAGGAGACCGGCACGGAGGCGAAGAGCTTCAAGTCAGGCGACTTGGTGGTGGTCCCGTTCACCTACTCGGACGGCACCTGTGAGAACTGCCGCCGGGGCCTGACAACCTCCTGCGTCCACGGCGGCCCCTGGGGGGTCGGCGGTGTCGACGGCGGTCAGGGCGAGGCCGCCCGGATCCCCTTCGCCGACAGCACCCTGGTCAAGCTCCCGGTCGGCGCGGACTCCGAACTGCTGCCCGACCTGTTGACCCTCTCCGACGTGCTGTGCACCGGCTACCACGCCGCCCGCACCGCCCGGGTGAAGGCCGGCGACAGCGTCACCGTCATCGGCGACGGCGCGGTCGGCCTGTCCGCGGTCATCTCCGCGAAGCTGCTCGGTGCCGAGCGGATCATCCTCATGGGCCGCCACACCCAGCGCACCGACCTCGGGCGCGAGTTCGGCGCCACCGACGTGGTCGCCGGGCGCGGCCAGGACGGCGTCGCCGCCGTGCGCGAGCTGACCGGCGGCACCGGCACCGACCGGGTGCTGGAATGCGTCGGCCTCAGGGACGCCCTCGTGCAGGCCACGGGCGTGGTCCGCGACGGGGGCGTGATCAGCCGTGTCGGCGCCCCGCAGTATCCCGAAGTGCCGTTCGGCTTCCCCGAGTTCCTGCGCAACATCACCCTCACCGGCGGCGTCGCCCCCGCCCGCGCCTACATCGAGGAACTCATGCCGCACATCCTGAACGGCGACATCCGGCCCGGCCGCGTCTTCGACCGCACCGTGGCCCTGGACGACGTCGCCGAGGGCTACCGCCTGATGAACGACCGCGAGGCCCTCAAGGTCCTCATCCGCCCCTGACCAGGGTGCCTCCGCACCGCACCACCACTCCGCACAGCAAGGACACGGCCATGGAACGAGTGACTTTCCAGAACAAGGGCAACACGGTGGTCGGCAACCTGTTCAAGCCCGCCGGCTTCACGCAGGACACCACGTACCCCGCGATCGTGGTGACCCACCCCTTCGGCGCCGTCAAGGAGCAGGTCTCCACCACCTACGCCGAACTGTTGGCCGCGCAGGGCTTCATCGCCCTGGTCTTCGACGCCTCCTACCAGGGCGAGAGCGGCGGTGAGCCGCACTTCTCCGAGTTTCCCTCGGCGCGCGTCGAGGACATCCGCCGCGCGGTGGACTTCCTGAGCGTCCACCCCGACGTGGACGAGGACCGCATCGGCGCCCTGGGCATCTGCGCGGGCGGCGGCTACACGGTCAACGTGTCGCAGACCGAGATGCGGATCAAGGCGGTCGCGGGCGTGAGCACCTTCGACATCGGCTCCGCGCGCCGCGACGGCGTCGGCCACCTCGGCAAGCAGTCGGCGGTGTACCGCACCGATCTGCTCAAGCGGTCGGGCCAGGCCCGCACACGCGAGACGGGCGGCGGGGAGGTCGAGATGTTCTCCCTGATCGCCGACAACCCCAAGTTCGACATGAACGACCTGTCCACCATCCCCGTGATGTACCAGGAGGGGTACAAGTACTACTCCGAGATCGACCCCAACCCCCGGTTCATGGGCACGTTCGCCCTCTCCAGCCTCAGCCGGCAGATGGCGTTCTTCCCGTTCGAGGGGATCGAGCTGATCTCCCCGCGCCCGTTGCTGCTGATCGCCGGCTCCGAGGCCGACACGCTCTACATGAGCCAGGACGCCATCGAGAGGGCGAAGGAGCCCAAGGAGCTCCTCGTCCTCGACGGTGCCAGTCACATCGACCTGTACTGGAATCCCGAGTACGTCCCGCAGGTCGCCGACAAGCTCACCGAGTTCTTCGCCAAGAACCTCTGAGCGGCCGAGCGGATGCCGACCCGGCCACAACCAGGCGCGGCCCCGCCACCCGGACAGTGAAGCACCAGGAAGACCATCCCCGGACATCCGGGGATGGTCTTCCTGTTTGGTCTGCGTGACATCGGCGGCATCGAGCGGGTACCGAGCCCGACCACGACCCCAGCGCGCACGGAATCCCATGAGATGAGATCTGCGTCACATCTCACTACGCTCCCCGTCGCCGGCCGCCGAGCGCCACACCCTCTCCACGCGTCGATGAACAGCGATCTTCCTTCCCGAGTTATGCGCAGCATCACTGCGCATCCATGCCCGTGCGGTTGGGCGGGCAACCTGAGGACATACGACCACCGCTGGTTGCCGCTAAATTCTTCTTCATCGAACCTCTGGATGACAGACCCGTCCCACGAGGTCGCCAAACAGAGACTCTGCGCACTGGCACTGCGCAGTCATTACTCAGGATCGAAGACAGGGGGCGCGGCAGAGTGAAGTCGTTCTTCGAACTGCTTGGGAAAGCGATGCAGAGCACGGGCATGACGCTGCGCCTGTGTCTGCTGATGCTTGTTGCCGCAACGGCGTATGCGATCAGCCAACTCAAGTAAGCCGGTCTGGAGCGAGGAGACCCATACGTGGAGACCATGGAGACGCACAGCCAAGCTGCGAACGTCGTTGACCGGCTCTGGCGAGCGTACGCGCCCTACCAGCGGGGCCGGAACACGTTCGGTGACCTTACGTCCATGCTCGCAATCCTGTTGCTTGCAGGATTCGTCGAGTCTGCGGGCGACCCCGAGGACGACTTCGTCAGGCGGTGGACCCGTGCGGTCGCGGAGGCCCGTATCGGTCTCTCGCCACTGGTGGACCTGCGCGCCGCGTTGGCCGGTGCCGGAAGGCACAGGGGCTTTCCGGTACTCGACCTCCGCAACCTTGAAGTCGGACTTCTCAACGATGACGAAGAGTCGGGCGACGTACCGTGGGCGGCCGCCTTCCTCACCGCGCTGAACCAGCGCCCGTCTTTGGCCGAGGCCGGATTGGCGGAGGCCTGTGAGCTGCTCATGGAACGCCACGTGCAGGAGAGCACCTTTTCTGCTGGGGAGTTCTACACACCGCGCGCGGTCGCGCGCCTGCTCATCGAGTCTGCGTCTCCTCAGCCCGGAGATCGGATTCTTGACCCGGCCTGCGGGTCCGGCGGTCTTCTCGCGGCCGCGGCACAGTGGATCGCCGAGTCCGGCCGCGTGGATGGAGCAACTTTCGAGGCGTATGCCACGGACCGCAGCAATCCGCGGCTGGCGATGATGAACCTGGCCATCCATGGAGTGGATCAGCCAGTCGTAGGCGCCTCCGACCCGGTGTCGCTGCTCCAGAGCCGAGGCAACGGCCTTGCCGACCGGGTGGTGAGCAATCCGCCGTTCAACCAGCGCATCGAGGACATCGGCAACGCCGACTGGCCCTTCGGCCGGCCGCCCGAGGCCAATGCGAACTTCGCCTGGCTCCAGCTCGCGTGGAGTCGGCTGAGCGAGAACGGGACCGCTGCGATGATCATGCCGCAGGGTGCCGCTTGGTCCAACGGCCGCCAGGCGGAGATCCGCAGGAGGATGATCGCCGGCGGCGCACTTCTCGCCGTCATCGCGTTGCCGCCCAATCTCTTCTATGACACCTCCATTCCCGTGCACATCTGGATACTCGCCCGCGACAAGGCCCGCCAGTTGCCGCCCGGCAATGCGAATGACGTCCTCTTCATCGACGCCAGTCCGCTCGGCACACAAGTGCCGAGGCGGCCACGCTTCTTGACCGCGGAGGACGTAGCACGCATCAGCAGTCGGTTCCACTCGTGGCAGCGGTCTCCTCGTGCGACACCCGACGAACCGGGATTCTCCCGTTCGGTCGTGCACGAGGAGATCCTTGAGAACGACGGCAGTCTCGACCCCCGGCTGTACGTCGAAGCCGAGCAGGAACGACCGTCGACAGCGCTGGAGCTGAGTCCCGTGCTCGACGAGCTGGATCGGCACGACGAGGCGACGTCCGGTTCGAGAACCGGCCTGCGGAAGAGCTTCAGCACATGCGAACGCCTGACCCGCAACGGGATCCGGCCGCCGCACGTATCTCTCCGGACCATCGTGGCCGGCACCGCGGAGGGAATGTTCGAGAACTCGACGCCAGGTGTGCTGCTCGCCGGCCCTTCCGGAAGCCTCATCCGCGCCGACGACTATGTCGAGGACGGTGGCGTTCCCGTGGTCATGCCCAAGGACCTGACAGGCAGCGGTTTCAGTGTGGCGAGCATCAGATACATCACCGAGCAGCAAGCCGAAGGCCTGGAACGCTTCTGCCTCCATCGCGGCGACGTCGTACTCGCACGCCGTGGAGAGCTGGGGCGATGTGCTGTCGTCCGCGAGGAGCAACAGGGTTGGATCTGTGGAACGGGCTGCTTCGTGCTTCGGCCTCCAGCCGACCTCGACGCGGACTACTTCGCGGCGTACCTCCGCAGTCCTGAGGCGCGCAAGTGGCTCGAAGCCCACTCCACGGGGAGTATGACCATGAAGACCATTTCTCTCGACGTATTGGGCGATCTGCCGGTCGCATTGCCTGATCTCGGGATACAGCAGGCGATTGCCGGCGCGATGGCGCGACTGGAGGAGTACGAGCGACTGTTGCGAGAGCAGCTCGCGCTCACGCAGAAGATCCACAGTGCTGCACTGAACGGGATCCTGGCGAGCTAGGGCTTGATCACGTATCCAGGCAGAGCCCGGGCGTCCACCCCGAGTACCCTGCGCAGCGATAAGCGTTGGCTCGCGCCCCGCCTCGTGCCTCAGGATTCTCGGCGTGACAGATACGGGACCCGTCGAAGAAGAGGTGCCGGACGGGCTGCTGGGCTGGTGTCTCGTGGCCAATGTGGCGCGGGAGACCGCGCACGGTGAGGGCGGGCTCGAGATCCAGCACGGCACGAAGCACTTCCGTGCGGGCACCCTGCTGTGGCTTCCGCCCGTCCGCTGGGACCCGGGCCACTGGCGTTGGCCTGCGGTGGGCCGGCACCGGGGCAACGGCCGCCGGTACGTCCACATGGTCGTACGCGCTCACGACCTGGAGAACTTCCGGGTCAAGGGTGTCTACAGCGAAGCCCTGGTGCGCAGCCTCAACGGATACATCCATGACCCGGCCGCCCCGCGGACCCTGCAGAACCCGTGGACCCGCGAGCGGGCCCAGAGCTGGGCGGACGGCTGGAACCACCACCGGGAGCCGCTCTTCATCGAAGGCCACCCCTACGCCCACCCGCGGATGTCCGTTCCCAACCCTCCGCCGGCAGAGATCCAGATCGACGGTGAGACCCTCCACCTCGCCCACTACGGCACCAGGGGAGCCCGCTACAGCCGCATGTCTCCTCCCGCGGAGAGGGCTCCCGAGGATCGGCTGCCATGACCGTTCTGGTCACTGTGTGGGGAGCGTCTCCCGGAGTGGGCAAGTCGACGCTGTGCGGCGGGCTGTCCCAGGGGCTCGCTGACACGGGGCTGCGGGTGGATCACTTCCGTGAGGAGGAGGTCCTGACCCGGCCGCAGTTCGCCGCGGTGGCCGCGGAGTTCACGGCGACGGGGACGGTCGGGCCGGGGACACTGATCGCGGCGACGGCGGATTTCGTCGATGCGGCCGTGGCGAGCGGCGACGACGTGGTGATCGCGGACGCGCTGATGCCGTTCGTGCCGACGCTGCTCGCCATGGGGCACGGCGAAGAGGCCGTCGACGCCTTCGTCGACGACCTCACGGAGATCCTCGCACCGGTCCGGCCGGTCATGGTCTTTCTCGACGGGAACGCCGAGTCCGCGTTGTCCCGAGCCGCGGCGAGGGAAGGCGCGCAGTGGCTGGACCGGTACATCGGGAAACTCGCCGACTATGAGGTGAGTCCTCCGGTGGCCGACCTGGCTTCGGCGGTGAGGTACCTGCTGCGGGAGCGTGCGGTGACACTTGGCGCGATCCGCCGGCGGGAGAAGGACTGGGGTCTCGTCGTGGTCGAACGAGCTGACGAGCTGCCCCGGAGTGAGGTGTTGCGGGAAGTGCTGCGGGGTCTGAGGCCGTGGCTCGGGGAGGTCGTCACACGCGGATAGGCCGGCGCCGCCCGTGCCGACACGGAGAACCGGGTGCCGCACGTGAGAACGCCACCTCAGGTGTTGTGTTTCTGCCGTGCGGCGTACTCTGGCAGGTCGCTGTCGCAGGGTGCGGGGGAGGAAGCGGGAGTTGGCTACGGGCAGAGCGGCGGACTCGGGTGGGGGCGATGTATCCGAGGACGGTTCGTGGGCGCGGGTGCTGGAGGACGTGGCCAGGAGTGGACGGCGGCTGCGGCGTGCGGAGTTGGAGTCGTTGCGCGAGTACGGCGACCGGGCTGCCGAGGAGGGGCGGGGGCTCGCCGAGCTGGTCGACGAGCGGCTGGCCGTGACCGGCACGGTGTGGGAGGGGCTGCCGGTGGACGCGGCGTCGATGGCGGTGCTGCGGGCGGCGGTGGCCGCGCTCGCCGCGGGGCACGGCCGGGCCTACCGGGAGCGGCTTCGCCGGGAGGAGGCCGGGCGGCGGGAGTTCGTGGCGGACCTGCTGAGCAGCCGCAGTGATCTGGGGCGGCTGGCCGAGCATGCCGAGCGGTTCGGGCTGAATCTGGCGTGTGCGCATGTCGTGGCGGTCGCCGAGGGGGACGGCTACGACCTGGAGGATCCCCAGGTGCGGGCGCTGGAGCGGCAGTTGCTCGGCCGGTTCGGGGAGGAAGAGGTCCTGTTGGCGGTGAAGCACGGGCGGCTGGTGTGCATCGTGCCCGCCGGGCCGGGTGAGGCCCCGGCGGTCAGGGCGTTCGCGGAGCTGACGCAGGGGCGGCGGGTCGTGGTGGGCCGGCCGCACAGCGGGCCCGGCGGTGTCGTGCACTCCTACGAGGAGGCGCGGAACGCGTTGGAGCAGGCCGCCCAGCTTGGGCTGGACGGGAAGTTGCTGAACGCGGCCGATCTGCTGGTCCTGCCGGTCCTGCTGCGGGACCGCGAGGCCCTGGAGGAGCTGGTGCGCGGGGTACTGGGTCCGTTGCGGACGGCCCGTGGCGGGGCTCAGCTGCTGCTGGAGACCCTGACCGCCTACGCGGAGTCGCGCTACGTCTCGGCGGAGGCGGCCCGGCGGCTGGGACTGAGTGTGCGCGCCCTGTCGTACCGCCTCGCGCACATCGTACGGCTCACGGGGCTGGACCCGGACGACGCGCTGCAGCGCTACACGCTGGAGACGGCGGTGTTCGGTGCGCGGCTGCTGGGGTGGCCGGGTCAGTCGGCGGACCGGCGGACCGGGGGCGGGTAGGCGGCGCACAGCTCGTGCCAGCGGGCCGTCTGTTCGGGGGTGGAACGGCCGCGGAGCCGGGCGAGTTTGAGGAGGTTGGCCTCGGCCGCGCTGCCCAGGGTCCGGGCCTCGGCCAGGTAGTGGTCGTCGAGCAGGGCCTCGACCTCGGTGTCGCTCTGGACGGGGTCGATCCGGGCGGCGAGCTGGGCCATGGTGCGGTAGGAGCCCTGCAGCAGGAACGGCGGTTCCAGGCGGTCGGTGTCCTCCTGGGCGGCGGAGGCGATATAGGCGCTGTTGACGGCCAGGACGGTCCGCTGGGCTCGGCGCAGGTGCGTGAGGGTGGCCAGTACGCGGTCCAGGTCCGGTACCGGGTGGGCGAGTTGGTCGGCCTGTGCCGCCGGGTCGCCGTCGGCGAGGGCGGTCAGCAGGGCGAGGTCGGCCGGGTCGGATCCGGCGAGGGGGGCCAGCACCGGGTTGGCGGCGAGGGCGTTCTCCAGGAAGGACAGGGCGAACAGGTCCTGGTGGCCGGTGAGGACCTCGCCGAGGTTCCAGACGTCGGCGCGGTTGGCGAGCATGTCGGGGATCTGGAAGCGGTGCCCGTTCGCGGTGTGGGGGTTGCCGGCGAGGCAGACGGCGAACCGGCGCCCGCGCAGGTCGAAGCTGCGGGCCACGCCGTCGCTGACGGCCTCGACGCGGCGCTGCGCGTCGCACAGCGGGATGAACTTCTGCAGCAGTTCGGCCGAGACGTGCTGGATGTCGTCGAGGTGGAGGAGGACGTTGCTGCCCGCCTCCAGCGCGAAGACGATCTTCTCGACCTCGCGGCGGGCCGCCGCGTCGGGGGCGCGGTCCGGGTCGAGCGAGGTGGTGCCGGCGCCGAGCGCCGGGCCGTCGACGCGGACCATGAGCAGGCCGAGGCGATCGGCGACGTACTCCAGCAGGGTGGTCTTGCCGTAACCGGGCGGGGAGAGGAGCAGGAGCAGGCCGCTGCGGTCGGTCGGGGCGGTGGGGGCGGTGGCGGCGGTCGCGGCGGTGGGGCCTGTGGTGGTGAGCGTGCCGAGCTGCTTGGCGAGGTTGTCGCCGATGAGCGGGAGGTACACCCGGTCGATGAGCTGGTTGCGGACGAAGCCGGCGAGCGGACGGGGGCGGTGGTCGTCCAGGCGCAGCCGGGTCCGCTCGGCGGCCAGGACGGCCGCGCGCCGACGCTGGAAGGACCGGAATGCCGGGGCGCGTTCCTCCCGGAACACCCGGGCCCGGTGCGGGAGTTCGTCGATGCGTACGGTCAGCCGGCCCTCGTGGATGCGGGGGTGGGCGCCGAGGAGGCCGTCGACGGTCTCGCCGACGGGCGCGGTGATCTCGTAGCGCGGCAGGTCGGGTGCGCACAGGTGTGCCACGGCCTCCGGTACGCCCTCGCTGTCGGTGCCTTCCGTGTGGGTGGCCGCGTACGAGTCCAGCCAGGCGGCGGCTAGTTGGTGTCGTGCGGGCAGGTCGGTGGCGAGCGCGTCCAGGTCCGCGGCGAGGGCGGGGGCGGCGGCGGTGTGGCCGAAGCCGTCCAGGAGGGTGCGCGCGGCGACGCCGGTGGCGAATCCCTCGTGCGGGTCGGCGAGTTCCTCCTGGAGGTAGTCGCCCGCCCGGGGCGCCGGGGGCAGACCGGTGACGGCGGTGAACTCGGCTACCGCGTACGTCAGTTCGGCCGCCAGGTCGGAGGAGGCGGTTGCCGCGGCGTCGGAGCCGAAGTGGGCGCGGGCCTGCGCCAGGGAGCGGGCGCGGCGCTGCCAGGCGGCCCGGTGGGGGCCGGTCGTGCCGTGGGCCCAGAACAGCTGGGCGGTGGCGCGTACTTCGGCGGGGTGCCGCAACAGACCGGCACCGGCTCGCAGTCGCAGCAGCGCGCCGAGGATGGCGGCGGCGTCGTGGTCGTGGACGCCGCGTTCGTACCCCTCGTCGTAGCCCCGCTCGGCCGCGCGGCGGACCTGGTCGAGCAGCCATTCACCCGGACCACCCGGACCACCGGTGGCCGTGGGCAGCAGCGAGGCGGCCAGGTACTCGGCGCGGTAGAGCGTCGGTGACTCGCTGACCAGGGGCTGTGTCCAGAACTCGCGGCCGGTCAGCAGCTCGGGGAGGTCGGCGGGTCGGCGGTAGCCGGTTCCGGTGACGACGAAGGCCAGTCCGTCGTCACCGTCCGGCTGGAGGGTGAGTTCCACCGGCTCGCGACGGACGGCGAAGCGGTGGCGGCCGAGGCGGACGGTGGCGCCGCCGTCCTCGGACAGGTCGGCGCGGTCGCGCAGCTCGCGCAGGGCGGTGCGGACGGCGCCGAGCAGGCCGTCCTCCAGTTCCTGGGCGCGTACCCGGTCGTCGAGGTCGCGCAGTTCCCCGGCGGCGGCGCGGATGCGCAGCGCCATCGGGTCGGCGGCCTGCGCGGCATGGATGTCGGCCGCCGAGCCGAGCCCGGCGAGCCTGCGGCGCAGCGCCTCCAGGGCCCGCCGGGCGGAGGCGGCGGCCCGGTCGGCGCGGGCGACGGCCTCGTCCAGCAGGGTCTGGCGGCGGGCGGCGAACGCCTGCCGGATCTCCTCCCGGCGCAGCGCCAGGTCGGCGGCGAGGTCCTCCGCCTCGGCGAAGCGGGCCTCCAGCGCGTCCACCCGCAGCAGCAGGCGGGCGAGCTGGTCGTCACAGGCGGCGGGGCTGTCGGCGGCGGACAGGGCGGCGGTCGTCGCCTGGGCGAGCAGCGCCGACTCGGCGGCGTGCGCGGCGCGGTGCTCGGCGTCGAGCAGGGCACGGCGGCGGGTCGTCAGGATCGCCCGGGCACGGTTGACGGCTGCCAGGACCTCGCCGATGGCCAGCAGTACGGCCGTTCCCGCGCCCGGGTCGGCGTCGGCCGCGCCGGTGACCAGGTCGGTGACGGTGGCCAGGGCGTCCGCCTGCTCGGTGAGGCGGTCGGCCAGCCGCGCGGCCTCGCCGGCGGTGGCGATCGAGGCGGCCTCCTCGGCGGCGAGCCGGGCGGCGGCGAGGGGGGCGGCGAAGGCGTCGGGTCCGGCGAAGAAGGCGAAGGCGCGCTCGGTCGCCGCCGCCAGCTCGGCGGCCAGGTCCGCCTCGACCCGGTCCAGGGCGGCCAGGTCGAGCTGGGGCAGTTCGCGCAGGGTGCGGGTACGGCCCTGGGCGCGGCGCAGTTCGGTGAGGAGGACGGTCCAGGCGTCCGCGTCGGCGGGCGGTTCGCCGTGGGAGCGGCGGACGAGGGCCGCGGCCTCCGTACGCGCCTGGTCCAGCGCCTGCGCGGCGCGGGCGGCGAGTTGACGGACCCTGGCCTGCTCGGCCACCAACTGCTCGGCGGTGGCCCGTAGTTCGGTGAGCGGTTCGAGCAGGCCGGTGTCGGCCAGCCAGTAGTGGCGGTCCGCCGCCTTGGCGCAGGCGTCGAGGATCAGCTCCGGGGAGGCCGTCGCCTGGTTCTCCTGTTGGTTCTCCTGTTGGTTCCTCTGTGCGGCGGCGGTCGCGCCGCGGACCACGTCGAGGCAGTCGGCGATGCCCGCGACCAGGTCGGCGTTGCCGATCCGCGCCAGTGGGCCGTCGCCGACCGGCTGGGCGGCGGCGTGGTCGGCGGACTGGAAAGGGGTGTTCCACAGCTGGAGTTCGTGCGTGCGCACCGGCTCGTGGTCCGCTCTGAGCAGGACGAGGGTGCCGTCCGGCAGCAGGGCGTACGCCGCGCCGTGCAGGGCGCTCGCCGCCTCGCGCCGGACCGTGTTCCACGGCAGCAGCAGGACCTGGGCACGGCCCGGCCGGCGCAGGACGTAGAGCAGGTCCTCGCCGTTGGGCGAGGGGAGCACCGCGTCGAAGCGCAGCTCGTCCGCGGCGGAGTCGGCGCCCGCTTCGGCGGCTGCGCCTCCCGGCCCGCCGCCGATGCGGAAGGCCCGGTGGCTGCCGTCCGCCAGCTCGTAGCCGCCGGGGAAGATCAGCCCCTGCTCGGCGGGGAGCAGTCTGGCGCCGCGGCCGAGGGAGTCCTGGCGGCGGACCGAACCGGTACGGGTGTTGACGACCAGGTAGCGGTCCGCGGGTTCGTTGTAGGGGCGGATCCGCAGGAGCAGCAGGGGGCCGGTCGCCGCGTACGCGACGGTGGCGTCGGCGAGGCTCTGCAGCGGCTCGTCGACCGGCTCCCGGAACAGCTGCCGGTCGCCGGGGTGGGCCCGGACCGTGAGGCTGCCGCCGGTGGTGGCGACCGAGACCGCGCCCTCGCCGCCTTCGATCAGGATCCTGCCGTCCGCGTGGTGCTCGCGTCCGGTCGTCGTCCACGGCAGCTCGGAGCCGGGCGGCTGCGGAAGGTCGCGTTCACCGTGGTTGCCCAGGTACTCGACCCGGCCGACCCGGTCCGTCCCCAACTGCCAGCTCAGGACGCGCAGATCGCCCTCGTTCTCGCCGGTGCGGAACACCGCGAGCAGCCGCCCCGACGCCGTGCGCCGCAGGTCGGTGAGGCGGGCGTCCCGGTAGTAGCGCAGCAGCTCGGCGAGGTCGCGGTGGAACCGCTCGTCGTCGAGGAGGCCGGGGACCTTCTCGGACCCCAGGGGCGAGCCGTCCACGGCGTGCAGCGACAGCAGGCCCGCGTCGAGGTCGGGTGCGGAGGTGCCGAGCAGGAGGACGTCGGGGCGTACGGTGACCACGCCGCATGCGGTGCCCTCGCCTGCGGTGCGGGGGCGGGCCGAGCCCGCCAGTTCCAGGGGGCGGGAGCCGAAGGCGTCCTGCCGGCGGGAGTTCAGCGCGGTGGCCCTGCGGGCCAGTTCCGCCGCGCGGTCGGCGAGCCTTGCCCGCAGGATCTGGTAGGTGCCGTCCTCGACGCCCATGGTTGCTGTCCGCTCCTCCTGGCCGCGTTGCGCCCGTCGTTCGTCTGCGGCGCCGCTGTGGCTGGTCGCGCCCGCGCGGCGGTAGCCGCACATCGATACAGCCCCGCGCCCCTTTCGGGGCGCCCCCGTCGTCGCGCTACTTGGTGGTGCCGTTGGCGAGTTGGACCGGGTCGGTCGGGGCGGTGGTGCCGTCCGGCTGGCCGCTCAGGAGCTTCAGCAGCAGGGCCAGGTTCCACGGGCCCCCGGCGGCCAGTGAGCGGAGCACCTCCGTCGCGTCGTCGCTGAAGCTCTTCTCGCTGTTCAGCCAGTCCGCTCCGAGGGTCTGTATGGTCTCCGAGCCCTGGACCGCGCCGTCGATGGACTTGCCGAAGGACACCGCGCCGACCAGCCGTTCCAGGAACACGCTGTCGCCGCCGACGATGTCGATGTCCGCGCTCTCCAGTCCGGCGGCCAGCACCGCCGCCTGGGCCTCGGCCACCTTGCTCTGGACCTCCAGCGCGGCCATCCGGACCTCCTTGTCCGCGGCCAGGCGGAGCCGGAACTCCTCATGGGTCCGGGACACCTCGTCCAGCGCGGCCATCGCCGCCGCCTTCTCCTTGAGACCGGCGGCCTCGCCGAGCAGCCGCTCCCGGATGCCCGCCGCCTCCGCGTTCGCCTTGCTCTCCGCGACGGCGGCCTCGGCGAGCCCGACCTTCTGGACGGCGTCCGCCTTCTCCTTGAGGCCCGCGGCCTCGCCCTCCAGCCGGGCCCGCACGCCGGCCGCCTCGGCCATGGCCTGCCGCTCGGCCACCTCGGCCTGGGCCAGGCCGGCCGCCCCGGCCAGGGCGCGTTCGCCCTCCGCCCGGCGCATGTTGGCGGCGGCCTCCAGTTCCGCGCGCTTCTGCCCGGCCTCGGCCAGCACCAGCTGCTCCTTGGCCCGCAGGTGCGCGGCCTGCTCGGCGGCCTCGGCCGCCTTGATGTCCTTGACCAGCTGCTCCTGCGCCTCCGCCTCGGCGGCGATGATCACGGTCTGCCGGGTACGCTCGGCCTCCTGGACGACCCGGACCCGCTTGATCTCCTCCTCCTGCTCCGCGACCGTACGGTCCACCGCGACCCGCTCGCGCACCACGTCGGCCACGCTCCGGCGCTCCACCTCGACCTGCTTCTCCTTCTCCGCCCGGGCGAGCTCCACCTCCCGCTCCCGGTTGACGACCTCCAGCAGCCGGTCCTTCTCGATGCGCTCGCTCTCCACCGCGAGGACCCGCTCCCGGTTCTTCTCGGCGACCGCGATCTCCCGGACCTGGTTCTCCCGCTGGACGCCGAGCAGTTCCTCGGTCCGCAGCAGCGCGCTGTGCGCCTTGAGCCGCTCCTCCTCCTGGACCTGCGCGGTGGCCGCCTCCTCCTGGGCGCGCAGGGTCTCGATCCCCTTGCGCTGCCGGATCTCCGCCTCCGCGCGCCGCCGTTCCAGTTCGAGGACGGCCTCGCGGGCGTCCACGTTCTGGCGGGTGATCTCCATCTCCTCGTTGCGCTGGAAGTCGTTGGTGCGGATGTGCTCCAGCGCCGTCAGTTCGGTGATCTTCCGGATGCCCTGGGCGTCCAGGATGTTGGACGCGTCGAGCTGTCCCAGCGGGGTCTGTTCGAGGTGGTCGATCGCGGCGTCTTCGAGGTGGTAGCCGTTCAGGTCGGTGCCGATGGCCGCGACGATGCGGTCCCTGAACTCCTCGCGCTTGGTGTAGAGGTCGGCGAAGTCGAGCTGCTTGCCGACGGTCCGCAGCGCCTCGGCGAACTTCGCGCTGAACAGGTTCTGGAGGGTTTCCTGATGGCTGGCCCGCTCCGTGCCGATCGCCTGGGCGACCTTGACGACGTCCTCCACCGTCTTGTTGACCCGGACGAAGAACGTGATCTGGATGTCGGCGCGGATGTTGTCCCTGCAGATCATGCCCTCCCGGCCGGTGCGGATGATCTCGATGGTCTTCACCGAGATGTCCATGACCTCCGCCCGGTGCAGCATCGGCAGCACCAGGGCGCCGGTGAAGGTGACGTCGACGCTCTTGGGCCGGGAGACGATCAGGGCCTCGCCCTGGACGACCTTGCGGAACAGCCGGCCGAAGAGCAGCAGCGTGCCCAGGCCGATGAGCAGCAGGACGGCGACGAGTACGCCGATTCCGATGGTGACGACAGACATGGCTGTTCCCTTGGACGACCTTGCCGTGGATGGATGAGTGAGCGACGGGCGTGCGGAACGCCCGGACGAACGACGGGGACGACGGGGGGTGTTGTCGCGTCAGCCGGTGGTCGGCACGGCGGGCATGACCCAGAAGTACTCGCCCGCGTCGTCGTAGTCGTAGATGAGTGCCGACGCCCCGGTGCGGAGCGCGCCGCCCGGCCCGGCCGCGTCGTCGAGGCTCTGCCGGACCTGTACGACGGCGGAGGAGCCGTCGGCCGCACGGACCTCGGCCTGTCCGAAGTCGGGGCCGACCCGGCCGGTGCGGATCACACAGCCGAGGCCGACGAAGTCCCGGCGCGACGGTGGCGGGGCGGGCGCCGGCATCAGCCGCCCCAGCGGCCACGCCAGCAGCCGCGCTCCCGCCCACCCGCCGGCCAGGGCGACCGGCAGCAGGACTCCCCCGTGCCCGCTGCCGAGTGCGACCCGGCCGCTCAGCGCGCTGAACCAGGCGAAGGCGACCACCAGCGACACCGCCACGGTGATCGGCACCCCGCCCAGGCCCAGCACCTTCTGCAGTCGCCCGTGGCCGTGGCGCCCCCCGCCGGGCCCGTGCCCGTGGCGCCCCCCGCCATGGCCATGGCCGTGCCCGTGGCCGTGATGTCCTCCGCGCGCCCCGTGGAGATGGGCGCCCCCCAGGAGCACCAGCAGCCAGTAGACCGCGACCACGACGAGCGCGAAGGTGAAGACCACGGTCGGAAACGCCGTGACCGCCCCCAGGAAGTCCCCCACTGCACTCGCCCCGCCTCTGCAGATCCCCCGACGGCCACGCTTCGTGTGCCGCAGCCGCAAGGGTGACACCGCGACAACGACCGCGCAGCGCATGATCCCGGAAATCTTGACGGCTCCTTCACGTCCCGGTTCAGCTCACACCCCTCGGCGCCGGAACGGGTACGGAACAAGGTGGCCGTCGCGGTCTCCGGCAGGGCCACGGTGCTGATCGCGGTGGAACGCGCCGCCCGCGCCCCGAAGAAGCTCAACAGCTGATCAAAGGGGAGCAACTCCCGTTCGTGGTCGGTCGTGGTCGGGCCGCCAGTAGAGTGGGGAGGCTGCGGCAACCCACCAACATCCGTCCTCTCACAGGGACATGGCCGACAGCGGTCGAGTCGTCTCACTGTGTGAGGAAGAAGTAAAAGGTGCTGATAGCGGGCCGGTACCGGCTGAAGACCGCCATCGGGCGCGGCGCGATGGGCGAGGTCTGGCGGGCGTACGACGAGATGCTCGGCAGACCGGTCGCGGTCAAGCTCCTGCTCGCCCAGCACACCGACCCCACCGCCGCCGCCCGCTTCCGCCTGGAGGCCCAGACCGCGGGCCGGCTCCAGCACCCGAACGTGGTCGGCGTCGTCGACTTCGGCGAGCAGGAGGGCCGGCTGTTCCTGGTGATGGAGCTGGTCGAGGGCGACAGTCTGCACCGCGTGCTCGCCCAGGCGGGATCCCTGCCGGCCGAGGAGGTCGCCCGCATCGCCGCCCAGGCGGCCGCCGGACTCGCCGTCGCACACGAACAGGGCATCGTGCACCGGGACATCAAACCCGGCAACCTCCTCCTCGACGCCGTCGGATCCGTGAAGATCGGAGACTTCGGCATAGCCCGCTTCATGGACGACCCGGGTGGCGCGCTCACCGCGACCGGCCAGATCGTCGGGACCAGCCTGTACATCGCCCCCGAACGTGCCCTGGGGCAGCCCGCCGGACCGCCGTCCGACGTCTACTCGCTCGGCTGCGTGCTCTACCAACTCCTCACCGGACGGGTGCCGTTCAACGCCGAGAGCGCCATCGCGGTGCTCCACCACCACCTCGACACGCCCCCCGTACCGCCGCGGGAGCTGGGCGTCGGGCTGCCGCCCGCCTTCGAGAACTACCTGCTCGGCCTCCTCGCCAAGCGGCCCGAGGACCGTCCCACAGCGCGTCAGACGGCCGAGTGGTTCGCCGCGGGCTCCTGGAGAGGACGCCCCGAGCCCCTCCCGGCGGCCGCACCGCGCACCGCATCGCGCCCCGCACCGCGCCCCGCGCCGGAGCCGGGTGCGACCGCCTCCGGGGCACCGGCGGGGGCGTGGCCCGAAACGGGCCTGCCGCCGGGCTCCGTCACCACCTACGCCTTCCCGTCCACCGCCGCCGGCGCCGCTCCGGCCCACCGCGGGCGGCGCCGTCAGCGGACGGGAGGCCGCACCGTCTCCGCACGCCGTTCAAGGACGGTGAGCGCCGTCGCCGCCGTGGTGATCTTCCTCGGTGCGCTGCTGGTCGGCATCGCGTGGTTCTCCCCCGACCACAGCTCGGCGGACACACCGGCGACCGATCCGTCCAGCGCCACGAACCAGGCCCCGGGCACGCCCTCGTCCCCGAACCCTCCGGCGACCGGTGGCAAGAAGCCCGGAACCGGCGACGACAGCGGCCCGGGCAGCCAGCCGGCCCCGAAGAAGGGCAAGGACAAGGGCGGCGAGGACGACAAGGGCTGATCGGCCCGGTGGCGCGGAAAGGTCCGTACCGGTTGGTCCAAGGGTTGTAGAAACGCGGCGGCCCGGAGCCCTCCGAGCAGTCGGAAACCGAATCCGGTGGGCGCGTCGTGCGCCGCGGCAGGGCCGGGAACTGCGTCGTGTCGGCTGCGGGGGCTCAACCAGACCGATTTCGGCTTCAGTTGTTGACGGCGGGCAGGGGCGGGTCTACAACCCGAGGGAGCGCTCTCATGTCTGCTGTTGCTCCATCCCCACGCACGCCGAACCGGCTTGAGGAGACCCGCATGCAGAGTCCCGTCGGCGCACCCACCCACAGACCTCCGGCCCGCGCGGTAGGCCCACGCGCGGCGCTCGGGCTGGTCGTCGTCCTGATCGCCGCCTTCTTCGCCGTCCTCGCACCGGCGCCCGCGCACGCCGCCGACCAGTTGCTGTCCCAGGGCAGGCCGGCCACCGCCTCCTCGACCGAGAACGCGTCCTTCCCCGCGAGCGCCGCGGTCGACGGCAACACCGGCACCCGCTGGTCCTCGGCCTTCGCCGACCCGCAGTGGCTGCAGGTGGACCTCGGCTCCGTCCAGCAGCTCAGCAGCGTCACCCTGAACTGGGAGGCCGCCTACGCGAAGGCCTTCCAGATCCAGACCTCCACCGACGCCACCACCTGGACCACCGTCTACTCGACGACCACCGCCACCGGCGGCACCCAGAGCCCCGCCGTCACCGGCAGCGGGCGCTACGTCCGCCTCTACGGCACCGCGCGGGGCACCCCGTACGGCTACTCCCTGTGGGAGTTCCAGGTCTACGGCCCCGGGTCCACCACCCCGCCCGACGACTTCTGGGGCAGCACCGCCGACATCCCCGCGGCGAACAACGCCGTCGAGGTGAAGATCCTCAACCGCACCAACGGCAAGTACCCCGACAGCCAGGTGTACTGGAGCTTCAACGGCCAGACGCACTCCATCGCCGAGCAGCCCTACCTCGACATGCCGGCCAACTCCGCGGGCCGCATGTACTTCTACCTGGGCTCGCCCACCAGTGCGTACTACGACTTCATCGAGTTCACGGTCGGCAACAACGTCTTCAACGGGAACACCACCCGGGTCGACGCCTTCGGCCTGAAACTGGCCATGCGCCTGCACAGCAAGGACGGTTACGACGTCGAGGTCGGCGAGAACCGGCAGACCTTCGCCGAGGACCGCGCCACCACGTTCCAGCGGTTCGTCGACGCGGTGCCGTCCCAGTTCGACGTGCTGGCCCAGACCCAGGCCCCGTACCGGATCATCGCGCCCGGCAGCGACCCGAGCTTCCGCGCGGGCGGCGCCAACGCGAACTACTTCACCTCGTACGCCCAGTCGGTGGGCGTGACCGCGGCCACCTCCGACATCTTCGGCTGCGCGGCCTCCCTCGCGGCGAACCCGAACATGTGCGCCGCGCTCAACCGCCACGTCGCCACCCTGCCGGCCTCCCAGCAGTCCGACCCGGCCCAGTTCTACACGGCGGCACCCGCGAACTACTACGCCAGGTTCTGGCACGACAACGCCATCAACCACCTCGCCTACGGGTTCCCGTACGACGACGTGGCGGGCCAGTCCTCGTTCGTCTCCCACGCCGACCCGCAGTGGCTCCTGGTCGCCGTCGGCTGGTGAGCGACCCGGCGGAACGGGGCCGGGCCGGGGTCCGGTCCCGTCCGTCTCCCGCCCGTCAGGCCGTGGGGGCGCCGACCGTTCCGGGCTCCGGCTCGGGCTCCGCGTCCGCGTCCGTGGCAGGGGTGTCGTTCAGGCCGAGCCCGAGGTGTTCGACGTGGTACAGGGCCTGGTCCAGGAGTTCGGCGACGTGGTTGTCGTAGAGGGAGTAGACCACCGAGCGACCTCTGCGGGTGCCCACGACCAGGTCCAGGTTGCGCAGCAGGCGCAGCTGGTGGGAGCAGGCGGACTGCTCCATGCCGACCTCCGCCGCCAGTTCGGTCGCGGGCAGCGGGCCCTCGCGCAGGCGGGCCAGGATGAGCAGCCGGGACGGGGTCGCCAGGGCCTGGAGCGTGGTGGCGACCTTGGCCGCGTCGGCCGCGGTGAGGCGAGCGCGCGGAACGTTGCCGGCCGGTTGTGCGGCTCCATGACCCATGCGCCCATCGTACAGACGCCACCCATGAACAAATGAATTGCTCTTCATGTGTTCCTGTATGGTGGCGGGATGTCTTCCACTCGCACCCGGATCCTGGCGCTGTCCGAGGCCCGTTGGGCGGCGGCCGCGCTGCTGCTGTTCCTGGCCGCGCTGCCGCTGTACCTGGCCTCGGCACCGGCCTGGTCGTGGGGCCCGCTGTTCACGGCCGTCTACGTCACCGGCGGCTGGGAGCCCGGCTGGGCCGGGCTGCGGGCCCTGCGGGCGCGCACCCTGGACGTGGACCTGCTGATGGTGGTCGCCACGCTCGGTGCGGCGGCGATCGGGCAGGTGCTGGACGGCGCCCTGCTGATCGTCATCTTCGCGACCTCCGGAGCGCTGGAGGCGCTCGCCACCGCCCGCACCGCCGACTCCGTGCGCGGCCTGCTCGACCTCGCCCCCGCCACCGCCACCCGGCTCGCGGACGACGGCACGGAGGAGACCGTGGCCACCGGGGAACTGCGCGTGGGCGACACCCTCCTGGTCCGGCCCGGCGAGCGGATCGGCGCGGACGGCCGGGTCCTGGACGGCGCGAGCGACGTCGACCAGGCCACCGTCACCGGCGAGCCGCTGCCGGTGGCCAAGGCGGCCGGGGACGAGGTGTTCGCCGGCACCCTCAACGGCACCGGCGCCCTGCGGATGAAGGTCGAACGCGACCCGTCCGACTCGGTCATCACCCGGATCGTCGCCATGGTCGAGGAGGCCGCCGGGACCAAGGCGCCCACCCAGCTCTTCATCGAGAAGGTCGAACAGCGCTACTCGATCGCGATGGTCGCCGCCACCGTGGCCCTGTTCGCGCTGCCCCTGCTGTTCGGCGCCGGGCTGCAGTCCACCCTGCTGCGGGCCATGACCTTCATGATCGTGGCCTCGCCGTGCGCCGTGGTCCTGGCGACGATGCCGCCGCTGCTGTCGGCGATCGCCAACGCCGGCCGGCACGGCGTGCTGGTCAAGTCGGCCGTCGTCATGGAACGCCTCGGCCAGGTGGACGCCGTCGCCCTGGACAAGACCGGCACCCTGACCGAGGGCACCCCGCGCGTCACCGACGTCCGTCCGCTGCCCGGGTCCCGGCTCGACGAGCAGGAACTGCTGCGGCTCGCGGCGGCGGCCGAGCACCCGAGCGAACACCCGCTGGCCCGCGCCGTCGTGGACGCGGCCCGCAGCCGTGGCCTGGACATCCCGGCCGCGGCGGAGTTCGCCTCGGCGCCCGGTACCGGTGTGACCGCCGTGGTGTGCGGCCGCCGGATCGGGGTCGGCAGCCCGGCCCGACTGCTGGACGACGGCAGCGCGCATCCGGCCGGCGCAGCCGCTGCGGCCACCGCGCTCGCCACCGCGGACACCGCCTCGGACGTCGCCGCGGTCGTCGCCGCGGACGTCGCCGGGCTGGAGGGGCAGGGCCGCACCGCCGTGCTGGTCATGGCCGACGGCACACCGGTCGGTGTGCTCGGCATCGCCGACCGGCTGCGCGCGGAGGCGGCGGCCGCGGTCGCCGCGCTGGGCGAACTCACCGGCAGCGCCCCGGTACTGGTCACCGGTGACAACCCGCGCGCGGCGGCCCGGCTGGCCGACGAGGCCGGCATCACGGACGTCCGCGCCGGTCTCCTGCCCGAGGACAAGGTCACCGCGGTGCGGGAACTGGCGCGGGCCGGGCGGAAGGTGCTCGTCGTCGGCGACGGCGTCAACGACGCCCCCGCGCTCGCCGCCGCCCACACCGGCATCGCCATGGGCCGCGCCGGTTCCGACCTGGCCCTGGAGACCGCCGACGCCGTCGTCGTACGCGACGAACTGGCGACGATCCCGGCCGTGGTCGCGCTCTCCCGCCGGGCCCGGCGCCTGGTCGTGCAGAACCTCGTCGTCGCCGGGGTGTTCGTCGCCGGCCTGGTCGTCTGGGACCTGGCCGGCGACCTGCCCCTGCCCCTGGGCGTCGCCGGGCACGAGGGCTCCACCGTGCTCGTCGGCCTCAACGGCCTGCGCCTGCTCGCGGACCGGGCCTGGGGTACGCCGTGAGGTACGCCCTGAGATACGCCCCGACGTACGCCCTGAGGTCATGTCGAGGTCATGATGAGGTCATGTCCTGAACTCGGCGCCTTTGGCCAGAACCAGTACCGTTTCCCCTGCGTCGTACGGCATGTGTCCGATGGCCTGACCTGTGGGGGGACCACATGAGCGCCGAGATCTACTTCAGCAACAACTACCGGGATCTGTGCGAGCGCAACGGGACCGGTGCCGGCTTCCAGTTCGAGTTCTCCTGCTCACGCTGTTACGACACCTGGCGCTCACCGTTCGAGCCCTACACCGGAGAGCGGGCCGCCACCTGGGTCCGCAAGGGGGCCGACGTGGCCTGGGGGCTGCTCGGCCGTACCGGGACGGGGCTGTCGTCGGCGGCCGAGGGGCTGGCGGGGGCCGGTTACGGGCGCTCCCGCGACGAGGCGTTCCAGCGGGCGATCGACAACGCTCAGGGGCACTTCAACCGCTGCGCGCGCTGCACCGACTACGTGTGCGGCCGCTGCTGGAACGCGGCCCAGGGGCTGTGTCTGCGGTGCGCTCCGGACACGGCGGCCGAGGCCATGGCGGCCCAGCAGCGCGGCCTCAACGACATGGCCTCGCAACGGGCGTACGCCGCGGGACAGCAGGCCGGGCAGGGCTACGACCCCAGCACGCCCCGCCAGTTGGTCTGCCCGCAGTGCCGCACCGAGACGCACGGCGCCGCCTTCTGCTCCGGCTGCGGCTACCACCTGGCCCAGTCCGAGCGGTGTTCCTCCTGTTCCGCGGCGGTGCCGGACGGGGCCGCCTTCTGCCCGGGGTGCGGCTCACGCAGGTAGCGGGGCGGCTCCCGGGCAGCGGGCGGGCGGGGCCGTCGTCATGTACCGGACCCAGCGGGCCTCGATCTCGCGGCCGTCGGGGAGGGTGTGGCGCGGCGGTCCGACGGCCGCGACGAAGCCGGCGCCCGCCAGGGCCCGGCCGCTCGCGGCGTTCGCCGGCTCGTAGCCCGCCCGCAGCGTCCGCAGCCCCAGGTGGGCATGGCCGAGGACCGCGGCGGCCCGGAACAGTTCGGTGCCGAGCCCCAGGCCACGGGCGTGGGGCGCCAGCCATCCGCCGACCTCCCCGGTGCCCGGGAACAGCCCCGTGGCACCGGCGTATCTGCCGTCGTCCAGGCGTACGCCGACCAGCATCTCCTCCCCGCCGGGGCGGGGCTGGTAGGGCCGGGCCAGCAGGCGCCCGGCCGTCGCGGACGCCCGTAGCGCGTCGGTGTCACCGGGGCACAGCCGGAGCAGGTCCTTGCGGACGCTGGCGCCGACGAGGTCGCCTACGCCCCAGCCGAGCCATCGCTGGGCCTCCGGGTCCGAGGCGGCGGCCACCGCGGCGAGGAGGTCCAGCATCGTCTCCGGGGTGTAGAGGAGGAGCCGCTCCGTGCGCAGGGTGTGCCGCCGGTGCCCACACGGACCGGGCAGCGGGAGCCTGGGGGCCGACCGCGCACGGCGGAACCGAGACCAGAGCATGTGACTCTCCCCCCGAAGACCCCGAAGACCTCCGAAGCCCCTGGCGGCCGTGGCAGCCGGGACGGCAGCCGGAGTGTACTGCCGTCGGCGCGCGAACAGGAGGGGCGCGCCACCCGGATGCCGTGGCACCACTGGCCTCATACCCTCCAGGGGTATATAACCTGATGGTCGCGACCGGCTGCGAAGGGCGGACACCATGCATGCGATCGGGCACGCGCTCGCCATCGCCGGATCGATGACCTGGGAGATCACCTGGGCGCTGATCCTCGGCTTCACGCTCTCCGCGGTCGTGCAGGCCGTGGTGCGCCGGGAGACGGTCGTACGGCTGCTCGGGGACGACCGGCCCCGTACGCTCGCGCTGTCCGCGGGGTTCGGCGCCGCCTCCTCGTCCTGTTCCTACGCCGCCGTCGCCCTCGCCCGCTCCCTCTTCCGCAAGGGCGCGGACTTCACCGCCGCCATGGCCTTCGAGATCGCCTCCACCAACCTCGTGATCGAACTGGGCGTGATCCTGGCCCTGCTGATGGGGTGGCAGTTCACCGCGGCGGAGTTCGTCGGCGGCCCGATCATGATCGTCGTCCTCGCCGTGCTGTTCCGGGTCCTGCTGCGGGAGCGGCTGTTGCGGCAGGCGCGGGAGCAGGCGGACCGGGGGCTCGCGGGCTCCATGGAGGGGCATGCGGCGATGGACATGTCCGTGGGCGGCGAGGGCGGTTTCGCGCGCCGGCTGCTCTCCCGGGACGGGTTCACGTCCGTCTCCCACATCTTCGTCATGGAGTGGGCGGCGATCCTGCGCGACCTGGTGGCGGGCCTGCTGATCGCCGGGGCGATCGCCGCCTGGGTGCCGGACGACTTCTGGCGCAGCTTCTTCCTGTCCGGCCATCCGCTCGCGGCCAAGCTGACCGGACCGCTGATCGGGCCGCTGGTGGCCATCGCCTCGTTCGTCTGCTCGATCGGCAACGTGCCGCTGGCCGTGGTGCTCTGGAAGGGCGGCATCAGCTTCGGCGGCGTCATCGCCTTCATCTACGCCGACCTGCTGATCCTGCCGATCCTCAACATCTACCGGAAGTACTACGGCGCCCGGATGGCCGCCTTCCTGCTGGGCACCTTCTTCGTCTCGATGGCGGTGGCCGGCTACGTCGTGGAGCTCGTCTTCGGGGGGCTGGGGCTGGTCCCCGACCAGGCCGACGCGAAGATCCCCGACGACGGGATCAGCTGGAACTACACCACGTACCTCAACATCGCCTTCCTGCTGCTGGCCGCCGCGCTGGTCGTACGGTTCCTGCGCACCGGCGGCCCGGCGATGCTGCGGATGATGGGGGGTTCGCCGGACGGACCCGGCGGGGAGCATCAGGCAGGGCACGAGCATCCGCACGGCGAGCACCATCCGTGACGGGATCCCGCTGGACCGCCCGCTGACCGCCGAGGACCGGGGCCGCAGCCGGCGCAACCTCTACCGTCGCGTGCACGGCACCCTCGACGGGGCGGCGGAGCGGATGCCGGCCACGGGACGGGACAGCCACACCGCACGCACCGCTGCGCCCGCTCGGGTGGCTCCGCGGTGCGTGCCGCGTGGCTGTCCCGGCCCGGCCGGGCCGACTTGATGATCATCGGTCCGTGACGACCTACGACAGCACTCGCACTGCCGGCCACCCACGCCGCACGGCGCCCGCCGTCGCAGCCGCCGCCCAGTACCCGGCCATGGCCCGCCTCTTCGCCCGCCCTCTCGTCCGCGCCCTCGTCCGCACCCTCGCCGCGGCCCTGACCCTGCTCTGCTGCTCCCTGCTGACCTGCCTGTCGGCCGCACCACCCGCGGCCGCACAAGCGGGGGCCCGGGCGGCGGCACGCCCGCCGACGGATGCCGAAGCCCGCACCGACGCCTACCTGACGTCGCTGCGCAGGGCCCAGGACCCCCGGGCCCTGCGCAGGTTCTTCCGGAAGCTGCCCAAGGGCGGCGACCTGCACAACCACCTCTTCGGTGCGGTCAGGACCGAGCACCTGATCGCGCTCGCCGCCGCGGACGGGCTGTGCGTCGACACGGCGACGCTGACCGCCGTCGTACCTCCCTGCGGCCCCGGCACCCGGCCGGCCGCCGACGCCCGTGGCGACCGTGACTTCCGCGAGGCGATCCTGCGGGCCTGGTCCATGTACGGCTTCCCGCCGGACCAGAGCGGCCACGACCACTTCTTCGCCACGTTCGACAAGTTCGGGCTGGTGCCCTCGCTCCATCCGGGCAAGGTGCTCGCCGAGGTCGCCGACTCGGTCGCGGCGCAGCACCAGTTCTATCTGGAGACCATGGTCAACCCGGCCTCCGACCGCGCCGAGCAGCTCGCCGACGAGGTCGGCTGGGACCCCGACCTCGCCGCCCTGCACGCGAGGCTCGTCGAGGGCGGCCGGCTCGACGAGGTGGTCGCCGACGCGCGCCGGGCGACGGACGACGCCGACGCCGGGTTCCGGGCCGCCGCCCGCTGCGGCACCGACCGCCCCCGCCCCGGCTGCCGGCTCACCGTCCGCTTCGTCTACCAGGCCTTCCGCGGCGAGTCCCGGGAACGCGTCTTCACCGAACTGGCCCTCGGCATGCGGCTCGCCGAACGCGATCCCCGTTTCCTCGCCGTCAACCTCGTCCAGCCCGAGGACGGGCCCGTCGCGCTCGCCGACTACACCCTGCAGATGCGCATGGTGAGGTACCTGCACACGGTCTACCCGAGGGCCCGTGTCACCCTGCACGCGGGCGAGTTGCGGCCCGGACTGGTGCCGCCGGAGGACCTGCGGTTCCACATCCGGGAAGCCGTGGACATCGCCGGCGCCGAGCGCGTCGGCCACGGCGTGGACCTCCGCCACGAGGACGACTGGCAGCGGACGGCCCGCACGATGGCCGCCCGGCGGATCGCCGTCGAGATGCCCTTCACCAGCAACGCCCAGATCCTCGGCGTGCGCGGCGCCGCGCACCCCTTCGACACCTACCGGTCCTACGGGGTGCCGGTCGTCCTGGCCACCGACGATCCCGGCGTCTCCCGCACCGACATCAGCCACGAGTACCAGTACGCCGCGGAGACCTACGGGCTGACGTACCCGGAGCTCAAGGACCTGGCCCGGGCCTCCCTGGAGTACGCCTTCCTGCCCGGCGGCAGCCTCTGGCAGGGCAACCCGACGCGCGACGGCTACCGTCCGGTCGCCGCCTGCGCCGGGCAGCTTCCCGGGAGTGGCCGGGCGCCGGGCGTGGAATGCCGGCGCCTGCTGGACGCGAGCACGAAGGCCGCGGTGCAGTGGCGCGAGGAGGCGGCCTCTGTGGCCTTCGAGCGGACCACGCGGTAGTTGTTCGACTGCCGCGCCGTCGTGGCTGGTCGCGCCCACGCGGCGGAGCCGCATACTGATACAGCCCCGCGCCCCTGACGGGGCGCTGCCGAACCGCAGCGGACTTCGCCCGAGCCGCCTACTCTGCACGGGTGACCACCGACACCCCCGAACTGACCCTGCTCCCCCGAGTCGCCTGTCGTGGACGGGAGGTCACCGCGCCCCGGCTGCGCGGGTTGCTGGCGCTGCTCGCGGCGGAGCTGCGCACCGGCTGCAGCACCGGGCGGCTGGTGGAGGGGCTGTGGCCGGACGAGCTGCCGGAACGGCCGGGCAAGGCGGTGCAGATCCTGGTGTCCCGGCTCAGGTCGCAGTTGGGTGCCGAGCTGATCCTGAGCACGCCGACGGGGTACCGGCTGGGGCTGGAGGAGATGGCGGTCGACAGTTCCGCGCTCCTTGTGCACGAGGCGGCCGCCGCCGAGCGGGCCCGGGCCGGGGACCACGAGGGATCCCTGGCGCGGGCCGAGGCGGGGCTGGCGCTGTGGGACGGGAGCGTGGGCGCCGGGGCGGACGAGGAACTGCACGACCCGGTGGCGGCGTTGCGGGCCGAGCGGGTGCGGGCGCACCGGGCGCTGGCGCGCTCCCACGCCCTCGCGCTCGCCCGGCTGGGCCGTCGGGCCGAGGCCACCGCGCCGCTGACCGAGCTGAACCGGGAGCTGCCGCGGGACGAGGAGGTGCTGGCGGAGTTGCTGCGCTGCGAGGCCGCCGGCGCGGGGCGGGCGGCGGCGCTGACCCGGTACGACGGCTACCGGCGCCGGTTGCGGGACGAGCTGGGCAGCGATCCGGGGCCGCAACTCCGGGCCGTGCACCAGGAGTTGCTGAGCGCGGACGCGGCGCCGGTCCGGCACGGGGTGCCGCACGAGCCGAACCCGCTGCTGGGCCGGGACGCCGACGTCGCCGCCGTGGCCGGGCTGCTGCGCGGCGCCCGGGTGGTCACCCTCGTCGGCCCGGGCGGGCTCGGCAAGACCCGGCTCTCGCACGCGGTGAGCCGGGCGGCCGAACAGCCCGTCGTCCACTTCGTCACCCTGGCCGGTGTCACCGACGACGACGTGGCGGACGAGGTCGCCGCGGCCGTGGGCGGCGGGGAGGGCCGCCAGCTCCCGGGCGGCGGCACGGACACGGTGAGCGGGATCGTCGCCGCGCTGGGACCGGGTCCCGCGCTGCTGGTCCTCGACAACTGCGAGCACGTGATCGCCGGCGCGTCCGCTCTCGTACAGGCACTGGTGTCACGGTCGAGGGAACTGCGGGTGCTCGCCACCAGCCGGGCCCCGCTCGGCCTGACCTCGGAGTCCGTGTACGCGCTGCCGGAGCTGTCCCTGGCGACCTCCGTGGAGCTCTTCGGGCAGCGGGCGCGGGCCGCCCGGCCCGGCGTGGAGCTGCCCGCCGACCGGGTCGCCGAGATCTGCCGTCATCTGGACGGGCTGCCGCTGGCCGTGGAGCTGGCCGCGGCCCGGGTGCGGGTGCTCTCCGTGGCCGACATCGCGCACCGGCTGCGGGACCGTTTCGCGCTGCTGCGCGGCGGCGCCCGGGACGCCCCCGAGCGGCATCGCACGCTGCGAGCCGTGGTCGAGTGGAGCTGGAACCTGCTGGAGCCCGAGGGGCGGGCAGCGCTCCGGGCGCTGTCGGTGTTCCCCGGCGGCTTCGACGCGACCGCGGCGGAGTACGTGGTCGCCGAAGGCGAAGGCGACGAGGTAGGCGGGGGCGACGGCTCCGGCCTGGACGCGATGGAGCTGCTGGAGCAGCTGGCCGGTCAGTCGCTGATCAAGGTGGGCGAGGGGCCCGCCGGGGTGCGCTTCCACATGCTGGAGACGCTGCGGGAGTTCGGCGCCGCAAGGCTGGCGGAGGCGGGTGAGGACGAGGCCGTGACGGGCCGGTTCCTCGCCTGGGCCCGGGACTTCGGCCGAGCCCACCACGCCGGGATGTACAGCACCGACGCGCTGTCCTCCTTCGACCGCGTCCGCGCCGAGCAGGACAACCTCGTCCTCGCGCTGCGGCACGCCCTGGCCCGCGCCGACGGGCCGGCCACCGCC
Organism: Streptomyces sp. NPDC047061; assembly: GCF_040643955.1. Taxonomy (NCBI): domain Bacteria; kingdom Bacillati; phylum Actinomycetota; class Actinomycetes; order Kitasatosporales; family Streptomycetaceae; genus Streptomyces; species Streptomyces sp. NPDC047061. The sequence goes on from NZ_JBEYVI010000005.1 coordinate 233,866, forward strand.
GCCGTCACCGCCGTACTCGCCTCCCTGTGGTCCGTCGGCAACAGCTACAGCCGGTTCGTCACCCTCGCCGCCGAGACCGGCGGGCCGCTGTCCCACTTCCGCCCGGGACCGGAGCGCCCCGAGGACGTGGAGGCGGCCCGGAGCGCGGCGGCGGTCTGCGCGGCCGGTCTCTTCATGGGCTACGGCCCGCACGCCGTGCGCCAGCTCGTCACGCTGCGCCGGCTGCCGACCGTCCCGGCGGACACCGTGCCGCGGGCGCTGGCCGCCGTGCTGTGCGCGGTCCCGGACATGCGCCCGCCGCGGTACGAGCGGCTGGAGGAGCTGTGCGACGCCGCCGAGCCGCTGCTGGCGGGCATCGCGGCGGGCGTCGCCAGCTACCTGTGGGAGTCCGCGTACGAGACGGAGCGCGCGCTCCGGTACGCGCGCCGGATGGTCACGGCGGTGGAGCCGCTCGGCAACCCGATCATGCTGCTGCTCAGCCATGGGCGGATGGGCGAGCTGTGCCTCAAGACGGAGCGCGGCGCGGAGGCGTACGACCATCTCCGGGCCGCGGACGCGCTCGGTGACGCCGGTACCTGGTCCGACGCGATCGGCGTCCGCTACGCGCTGGTCTCCGCCTGTCTGCAGCGCGGGGAGATCGAGGAGGCGGAGTACTGGCTGGGCCGCGCCGCCCCGGACCGGCAGCCGGACTCCCCGCAGGCCTTCACTCCCGAACTGCTCCAGGCCCGGGCGGAGATCGCGCTGGCCCGGGGGCTGACCGAGGTCGGCCTCGGCCTCTGGCGGCAGGCGGCGCTCGGGATCCGGGAGGCCAGTGCGCAGGCCGCGGACGACCCCTTCCTGGACTCGTGGTCCCTCCAGGTGCAGGCGGCCGCGCTCGCCGCGCACGCCCAGCACGGCCGGCTGGAGCCGGTCGCCGAGCTGGCCGGGCAGCTGCGGGAACGGCTGCTCCAGATGCTGTCCGGCGACGCTTCCGGCGCCGGGGACCTGCTGGAACTGCCGGTGTACGGCTCGGTGCTGCTGGCCCTCGGCCACGCCGGGCTGGCCGCCGGCGACCCGGCAACCGATGGCGACACGGCGGCGGTACGGCTGCTGGCGCTGGCGGAGCAGCTGCCGGTGATGCGGGACCTGCCCACCCTCTCCTCGGCCCGGTCCCGGCAGGCGGCCGAGAACGCGGACAGGGCCGCGTACGCCGACGCGAGGTCGGGGTACGCGGCCCTGGGGCCGGATCAGCTGCGGGCGGCGGCCCGGCAGGCGCTGCACGGGCTCACTGCCGGGGCTCACGGCTGAACCGCGCCTTGGACCACAGGTAGCCGAGGACGGTCAGGCCCAGGCCCCAGGCGAGGGCGAGCACCGCGTTCTGGGTGCCGATCCCGCTGCCCAGCAGCAGACCGCGCAGGGTCTCGATGAAGGGCGAGAAGGGCTGGTACTCGGCGAACCAGCGGAACCAGCCCGGCATGGCGTCCACCGGCACGAACGCGCTGGACAGGAAGGGCAGCATCACCAGCGGGGTGCCGATGTTGCTGGCGCCCTCGGCGTTGGGGCTGATCAGGCCGATGCCGACGGCGAGCCAGGTCAGCGCCAGGCTGACCAGGGCCATCAGGCCGGCCGCCGCGAGCCACTCCACCGGCGAGGCGTCGGGCCGGAACCCGATGGCGAGGCCGATGCCCAGGACCAGGACCAGCGCCATCATCGTCTGGATCACGCTGCCGACCACGTGGCCGATCAGCACCGAGGCGCGGGAGATCGCCATGGTGCGGAAGCGGGCCATGATGCCCTCGGTCATGTCGGTGGCCACCGCCACCGCGGTGCCCAGCGAGGTCATGGCCGCGGTGAGGAAGAGGATGCCGGGGACGAGGTAGGCGACGTACGCGGACCGGTCGGCGTGGCCGCCGGTGAGGCCGGCGCTCATCACGTTGCCGAAGACGTAGACGAAGAGCAGCAGCAGGATGACCGGGGTGAGCAGGAGGTTCAGGGTGAGGGAGGGGTAGCGGCGGGCGTGCAGGAGGTTGCGCCGCAGCATGGTGAGGTTGTCGCGGAGGGCGTAGGAAGCGGTGCTCATCGGACGGTCTCCTTGGCGCTCTTGGCGGTCTTCTCGGTCGAGGCGGCGGGGTTGCCGGTCAGGGCGAAGAACACGTCGTCCAGGTCGGGGGTGTGCACGGAGAGCTCGTCGGCCTCGATGCCGGCGGCGTCGAGCCAGTCGAGGATGGCGCGCAGCTCGCGCTGGCTGCCGCCGCTGGGGATCTGCAGGGTGAGGGCCTCGTCGTCGCGGGTGGTCTCGCGGAGCTCGGTCGCCGCCCGCTCGTACGCCACCGGGTCGGAGAACCGCAGCCGGACGTGGCCGCCCGGGACGAGCCGCTTGAGCTCCTCGGCGCTGCCCTCGGCGACGATCCGGCCGCCGTTGAGCACCGCGATGCGGTCGGCGAGCTGGTCGGCCTCCTCCAGGTACTGGGTGGTGAGGAAGACGGTGGTGCCGCCGGAGACCAGTTCGCGGATGATCTGCCACATGGTGTGGCGGGAGCGCGGGTCGAGGCCGGTGGTCGGCTCGTCGAGGAAGATGATCCGCGGGCTGCCGACCAGGGTCATGGCGATGTCGAGGCGGCGCTTCATGCCGCCGGAGTAGGTGGAGGCGGGCTTCTTCGCCGCCTCGGTGAGGTCGAACCGCTCCAGCAGTTCGGCGGTGACCTGCCGTCCCCGCTGCTTGGAGAGGTGGTGCAGGTCGGCCATCAGGAGCATGTTCTCCTCGCCGGTGATCAGTCCGTCCACGGCGGAGAACTGGCCGGTGACCCCGATGGCGGCCCGTACCCGCTGGGCCTCGGCGGCGAGGTCGTGCCCGGCGATCCGGGCCTCGCCGCCGTCGGCGGAGATCAGGGTGGACAGGATGTTGACCACCGTGGTCTTGCCGGCGCCGTTCGGCCCGAGGAGGGAGAAGATCGTGCCGGCGGGCACCCGGATGTCGATGCCGTCGAGGACGGTCTTGTCCCCGTAGGCCTTGCGCAGCCCGGTGGCCGCGATCGCGGGTTCGCGTCCTTGCTCGTGTTCGTTCGTCGTCATGCCGCAGAGCGTGCGGCAGCCGCGGTTCAACCCGGCTTCAGCCCGGTTTCAGCCGGGCTCAAGCCGGGCGGGACGGCCTCGGAGCGCTGAAACCGGCGGCCTTCCATACATTTCCCATAGGAAAGGTGGCTAAGGTCCCCCACCATGGATTCCACCGTTCCGATCGTCATCGCGGGAGCCCTGGTCGGCTTCGCCGTAGGGCTCACCGGCATGGGCGGCGGAGCGCTCATGACGCCGATCATGGTGATGGTGTTCGGGGTGAATCCCACCTCGGCCATCGGCAGCGACCTGGCCGCGTCCGTGTTCATGAAGCCGTTCGGCGCGGTGGTCCACCAGCGGGCCGGGACCGTGCGCTGGGACATCGTGCGCTGGCTGCTGCCGACCGCCGTCCCGGCCGCCTTCGGCGGGGTGTTCCTGCTCCGCGCGCTCGGCGACGGCGACGACCTGCAGCAGCGCGTCAAGTACGTCGTCGGTACGGCGCTGATGCTCGCGGTCGTGGGCATGCTCGCCCGCATGTGGCTCGACCGCCGCCGCACCGCCGCGGACGGGGCGGACGGAGAGGACGCCCGGGTCCCCGTACGGCCCGTGGCCACGCTGCTCATCGGGCTGGTGGGCGGGGTGATCGTCGGGATGACCTCGGTCGGCTCGGGCTCCCTGATCATCGTGATGCTGATGCTGGCCCACCCGCGGCTCAAGGCCAACCACCTCGTCGGTACGGACCTGGTGCAGGCGATCCCCATGGTGGCCGCGGCCGCCCTGGGCCACCTGCTCGTCGGCGACGCCGACCTGGGGCTCGCGGCGACGCTCCTGATCGGCGCGATCCCCGGGGTGCTGCTCGGCTCCCTCGTCTCCAGCCGGGTCGCCGGATCCACGGTGCGCTGGGCCCTGGTCGTGCTGCTCACCGGGTCCGGTCTTGCGATGCTGAAGGCGTCGTCCACGGTCGTCGTGCTCGGCTGCCTGGCCATGGCGCTGCTCGCCGCGCTCACCGCCGTACGCGACCGGCGCTCGGCACGGGCCGGTGCCGCGGGGACGGCGGAGCCGGCGGAAGCGGCGGAAGCGGCGGAAGCGGCGGAGATGGCGGGCGTCCCGGGACCCAGGTGACCTGGGGCCCCAGGTGACCGGGGGGCTCCCGACTCGCGGGCGTCACCGCTCCCGCGCGACCATGGGCAGAAGTCGAGTCGCCCCCCGAAGGAGCGGGCATGAGACGAAACCGACTGCTCCGACTGCTCACCTCGGCCGCGGTACTGGGCGCGGCCGTCGCCCTGGGCCCGGCGGTGCCCCATACCGCCTCGGCCGCCTCCGGCCAGAGCTGCGCCTACGTGGCGTCGGGCTACCGGCCGACGCTCGCGTACGGCGCCACCGGAGCGGCGGTCAGACAGGCGCAGTGCCTCAGCAACGCGTGGGGCGGGGAGCCGCCCAAAGTCGCCGCCGACGGGTTCTACGGCACGGTCCTGCAGAAGAAGATCGAGTGGATCCAGACCTGCCACGGCCTGCCGGCCAGCGGAGTCGTCGAGGGCCGCACCTGGCACGTGCTGTACCACCCGGCGCTGGACTGCTACGTCCCGTACCCGTCCTAGGACCTGCCTCTCCCCCCTCCCCCTCTCCCGTTAGGGTGTTGTTAAAGAAAGCGCAAAGAACCTGCGCGACGACACGACGAGACAGGGGAGACAGCCTTGGGGGCTCCACGCCTGAGCAGGACGCCGTTGCCGGGAATCGGGGTCCGTTACGACCTCACCACGCGGGAGCAGGACCGGGTGTCCGTGGTCGCGCACCGGGACGGCTCACGGATCCTGAGCGCCTACCACCGGGACGACCCCGACGCGTGCGCCCTGTCGCTGCGGCTGTCCTCGGGCGAGACGGCGGCGCTCATCGACGCGCTGATGCCGACCCACCACAGCCCGAACCTGCTGTCCACCACCGACCTGGGGCTGGTGGCCGAGCGGATCGAACTCTCCGCCACGTCGTACTGGAACGGCCGGCTCCTTGCCGAGACCCGGATGCGGACCGACACCGGCGTCTCCATCGTCGCCGTACTGCGCCGCGCGGAGGCGGTGCCCTCCCCCACGCCCGGTTTCCGGCTCGCCGGCGGGGACACGCTCATCGTGATCGGCACCCGTGAGGGCGTCGACGCGGCCGCCGCGATACTCGGGCGGGAGTGAGTCCGCGTGCACGACTCCTCCGTCTTCCTGATCGAGTTCGGTGCGATCATCCTCGGCCTCGGCCTGCTCGGCCGGCTGGCCGGACGTCTCCGCTTCTCGCCCATCCCCCTCTACCTGCTGGCCGGGCTCGCCTTCGGCAAGGGCGGGTTCTACCCGCTCGGCACCAGTGAGGAGTTCGTCGCGATCGGCGCCGAGATCGGCGTCGTACTCCTTCTCCTCATGCTCGGCCTGGAGTACACGGCCAGCGATCTCGTCTCCAACCTGAAGACGCAGTACCCGGCGGGCCTGGTCGACGCCGCGCTGAACGCGCTGCCCGGCGCGGCGATGGCCCTGCTGCTGGGCTGGGGCCCGGTGGCGGCCGTGGTGCTGGCCGGCGTCACCTGGATCTCCTCGTCCGGGGTGATCGCGAAGGTGCTCGGGGACCTGGGGCGGCTCGGCAACCGGGAGACCCCGGTGATACTGAGCATCCTGGTCCTCGAAGACCTCTCCATGGCCGTCTACCTGCCGATCATCACCGCGCTGCTGGCCGGCGCCGGCCTCGCGGCGGGCAGCCTCACGCTGGCCGTCGCCCTCGGCGCCGCCGGGCTGGTCCTGCTGATCGCCGTCCGCTACGGCAGGCACATCTCGCGGTTCGTCTCCAGCGACGACTCGGAGAAGCTGCTCCTGGTGGTGCTGGGGCTGACCCTGCTGGTCGCCGGCATCGCACAGAAGCTCCAGGTCTCCGCTGCGGTGGGCGCGTTCCTCGTCGGCATAGCCCTCTCCGGCGAGGTGGCCGAGGGCGCCCACCACCTCCTCTCGCCCCTCCGCGACCTGTTCGCCGCCGTCTTCTTCGTCTTCTTCGGCCTGCACACCGACCCGTCGAGCATCCCGCCGGTCCTGCTGCCCGCGCTCGCCCTCGCCGCCGTCACCACCCTGACGAAGATCGCCACCGGCTACTGGGCCGCGAAACGCGCCGGGATCTCCGCCAAGGGCCGCTGGCGGGCCGGCGGCACACTGGTCGCCCGCGGCGAGTTCTCCATCGTCATCGCGGGCCTCGCCGTCACCGCCGGCATCGAACCCTCCCTGGGCCCCCTGGCCACGGCCTACGTCCTGATCCTCGTCGTCCTCGGCCCCCTCACCGCCCGCTACACCGAGCCGATGGCCCGCCGCCTCACCGGCCGCACGAGAACCACCCACAAGCCCCTCCCCGTACCGGCCCCGGCCACCCCGGTCGACGACCAGGACACGGTCGGCCGGACGTGACCGGGACGAGGCGGTGCTGAGGCGTCCGGCCGCCGTCCCCGTCCCTGACGGCAAGGTTCCGCACGGTCCGGCGCTGTGCTTCGAAGCGGCCTCCTGGGCCGCCTTCACAGGCGGGTTGAAGGCCGGGGGCCACCGCCACTGAGTCCGCCGGGCTCCGGTCGCTGTCCAGGCCCGGGGCCCACCGGACCCCTGTCCGCGAGGGCCCGGCAGGCCACTGACCTCCCCAAAGAACCGGGGGAAAGAACCACCCGCCCACCCGCCCTCCCCGGCCGCACGGCCCGCGTCACCCGTCCGAGTGATCGGCTTGCAGGCGCGGGATGCGGACGGTTACGTTCGCCGCGACAACCTCACACAGACGACGGCCCCCGGCCGGGACTGGCATCCCGATCGAGGGCCTGACCGATCAGGAAGAGCGAACTTCCCGATGGCTGACCCGCAGTCTAACGCGCCCCTGCGCGCCGACGCCGGAGCTCCGACCTCCGGCGTGATCCATGTCCGCACCCGGCTCACCGCCGACTTCACCGTGATCTCCAACGCCCTGGCGCAACGCCGCGGCAGCGCGGTCACGGTCGGTGTCGCGGCGTACATCCACTCCCTCCCCGACGGCGCCCCCGTGAGCATCACCGCCCTCTGCGAGCACTTCACCGAGGGCGAGATCCTGATGTCCCGAGCCCTCAGGGAACTGGAAGAGGCCGGATACCTGGAGCGCCGCCGCGAGCGCCTTCCCTCCGGACAGATCCGTACCCGGACATACTTCTACGACGTCCCCGGCGGCGGTACGGACACGGACCCGGACGGGCCTCCCGAGCCGCCGAAGCCGCGCAGGCCCCGAACGCAGGTCACCGCCCCTGCGGAGGAGACAGCTACCACGCCCGCACCCGCACCGGCCGAGGAGGGGACGCCGATCCCGCTCGCCGAGGCCGACGCCGACCCGCGAGCCGTCGCCGTACTCACCGCCCTGCGCCGGGTCGACCCCCGCCTCATCCTGTCCGCGCAGGAAGCCGCCCGCCTCGCCCCGGCCGTCGCCCGGTGGCTCGCGGCGGGCCTCCTGCCCACGCACATCACGGACCACCTCACCGCACGGCTCCCGGACCACTTCCTGACCCGCCCGGCCGGCATCCTCGCCTACCGGCTCAAGGAAACTCCCCTTCCGGTGCCGGTCAGAAGCACGGAACTCTCCGTACGTCCGGCGGTCGCGCCGATGCGGAACTGCGACGGCTGCGACCGGGGATTCCGCTCGGCGGAACCCGGCCGTTGCGGGCCCTGCCGGGCCAGGGACCAACTCCGCGCGGCCGGCTGAGCCCATGACGGAGTGTGCGGTCCACCCGCAGGTGGGAGGCTTGATGTGCAACGATGCGAAACCCGGCATCAGGAGGAGGTGGGGCATGGTCGACAGATTCACGGACGGACTTCTGACGGTCACGGAAACGGCCTCCTTCCTTGAGATCCCGCAGTCGACTCTCGCCACGTGGCTGAAGGGTCAGGCCGCCGGAGCGCCGCTGGTCCACCAGGTGGAGCCGGTGCGGAGGGGGCAGCCCTCCGTTCCGTTCATCGCAGTGGCCGAGGCCCACGTCCTTCGTTCTCTGCGTTCGCTGGGTCTCCGCATGAGCGAGATCAGAGAGGCGGCCGCCGCGGTACGGGACGCCTTCGACACCCCGTACGGTCTTGTGTCCAAGCGGATCGCCACGGACGGCGTGGACATCTTCGTCGAGCACGGGTGGGGGGATCTCCGAAGAGCCCGGGACGGCCAGGTTCCCATCAGGGAGGTGGTCTCCGACTACCTCCGTTACCTCACCTGGGAGCCCGGTGAGGACTTCCCCTCCAGCCTGCGGCTGCGACAGTACCCGGAGTCCGTCCCCGTCGTGATCGATCCGAGGTTCGGCCACGGTCTCCCCGTGGTGGCCGCCAACCACGTCACGGTGAAGGCGATCACCGACCTCTGGGAGGCCGGGGAAACGGTCGAAGACATCGCCTACGACTACGACATGACGCCTGAGCAGGTGGATGCCCTCTGCCAGGCCGTGGTGCACCTTGCCGCCTGAGTTCTTCCTCGACCGGAATCTCGGACGTCGTGTGGCGGAGGGGCTGAGGGCATGCGGCTGGACGGTGCACCGCATCGGGGATGCCTTCCCTGACGACGGCCAGGACATCCCGGACGAGGAGTGGATCACGTACGGCCTGGACCGCTCCTGGGTACCGCTCTCGAAGGACGGGCGGATCAAGACCCGGGACCTGGAGATCCGCCCCGTCCTGGAGCGCGAGGCGGTGCTGTTCTACCTGGACAACCAGCAGCTTCGCAGCGCGGAGATGGTCGAACGGCTCGTCGCACGCGTCGATGCGATCCACCGGGCCCTTGAGAAGGGCGGCCCGGCGGCGTACGCCGTGCGCCACGACCGTATCGAGCGCACCTGGCCGTGAGGGCCTCGACCCGTTGGTCAGGCTGAGCTACGCGCCGGGCGAAAGACCGCACCACGCCGCCGGCTTCACCTCATGGTGGTGACCATGCTGAACCGAGTAGCCGTCCTGTCCGACATTCACGGCGTGCTGCCGGCCCTGGAGGCCGTACTCGCCGAACCAGACGTCAGCACCGCCGATCGCATCGTCCTCACCGGCGACATCACCGCCGGCCCGCAACCGACCCAGGTGCTCGACCTGTTGACCAGCCTCGGCGACCGCGTCATCTGGGTCAGCGGCAACGCCGACCGCGAACTCCTCGAATTCCGCGGGGGGCAGCGCGACAACATCCCCGATCCCATTGCCCCCTGGGCGGCCTCGCAGCTCCGTGAGGACCATCTCGACCTTCTCGGCTCGTTGCCACGATCACTCTCCCTGCCCGTGAACGGCCTGGGAATGGTGCTGTTCTGCCATGCCACCCCTCGCGACGACGAAGAGGTCGTCCTTGTCGACTCCCGCCTCGACCGCTGGAGGGAAGTCTTCGACGGGCTCGATTCCGACATCCGCACCGTGGTCTGCGGCCATACCCACATGCCGTTCGTCCGTCTCGCCCACGGCCGACTCGTGATCAACCCAGGCAGCATCGGCATGCCCTACGGACGAACCGGAGCACACTGGGCCCTCCTCGGCCCGGGAGTCGAACTTCGCACCACGGACTTCGACATCCAGAGCGCCGTCACCCGGCTCAGCCAGGACTCGTCCTACCCCGACATCACCGAATGGGCCGACTACTTCCTGCACGCACGCGCGACCGACGCCGACGCCCTCGCGGTCTTCGCCCCGCGGGACGGACGCGACCACAGCCCGTGACACGCGCCCCCCGGCCATGCCTCCGTGGCCGGGGAGGTCAGTTGTTCCAGGTCTCGTCGTACGGGTCGGCCGGGGTCGGGATCGGCTTGGCGTCGGTGACCTGGAGGAACGGGATGGGGCCGTTGTTCACCGGGTCTCGGGTCTGCTTGGTGGTGTAGGTGCCGGTCACCTGGAGCCAGGCGTCCGGCTGCAGGACCGGGGGGATCTTGCCGGTCAGGCCCACCTTCACCGGCTGGGCGTCCGCCGCACAGCAGTTGAGGGCCATGCGGACGAGATACGGGGTGCCGGCCGAGTCGACGGCCACGAAGCCCTCGATCCGGACCTGGTGGCCGGCCAGCGAACGGCCGTGGTCGTAGGCCGCCCGGCCCGCGTAGTCGACGAGGTTGAGCGGTATCGGGTCGGACTTGGGCAACTTCAGGTAGCCGTACGGCTGTTGCAGGGCCGTACCGGTGCGCAGCGCGCTGTAGGAGCCGAGCGCGGGCGGGGCGACGAGGATCAGGGCGAGGAGGGGGAGGACCAGCAGCCAGGAGATGCGGGGTTCGGGGTGGGCGTGTGCCTCCGGATGCGTATCCGGGTGCGTATCCGGGTGCGCCTCGGTCTCGGGGTGTGGCTCGGGCGTGGCCCCCTTCCGGGTCCGGGCGCGCTTCCACTCGTACCAGGCCGTCGCCAGCGCCGCGACGATCAGGACGGCGCCCGCGGCCAGCACCAGCGGCTGCAGGCCCGCCTTGACGTAGCGCAGGTAGAGGTTGGTCCCGCCCGCGTGCAGCAGGGCCCCTCCGACCAGGAACATCACCGCCGCCTGTGCCTGCCGGTTCACAGCAGCACCGCCCCGGTCAGGACCGCGCCCGCGATCGCCGCCACGAAGGTGGCCGGGGCGAAACGCAGGGCGAAGCCGCGGCCGAAGGTGCCCGCCTGCATCGCGAAGAGCTTGAGGTCGATCATCGGGCCCACGATCAGGAACGCCAGCTTCGCGGTGAGCGAGAACTGGGTGAGGGAAGCCGCCACGAACGCGTCCGCCTCCGAGCAGATGGACAGGAGTACGGCCAGGACCGACAGGGCGAGGATCGCGACCACCGGGTTGGCGGCCGCCGTACGCAGCCACTCCGCCGGGGCCACCGCCTTCAGCGTCGCCGCGGCCATCGCGCCGAGGACCAGGAAGCCGCCCGCCTGCATGGTGTCGTGCCGGACCGAGGACCAGAACGCCTCCCCCTTGGTCTCGCCCTCGTGGTGCGCGTGCGCCGGCAGCCGCAGCCAGTCGGTACGGCCGAGCCGCTGCCACAGCCAGCCCATCGCGCACGCCACCAGCAGGCTGCCGGCGAACCGGCCCACGACCATCTCGGGGTTGCGCGGGAACGCCACCGCCGTCGCCGTCAGCACGATCGGGTTGATCGCGGGGGCGGAGAGGAGGAAGGCGATGGCCGCGGCGGGGGTGACGCCCCGGCGGACCAGGGCGCCGGCCACCGGGACCGACGCGCACTCGCAGCCCGGCAGGACCACCCCGGCCAGGCCCGCGACCGGCACCGCCAGGGCGGGGTGGTCGGGCAGCGCGCGGGCGAAGAAGGTGGGCGGGACGAAGACCGCGATCGCCGCGGAGAGGAGCACGCCGAGGACGAGGAACGGGAGCGCCTGGACGACCACCGCCACGAACACCGTCATCCAGCTCTGCATCACCGGCTTGGACAGCGCGCCGCGCACCGGGCCCTGGAAGACCACGACCAGGAGGAGGAGCAGGGTCAGTGCCAGGGGCGAGTTGAGGTGCCAGCCCTCCTTGTCGGGCGGGGTGCCGGCGCCGTCGGCGCCCGGGGTCCCGTCCTCGGGCGCGGCCCCGGGCGGGGCGGCTTTCTCGGTGATGGCCACGGGTCGGATACCTCCGGCACTTCGGTCAGATCGGGGATTATGCTCCCTCCCCCTCCCTACGGGCGGTCAGGGGTGGCTGTTCACTTCGTTGCTGGAACCATGCGTCCCGTTGAGGCAGTCTTTTCCCTTGTGGCGAGCGTTCCGTATCAAGGTGGTGGCGGTCCGGCCCAGATGGTGGTGTGCGGGGACGACGGACTCGCGCACCGGCTGGCCGCCGAGTTGCGCACGGTCTACGGCGAACAGGTCACCCTTGTCGTGCCGCCGAACGTGCGCGTCGTCCGGCCGCCGGTCGTCGGACGCGCCCGGGCCGCCTCGGCCGCGCTGTTCGACCGGGTGGTCAGCGCGACCGTGGGACGGACGGGCGGGAACGGCGGCGGAAACGGCGGCGGTGGCGGAGCCGGGGGCACCGGTACCGGTACCGGTGGCGTCGCCGGTGTCGTCGAAGGGCCGCGCGGGGAACGGGTGCTGGAGGCCGTCGAGGCCAACGAGGCGGTGCTCGCCGAGGCGGGTGTGGAGCGGGCCGCCGCGCTCGCGCTCGTGTACGACGACGAGACCAACATCCGGGCCGCCCTCACCGCCCGCCGGCTGAATCCACGGCTGCGGCTCGTCCTGCGGCTCTACAACCGGCGGTTGGGGCAGCACATCGAGGAACTCCTCGACCAGGCGGCCGCGTTGGCGATCGGGGACGCGGACGGCAGCGGGGGCGGCGCGGTGGGGGACGCCTCCACGATCGTGCTGTCCGACGCCGACACCGCCGCGCCGGCGCTCGCCGCCACCGCGCTCGCCGGGCGCGGCAAGGTCATCCACACGGAGGGCCTGGTGCTGCGGGCGGTGGACCTGCCGCCGGGTGCCGACGCGGGGCGGGACGCCGCCGAACGGGGGCTGTTCCCGCTGGCGTTGCTCTCGCCGAACAGCACCGGGCCCGAGCCGGCCGAGGGCGGCCGGGCCCGGGGGCCGCTGATGCTGCCGGACGGGGAGCAGGTGCGGGCGGCCGCGGGTGAGCGTGGCGTGATGGTGCTGGAGCACGTGTCGTCGTCCGCGGGGGCGGCGGAGCCCGCCGGGCGCGGGGTCGGGGTCGTACCGCCGCTGGCCTCGCTGTTCTCGCGGCGGCTCAGGTGGTCGCTGGCCGGAAGCGTGGCGTGCGTGGTCGCGCTGGCGATCGCGTTGTCGGTGGTGACGGGCCTCCATCCGGTACGGGCCTTCTACTACACGCTCCTCGACCTGTTCGCCATCGACGACCCCGCGATCGGGGCGCCGCTCGGCAGACAGATCCTGCAACTCCTGACGGGGCTGGTCGGGTTGCTGCTGCTGCCGGTGCTGCTGGCGGCGGTCCTGGAGGCGCTCGGGACCTTCCGGACGGCTTCCGCGCTGCGCAAGCCGCCCCGGGGGCTGGGCGGGCATGTGGTGCTCCTCGGGCTGGGGAAGATCGGTACACGCGTGCTGACGCGGTTGCGGGAGCTGCACGTGCCCGTGGTGTGCGTGGAGTCGGATCCCGAGGCGCGCGGGCTGGCGGTGGCGCGGCGGCTGCGGGTGCCGGTGGTGCTCGGGGACGTGACCCAGGAAGGGGTCCTGGAGGCCGCGAAGATCCATCGGGCGCAGGCGCTGCTCGCGGTGACCAGCGCCGACACGACGAATCTGGAGGCCGTGCTGTACGCGCGGTCCGTGCGGCCCGATCTGACGGCGGTGCTGCGGCTGTACGACGACGACTTCGCGACCGCCGTGTACCGGACGCTGCGGGCGGCGCATCCGGATGCCGTCACCCGGAGCCGGAGCGTCTCGTACCTGGCGGCGCCGTCCTTCGCGGGGGCGATGCTGGGGCGGCAGATCCTCGGGGCGATTCCGGTGGAGCGGAAGGTGTTGCTGGTGGCGGCGGTGCAGGTGAGCGGGCATCCGCAGTTGGAGGGGCGGACCGTGGAGGGGGCGTTTCGGGCGGGGGCGTGGCGGGTGCTGGCGCTCGAGGGGCGGCCGGGGGTTGCGGCCGGGGAGTATGTGTTGCGGGGTGGGGATCGGGTGGTGGTGGTCGCCACCCGCAGGGGCCTGGCCGAGCTGTCCGGACGCCGGGTACCACCCACCCACCCACCCGACTCGCTCGGTTGAGAGGTGGGGGTGGGCGGGTTGCGGTGGCGTGGATCCCTGCGGCTGCGCGGGGGCTGATCGCGCAGTTCCCCGCGCCCCTTTCGGGGCGCACCGCGCCGTGGTTCAGTGCCGCGCCATCGCGGTTGCTCGCGCCCACGCGGCGGAGCCGCATATCGGAACAGCCCCGCGCCCCTTTCGGGGCGCCAGAATCACGTCTCCTCAGCAGTGACCGGCGCGGGTGAAGGCCTCGCTTCTTGAGGAACCGAGTCGGGTGGGTGGGTGGGAAAGCGGGTCAGTCTGTCGGGGCTGTCGCCGTAGGCGTGAGGTGGCGTTCCGCGAACTCCATTTCCAGGCGGAGTTGCTTGATGCGTTCGTCCACCACCAGGGAGCCGTGCCCCGCGTCGTAGCGGTAGACCTCGTGCAGGGCCGAGCGGGCCGCCAGGCGGTTGACGTAGTTGTCGATCTGGCGGATCGGGCAGCGGGGGTCGTTGAGGCCGGCCGAGATGTAGACCGGGGCCTTGACGTCGTCCACGTAGGTGAGGGGGGAAGAGGCGGCGAAGCGGTCGGGGACCTCTTCCGGGGTGCCGCCCAGCAGCGTGCGGTCCATCGCCTTCAGGGACTCCATCTCGTCGTGGTACGCCGTGACGTAGTCGGCGACCGGGACGACCGCGATGCCCACCGCCCAGGAGGCGGGCTGGGTGCCCAGGCCGAGGAGGGTGAGGTAGCCGCCCCAGGAGCCGCCGGTGAGGACGAGGCGGTCGGGGTCGGCGAGGCCGGAGGCGACCGCCCAGTCCCGGACCGCCGCCACGTCCTCCAGCTCGATCAGGCCCACCCGGTGCTTCAGCGCGTCCGTCCAGGCTCGGCCGTAGCCCGTGGAGCCGCGGTAGTTGATGCGGACCACCGCGTACCCGTGGTCCACCCAGGCCGCCGGGCCCGCCGCGAAGCCGTCGCTGTCGTGCCAGGTCGGGCCGCCGTGCAGGTCGAAGACGGTGGGGAGGGGGCCGGTCGCTCCGGCCGGCTTCTGGATCAGGGCGTGGATGAGGCCGCCGGGGCCCTCCACCCACGCGTCCGAGACCGGGACGGACGGCGGGCACTTCATCCCGGGCGGGTCGAGGACCACCTCGCCGGTCGTCGAGCGGACCACCGGCGGCTCGGCGGCCGACGACCACAGGTACTCGACGGTGCCGTCGGGGCGGGCCGTGGCCCCGGAGACGGAACCGGCCGGGGTCGGGATACGCGCCAGCTCGCGCGTCGCCAGGTCGTAGCGGAACAGGTCGCTGCGGGCCTTGTGGCTGTGGACGACGAGCAGCGAGCCGCCGTCCGGGTACCACTCCGCGCTCACGTCGCCCGGCAGGTCGAGGGTCAGGTCCGTCTGCTCGCCGGAGACGACGTCCCAGACCAGGGGCTCCCAGCGGCCGCGCCGCTGGTGGCCGATGAGCAGCCGCGGGTCGCCGTCGACCGGGGCGAAGCCCAGCACCTCCAGGCCGAGTTCCTCCGTGCCGCCGTCGGTGTCGTCGAGCTCGGCGACCGTCGTGCCGTCCGGGCGGACCACGCGCAGCGCCGAGTGCATCGCGTCGCCGTGCTCGGTGTGCTCGATCGCGATCAGCGAGCCGTCGTGGGAGAGGTCGCCGACCCCCGCCGACTCGGCGTGCCGGTAGATCTCCAGTGGCTGCTCATCGACTCTGACCAGGAAGATCGTCGTACCCTCGTCGTCCGTCGAGCGGCCCACGACCGCCGTACGGCCGTCCCGGCCCAGCGCCAGGCCCGAGGGGTAGGACGGCTCCAGGCCGGGCGTCGCCTCCTCGTCCGCGCCGCCGCCGAAGGGCTGGCGGCGCCAGACGCCGAACTCGTCGCCGTCCTTGTCGTCGAACCACCAGATCCACGCGCCGTCCGGGGAGAGCAGCCCGTCCGTCGTGCCGTTCGGCCGGTTCGTCGCCTGGCGCTGCTCCCCGCTCGCGCGGTCCCAGGCGTACAGCTCGTACGTCCCCGTCGCGTTCGACACGAACAGGGAACGGTCGGGGGCGTCCTCCGCCCAGTCCGGCAGGGAGACCCGAGGGGCGCGGAAGCGCTTCTCCCAGTCCGGCATGTCGCTCTCACTCATGGCCGCAGTCATGGCCCCATAGTGCCCGTCCGCACCCACAATGCGTCGAGGGGCGTCCGCAGCCTGTGGATAACTTTGCGAACCCCCAGGTGGCCGTCCGGGCCGGCACCCGCCCGGCACCCACCCGGCAGGCAGGCCCGCAGGCCAACCCGCAGGCCAGCGGGAAAACCCGCCGGGCCGCGCCCACCCCGCCCGTAAACCGCCATGAACCGCCCCGTACCGTGGACGGCGTGTACCGCTTCCTGCTGACACCCCGCTGGTGGGGCATCAACGTCTTCGTGCTGCTCGCCATCCCGTTCTGCATCTTCATGGGGTCGTGGCAGCTGAGCCGCTTCGATGCGCGGGTCGAGGCGCATCGCAGCGCCGACAAGCAGGTCGAGGCGGCGAAGACGGAGGCGGCCCGGCCGCTCGCCGAGCTGCTGCCCGTCGACCAGTCGACCTCCGGCCAGCGGGCCACCGTCACCGGCCGGTACGGCAAGCAGCTGCTGGTGCCCGACCGTCAGGTCGACGGGAAGAACGGCTTCTACGTCCTGACCCTGCTGCGCACCGACTCCGGCAAGGCGCTGCCCGTCGTACGCGGCTGGCTGCCCGGCAGGGCCGACGCCGCCGAGGTGCCCGCCGCGCCCACCGGCGAGGTCACCGTCACCGGCGCGCTGCAGGCCTCCGAGACGCCCGGGGACAACGGCGTCAGCAACCAGGGCGGGCTGCCGTCGGGACAGACGGCGGCGATCAGCGCGGCCTCACTGGTGAACCTGGTGTCGTACCCCGTGTACGACGCGTGGATCACGCTGGACAAGGCCGACCCGGGGATGACGGCCGTGCCGGCGACCGCGCCGGACAACTCGGGGCTGGACCTGAAGGCGTTCCAGAACCTCGGCTACACCGGTGAGTGGTTCGTGTTCGCGGGGTTCGTGGTGTTCATGTGGTTCCGGCTGCTGCGCCGCGAGGTGGAGTTCGCCCGGGACGCGGCGCTCGGCCTGGGCCCGGACGAGGAAGCGGAAACCCAGCAGCCGACCGCCGTCTGACGGACACCGCCGGTCCCGCCGGTCCCGCCGGTCACACGGCAGGTCACACGGCCGGTCACACCGCCGGCAGGACCCCGGTCCAGTAGACCGTCCCTGCGCAGGCGTTCGACACCGTCGCCGAGCCGGTCGGGGATCCGGCCTGCGGGGTGTACGAGACCGCGATGCTCCCGTCGGCCGTGCCGTCCTCGGTGAACAGCTGGGTGGTGGTGCCGTCCGACCCGGACGTGGTCGTACCCGCGCTGCTGCTGGCGCCCTCGGAAGGGCTCGGGGAGGCCGTGCTGCCGCCGTCGGTGCCGCCGGTGTCGGTGGAGCCGCCGGTGCTGGAACCGGTGGTCGGGCAGGTCTCCGAGGGGACGAAGCCGAACTTCTCCTGGTAGGCCGCGCCGGGCGCCAGGACCAGGCCGGTGAGTTCGGTGGTCGGGTCGGGCAGCCCGGCCGCCGCGTCGCCGGAGGCGTGCCGGACGACCTGGATCTTTGTGGAGTCGGCCGCGCCCTGCGCGAGGAAGGCCACGCTGCCGGGGCCGCCGACGGTACAGCTCGTCGTCGAGACGTTGACGACGCTGAAGGTGCCGTAGACGACGCCCGTCGAGTCCGGGGCGTCGACCGTGGACGTCGGGGTGCCGAGCTGCGCGGAGGTGCAGACCGGGGCACTGCTGGCGGCGCTGGCGGTGGGGACGACCTTGGTGCCGCCGCCCGCGCCGGTGGTCTCGTTCTTGCCGCTGCCCTTGGTGCCGCCGGGGTTCTGGCCGGTGGCCTGGCCGCTGGTGCCGCCCGCGGTGCTGGCGCCGCCGTCCGGGTTCTTGCCGCCGGCGGAGCCGCCCTGTGCCTGGGAGGCCTGGCCGGCGATGGAGGTGTTGGGGTCGGCGCCGCCGGAGTTGGAGACGTGGATGAGGGCGGGGACCGCGGTGCCGATGAACAGGGCCGCGGCCGCCATGCCGACGGCGGCCTGGCGCTTGCGGGCCCGGCGGGCGGGGACCGCGCGGCGCAGGTGGTCGAGGGAGCCGTCGCGCGGCGCGAGGTCGTCGACCGCGGAGTGCAGCAGCCGGCGCAGGGCCAGCTCGTCCGCGTCGAACCCGTCCAGGGCGTCGGGGCCGTCGGCACCTGCCCCGAAGCCGGGGCCGAGCCCGCTCCGGAGCCCTTCGGGGCCCGGTCCCAGGCCCTCGGGGCCCTCGGGGCCCTTTTCGTCGGGGCCGTGGTTCACAGTTCCGTTCCCAGCGTGCGATTGCGTGTGCTCTTGCTCGTGCTGTCGTGGCGCCGGCTCCCCCGAACCGGGCTTCGAAGCGGGCCCTGAACCGGGCTCGTGATCGCCTGTCGGCTCGTGCCAGGCGTAGGGCTCGTGGCGATCATGCGAGTCGCCTCCCTGGGGGCTGTCCGTCATGCCGCCGACTCCATCGCCACCCGCAGGGCCGCGATACCGCGCGAACCGTACGCCTTCACCGAGCCCAGCGAGATGCCGAGCGTCTCGGCGACCTGGGCCTCGGTCATGTCGGCGAAGTAGCGCAGGACGAGGACCTCGCGCTGGCGGCGCTGCAGGCCCTTCATCGCCTTGATCAGGTCGCGCCGCTCCAGCTGGTCGTAGGCGCCTTCCTCGGCGCTGGCCGCGTCCGGCATCGGCTTGGAGAGGAGCTTCAGGCCGAGGATGCGGCGGCGCAGCGCGGAGCGGGAGAGGTTGACGACCGTCTGGCGCAGGTAGGCCAGGGTCTTCTCCGGGTCCCGGACGCGTTTGCGGGCGGAGTGGACGCGGATGAACGCCTCCTGGACGACGTCCTCGCAGGAGGCGGTGTCGTCGAGGAGGAGCGCGGCGAGGCCGAGGAGCGAGCGGTAGTGCGCCCGGTACGTCTCGGTGAGGTGGTCGACGGTGGTGCCGGCCGCGGCCGTCGTCTCGTCGGCGCCGTCGCGCTGATTGGGTATGCGGGTAGGCCGCGCTGCGGGCATGGGGGCGATCACCGGCATGCCGCCGGGCGCGCCGGGCATGCGGGGGCGCAGCCCGGCGCGGGGCGGCCGCAGGACCGTCGCGCCGCGGGGCGCACTGAGTTCGAGAACCTCTGCCACGCCAGTTGGACACGCCTACCCCCGTTGGGGTTGTACGTGCCGGGCATCACTTTTACGTCGGGCATGTCGGACGAGCGCACACCGAGCCCGCCGGTGGCGCGCACGCCGGATGCGCCGGATCGGCCGGCCGACGCGGGCGGGGCCGTTCTATGCGCGTCCGGCAGCACACTCGACGGTGCCTCAATTGCCGTCATGCGTCCCGCTCTTCCCTTGTATCCCATTATGAACGGGCGTCCCCACGCCCCGATCACGGCGTCCCCACGCCAGGATCATGCGTCCCCACGCCCCGAAGGCCCGGATTGCGTAAGCGCCCGGCAAGCAGGGCGTCCGCAAAGACGCTCCCCGCCGTCCGCATGGTTGCGGAGGACGGGGAGGAAAATCTTCGAACGCGGACGGGCTCGGGTTCAAGAGGTTTGGACCATGCTCCGGGACACATTTCTTACGCGAACCCTACCCGTGGGCCCGCTCCCACCCGGGCCGCCTACAGGGCGTTTGCCGTGGTCACCGGCTGTTCACACAAAATCCTCACCACCTGAACGGCCAGTCAGTTCCGCCGCCACCAGCTCGGCGATCTGAGCGGTGTTCAGCGCGGCCCCTTTGCGAAGGTTGTCCCCGCATACGAAGAGTTCCAGCGCGGTCGGGTCGTCGAGCGCCCGCCGTACCCGCCCGACCCAGGTCGGATCCGTGCCCACCACGTCCGCGGGCGTCGGGAACTCACCGGCGGCCGGGTTGTCGAAGAGGACGACACCCGGGGCGGTGTCCAGGATCTCCCGGGCCCCGTCGACCGTGACCGGGCCCTGGAACCTGGCGTGCACCGTCAGGGAGTGGGTGGTGACCACCGGCACCCGTACGCACGTCACCGCGACCGGCAGCTTCGGCAGTCCGAGGATCTTGCGGGACTCGTCCCGCACCTTCATCTCCTCCGACGACCAGCCGTCCTCCCGCAGCGACCCGGCCCACGGGACGACGTTGAGCGCGACCGGCTCCGGGAACGGCCCGGTGAGGTCCCCGACGGCCCGCCGCACGTCACCGGGCTTGGTGCCCAGCTCCGTACCGGCGACCATCGACAGCTGGGCCCGCAGCGTCTCCACGCCGGCCCGCCCGGCGCCGCTCACCGCCTGGTACGACGACACCACCAGCTCGCGCAGCCCGAACTCGGCGTGCAGCGCGCCCAGGGCGACGATCATCGACAGGGTGGTGCAGTTGGGGTTGGCGATGATCCCGCGCGGCCGGTTGCGGGCGCAGTGCGGATTGACCTCGGGGACGACGAGCGGCACTTCGGGGTCCATCCGGAAAGCCCCGGAGTTGTCCACGACGACCACGCCCCGGGCCGCGGCGACCGGCGCCCAGCGCGCGGACACCTCGTCGGGCACGTCGAACATCGCGACGTCGATCCCGTCGAAGGCCTCCTCCGACAGCGCGACGACCTCGACCTCGGCCCCGCGCACGGTCAGCTTGCGGCCGGCCGAGCGCGGGGTGGCGATCAGGCGGATCTCGCCCCAGACGTCCGCCCGCTGGGACAGGATCTGGAGCATGACCGTGCCGACGGCCCCGGTCGCCCCCACGACCGCGAGCGCCGGCTTGCCCGTCATCGGCCGGTGCCTCCGTAGACCACGGCCTCGTCGGTGTCGGAGTCGAGTCCGAAGGCGGTGTGCACGGCGCGCACGGCCTCCGGCACGTCGTCGGCACGCGTGACGACCGAGATGCGGATCTCGGAGGTCGAGATCAGCTCGATGTTCACGCCGGCGTCGGACAGGGCCTCGAAGAAGGACGCGGTGACCCCGGGGTTGGTCTTCATGCCCGCCCCGACCAGGGAGATCTTGCCGATCTGGTCGTCGTAGCGCAGCGAGTCGAAGCCGATGCCCGACCGGTTGCGCTCCAGCGCGTCGATGGCCTTGCGGCCCTCGGTCTTCGGGAGCGTGAAGGAGATGTCCGTCAGGCCGGTGGCGGCGGCGGACACGTTCTGCACGACCATGTCGATGTTGATCTCGGCATCGGCGATGGTCCGGAAGATGGCGGCGGCCTCGCCCGGCTTGTCCGGCACACCGACGACCGTGACCTTGGCCTCGGAGGTGTCGTGCGCGACACCGGAGATGATGGCCTGCTCCACCTTCTTGTCCCCAATCGGCTTGCTGCTGACCCACGTGCCCTGCAGTCCGCTGAAGCTGGACCGGACGTGGATCGGGATGTTGTAGCGGCGGGCGTACTCCACACAGCGGTGGAGCAGCACCTTGGAACCGGAGGCGGCGAGCTCCAGCATGTCCTCGAAGGAGATCCAGTCGATCTTCCGCGCCTTCTTCACCACGCGCGGGTCGGCGGTGAACACACCGTCGACGTCGGTGTAGATCTCGCAGACCTCGGCGTCGAGCGCGGCCGCAAGGGCCACGGCCGTCGTGTCGGAGCCGCCGCGCCCCAGCGTGGTGATGTCCTTCTTGTCCGCGCTGACGCCCTGGAACCCGGCGACGATCGCGATGTTGCCCTCGTCCAGGGCCGTCCGGATCCGCCCCGGCGTGACGTCGATGATCCGGGCTTTGTTGTGGACCGAGTCGGTGATGACGCCTGCCTGGCTGCCGGTGAACGACTGGGCCTCGTGGCCCAGGTTTTTGATCGCCATGGCCAGCAGTGCCATGGAGATACGCTCTCCGGCGGTCAGCAGCATGTCGAACTCACGCCCGGCAGGCATCGGGGATACCTGCTCGGCGAGATCGATCAGCTCGTCCGTCGTGTCGCCCATCGCGGAAACGACGACAACCACCTGGTTGCCGTTCTTCTTCGCTTCCACGATTCGCTTGGCGACGCGCTTGATGCCCTCGGCATCGGCAACGGAGGAGCCTCCGTACTTCTGCACGACAAGGCCCACGTGCGCTCCTCGCTCGGTTTGTTTGTGTCGGCTCAGTTTAACGAGCGTCCGAATTCCACCAGCGCGCTCCCGCATGGTGAGACGTCGGCGCCCGCCCCGGGAACCTGCCCAGCGGACGGCGCACCACGCGGAAAGTGCCCTGCCTCACAGCGAACTCCATGAATGAAGTTTCAAGAATTAAGGTACGGGACGACAGCGTGCGCGTACTCCTGTTGACATCCTCCCCCTCTTGGAAGAGGGGGATTCCAACCCGGGTGGGTTGAGGTTCACGGGTGCTCGAACGGCTGGTAGCCGCTGTCACCCCTCCGGCACCGGCTGATCGCCGGGGGCGGGGAAACCCTCCCTGTCCTGCCGCGACGTTGATGCTCGCGTTCTCATCCGCGTTACAGGTGAACCCGCAGGACACGCAGACGAAGTCGGCTTGGCTCTTGCGCGACTTCTTCTCGATCCAACCGCAGGCACTGCACCGCAGACTCGTGTAAGGCGCGGGAACGTCCTCGACCCGGCCCGGGGCCTTGTGCTCCGTGCGCCGCCTCAGCAGGCCCCAGCCCTGGGCGAGGATGCCCCGGTTCAGCCCGGCCTTCTGTCTGACCTTCGTGCCGGGCTGTTCGACCGTCCCCTTCGCGGAGCGGGTCATGTTCTTGATGTCCAGCTTCTCGAACCGGATCACGTCGTAGCTGCGGGCGAGCATGGTGCTGGTCTTCTCGCACCAGTCCTTGCGCCGGTTCACCTCACGGGCCTTGAGCCCGGCGACCTTCGCGTACGCGGCGGCCTTGCGAGCACTGCCCTTCGGAGCCCGGGCCGCGCGGCGCTCGTGCTTACGGATCTGTGCCCGCTCCTTGACCGTGAGCTGAGGGCAGTTCAGCTTCCGCCCGTCCGACAGGGCCGCCGTGATCCTCACGCCCCGGTCGATACCGATGACCTCACCCGTGCCTGGCGCGTCGACCGGCTCAGGGATGACCGCGAACGCGATGTGCCACTGGCCGTTGCGATAGGTGACCCTGAACGTCTTCGCAGCGGGAAGCTGCGCGCCCTTGCCCTTGGCGCTGAGGCGGAAGCGGACCCAGCCGCAGCCGGGCACCTTGACCTGCGCCCACCGCCGGTTGAGCTTCCGCACGACCACCAAGCGGCCCATGACCTGCTTGCCGGTCTTCTGGTTCAGCTTCGGGCCGCCGTCCGGCTCGTACTCGGGTACGCGGTCGGTGCCGATGACGCGGAAGCCCTCGTGCTCGTGCTTCCTGCGCCAGGTCGGCTCACCGAAGCCGGAGGTGAAACGGGCGTTCTTGGCCGTGGCGAAGTCCTTCAGGGCCTGCTGCTGCACGTCCGCGCTCCCGGCCGCCAGCCACTCATTGTCACGCCGGGCCTCGGTGAGCTGGCGGCACTGCTCCGCAAAACCGGGCGCGGACCTGCGGCCCGGCCTCCAGTACGCGTGCTGCTCGACGGCCAGGTTCCAGACGTACCGGGCGTGCGCGCAGTGCAGGAGCATCCGCTCCGCCTGCTCGCTCGTCGGATACAACCGGAAACGTGCCATGCCGCGAACCTAGCCATCGCGTTCCCCACCCGCGCACATCATCGATCAACATCACCTGTGTGAGTGAACCACTCCTGGCTGCCGACCCGGTCAGCCACCCGATGCTCAGCTCCCCGTCGCCACCGCCTGTGCGTGGCCACCCTCAGCGCCATGGGCGGTGACGGCCCTGAGGGACCGGGCACACTGCCCGAAAACCAGGTGAACGAACGCCTCTCCGTCTGGCGACCGGCCGCCGACGAACGCGGGGTCGACATCGCGCTCCGGGCAGCCGCCGACGGCCGGCCGGCCGTGCTGGCCGGTCCCGGTCACCTGGACCAGGTGCTGGACAACGTGCTCTCCAACGCCCTGGAGGTGTCCCCGGACGGCGCCACCATCACCGTGCGCGTCGAGGCCGACGCCGACGAGGTGACGCTCTCCGTCCTGGACGAGGGCCCCGGCATGACGGACGCGGAGAAGTCCCGCGCCTTCGACCGCTTCTGGCGCGGTCAGGGCCTGACCGGCCGCTCCGGGTCGGGCCTCGGGCTGTCCGTCGTACGCCAGTTGCTGACGGACGACGGCGGCACGGTGACCCTGCGGGACGCGCCGGGCGGCGGGCTGTGGGTGCGGATCACCCTTCGGGCATCGCCGAGGAGTGGTGGTTGACGATGAGCCACTTGCCGCCGCGCTTCTCGTACTCGTAGGTGTAACGGGCCTCGACGACCCGCTGGGCGCCGGTCGCGGGGTCGGTGAGGGTGAACTGGTAGACACCCGTGTCGATCGCGGAGTTCGCGTCCAGCACGTTCACGATGGTCCGCTTCTTCTCGCCCACCGGCTTGTTCTGCAGGAAGTGCTCGAAGTAGTCGACGATCTCGGCATGGTTGGTGCGGATCTTGTTGCTGACGGTCGGGAGGAGCACCGCGTCCTTGGCGTAGAGGCCGGCGACCTTCTCGGGGTCACCGGTCCGCAGGGCGGCGTTCCACCGGTCGAAGAGGGCCGCGATCTGCTTCTTGCCCGGCTCGCGCGGCGGCTCGGAACCACCGGCCTGGCTCACCCCCACGCTCACCGTGGCGGCGGTGACGAGGGCGGTGGCGGTGACGACGGCGGCGCGTATACGTGTCGTTCGGTTCATGCCCCAAGACTCGCTTTCCACCGGTTAGCGCCCGTGCAGCCGACGTACAGCGCGGGTACAGGGCTGAGCCAATTCCCTCAGCGGCGCAGCAGACTGACGCCGGCACCGAGCGACACCACCCCCATCCCGACGGCGGTCAGCACGCCCTGCGTGCCGTCGACGACGAAGGGGGCGACGGCGGCGACGACGAGGTTGAAGAGGAAGAGGAACCACAGGACGGGCCGGGAGGCGAGCAGCGACTTCATGGGAGATGTCCTTGTCCGGGAGGAGTTGACCTGGCGAGATCAACGATTCCGTCTCCCGGGAACGGCAACGAGGGAGCGCGCTCCCGAACCGTTGGTGTAGCCAGTTACACCATGACGACGGCGTTGATCCTTCTCTCCGGCATCGTGCTGCTGGGCGCGAGCGTGCAGTGGCTGACCGGCATGGGCTTCGCGCTGGTCGCCGTACCGGCCCTGATCCTCCTCCTCGGCCCCGCCGAGGGCGTCGCGCTCGCCAACTGCGCGGCGGGCACGATCAGCGTGGTGGGCCTGGCGGGCGGCTGGCGCCGGGTCCGCCCGGCGGCGATGGTCCCGCTGTGCGCGGCGGCGGCCTGCACCGTACCCGCGGGCACCTGGCTGACCCGTCAACTCCCGCCGCCCTTCCTCCTCCTGACCATGGGCGCCCTGGTGACGGCGGCGGTGCTCCTGGTCATGCGGGGCGCCCGGGTCCCCGTACTCCGCGGCCGGGCGGGCGCGTTGACGGCCGGCGCGGTGGGCGGCTTCATGAACTCGGCGGCGGGCGTGGGCGGCCCCCCGGTCTCCCTGTACGCCCTCAACGCGGGCTGGACGGTACGCGAGTTCGTCCCGAACGCCCAGTTCTACGGCGTGGTCGTGAACGCCTTCTCGGTGGCGGCGAACGGGGTGCCGGACCTGAGCGGCGCGGAGTGGGCGGCGGTGGGCTGCGCCATGCTGACGGGCGGGCTGCTCGGCAGAGCGGTGGGCGACCGCATGCCCGAACACCACGCCCGCAGCCTGGTCCTCCTCCTCGCCCTGACGGGCGGGGTGACGGCGGTGGCGAAGGGGATGTGGACGCTGTGACTCTCACGAACGCCGCCCGTTGGTGAACGCCTCAGTCGACCTGGACGGGAGCGCTGCTGCGGCCCTGCCCACGGCCGCTGAGTTCGGCGTCGAACGTCTCCTGTGCGACGCGCATGGCCTCGGCGTACGCGGGGTCGCGCAGCCGTTTCCACATCTCCTCCTCGGAGACGTCCTCGATGTGGGCGACCACCCACCAGATGTTGCCGAAGGGGTCCTTGACACGCCCGCCGCGTTGTCCGAAGGCGTGGTCGGCGAGGGCGGTGACGACCTGGCCACCGGCCGCGACGGCACGCGCGAACGTGTCGTCCGCGTCGGCGACGAACACGCGCAGCAGGCTGGGCAGGACGGGCCAGTCCTCGCTCCGGTCGAAGGCCAGCAGGACGGTGTCGCCGATCCGGATCTCGGCGTGCCCGATCGCACCGGCCTCGGTGGGGACCCGCCCCAGCTCCGCGCCCCCGAACGCCTCGGTGACGAAGTCGAGAAACGCCCCCGTGTCGTCGGTGACGACCCAGGGGGCGAGTGTGGTGTAGCCGTGCGGTGCGGCGTTTCCGGGCTGCTCGGGCATCGCGGTCCTCTCGTCGGTGTCGGGATGACACCGACGACCGTAGGGACCGCTCAGGACAGCGGCTGTCCTAATGGGAGGAGGACCGTACTCCCAGCGAGCCGCCGATCTCCTGCTCCATGACCTGGCCCGCCTCGAACTCCAGGGTCTCGTCGCCCATCGAGTCCTGGTCGGTGTCCAGGCCGTCCAGTTCCTCCAGGGGCTGGTTCAGGCGGACGTGGATCAGGACGGACTGGAGGGCGCGCAGGACCGCGGAGGCGGTGGGGCCCCAGTTGGAGAAGTAGGAGAACTGCCACCACCACAGGGCCTCCGTGGTGCGGCCCGAGCGGTAGTGGGCCATGCCGTGGCGGAGGTCGGTGATGATGTCGGCGAGGTCGTCCGAGATACGGGCCGGGACGGGCGCCTTGCGGGGCGCGTAGGGGTCGAAGACCTCGGAGTAGACGTCGATGGGGTCGAGCAGGCGCGCGAAGTTCTCGCGGAGCTGGTCGACGTCCGGCTCCGGGCCCAGGTCCGGCTCGTAGCGCTCGTCGGGGACGATGTCCTCGTGCGCGCCGAGCCGGCCGCCGGCCAGCAGGAGCTGGGAGACCTCCAGGAGGAGGAAGGGGACCGCCGAGTCCGGCTCGTCGCCCTTCGACACCTCCGTCACGGCCACCAGGAAACTCTCCACCTGGTCGGCGATCTGGACCGCGAAGTCGTCGGGGTTCTGCGCGGTCGCGTGCAGCGTGGCGTCAGACATCTAGGAGTCGTCTCCCCTCGAAGGCGCGGCCGAGCGTGACCTCGTCCGCGTATTCCAGGTCGCCGCCCACCGGGAGGCCGCTGGCCAGGCGGGTGACCTTCAGGCCCATGGGTTTGATCATGCGGGCGAGGTAGGTGGCCGTCGCCTCGCCCTCCAGGTTCGGGTCCGTGGCCAGGATCAGCTCGGTGACCGTGCCGTCCGCCAGGCGGGCGAGCAGTTCCCTTATCCGGAGGTCGTCGGGGCCGACGCCCTCGATCGGGCTGATCGCGCCGCCGAGCACGTGGTAACGGCCGCGGAACTCGCGGGTGCGCTCGACGGCGACCACGTCCTTCGGCTCCTCCACCACGCAGATGACCGTCGGGTCCCGGCGGGCGTCGCGGCAGATGTTGCACAGTTCCTCCTGTGCCACGTTGCCGCAGGTCGCGCAGAAGCGGACCTTCGCCTTCACCTCCAGGAGAGCCTGCGCCAGACGCCGTACGTCCGTCGGCTCCGCCTGCAGGATGTGGAAGGCGATCCGCTGCGCGCTCTTGGGACCGACGCCGGGCAGCCGCCCCAGCTCGTCGATGAGGTCCTGGACCACGCCTTCGTACAACGGACTGCCCTTCCTGGAGTCTTTCGGTACGTACGGTAGTTGGCTGCCGCCTGTCCTAGGAAGGCGGTACGGGTGTCGTGCGGGCGACGAACATCAGAACGGCAGGCCCGGGATGCCGCTGCCGCCGCCCAGGCCCTGGGCCAGCGGGCCCAGCTTCTGCTGCTGGAGCGCCTGCGCGTTCTCGTTGGCCGCCTGGACCGCCGCGATGATCAGGTCGGCGAGGGTCTCGGTGTCGTCCGGGTCCACCGCCTTCGGGTCGATCTTCAGCGCGCGCAGTTCGCCGGAGCCGGTCACGGTGGCCTTCACCAGGCCGCCGCCCGCCTGTCCGTCGACCTCCGTGCCCGCCAGTTCCTCCTGGGCCCGTGCCAGGTCCTGCTGCATCTTCTGGGCCTGCTGGAGCAGCTGCTGCATGTTGGGCTGGCCACCACCGGGGATCACGATCAGCTCCTGGGTCGGGTCCGGATTTTCTCTGTTGTGGATGAGCCTACGTGGTCGACGCAGCCATCGCCCCGCCACTCTTTCGAGTGAGATTCCCGAGACGCCTATACCTGATCAAGGCCCACTTCCGGGCGGAAAAGAGGCGAAAGCAAGGCCTTCGCCACCCATTGGGCGGTAGGAAGGGTTCCCGTCGTCAGCATCCATTGTCAGGTCCAGTGCCAGGTCCGACGTCAGGCCCGATGTCAGGCCCGACGTCAGCGTCGGCGTCACGGAACGTGACCGGTCGGGATCGGTTCGGGATCAGTTAGGGAGTGCCGGGTGGGTCAGCCGGAGATGCAGCCCGAGGGACGGCCTCAGGACGGGCGGGGCGGCGAGGGCGCGGCCGGACCGCGGCCGGGTGATCTGACCGGGCGGCCGTTCCCGCTCGGGGACTGGGGCGAGCCGGCCGAGCGGCTCGACGAGCTGTACCGGTGGGTGGAGCGCGGGGCGCTGGAGACGGCCGCGTGGTATCTGGCGGACCGGGTGTGGAAGCGGCGGGGGGCGAGGGCGCTGCGGTGCGGGGCGGCCGTGGGGGCGGTGCTGGGGGCCGCGCTGCCGTTGCTGGACCTCACCGGGGTGGTCGGCGGGGTCGCGCCCTGGGGATACCTCGCCCTGCTGCTGGCGGTGTCCTGCGTCGGCATCGACCGGTTCTTCGGGGTGACGTCCGGCTGGATAAGGGACATGGCCACCGCGCAGGCCGTGCAGCGGCGGCTGCAGGTGCTGCAGTTCGACTGGGCGTCGGAGAGCGTGCGGGAGGTGCTGGGGCCGGCGGAGGGGACGGCGAGCGAGGCGAGCGAGCGGTGCCTGGGGGTGCTGCGGAGGTTCTCGGAGGACGTGACCGAGCTGGTCCGTACGGAGACGGCCGACTGGATGGTGGAGTTCCGGACCGGGCCGACGCCGCTGGGCATGCAGGCGACGGTGACGGCGGGGCCGCGAGCGGACGCGGGGCACCTGAACGGGCGCTTCCCCCTGCCGCCGGGCACCAACGGGGCGCGCCCGAACATGCCGAGGCAGAGACCGCCGGAACCTCGGTGAGGGGGGCGCCACTGTGGCGCCGCTCGCTACAGCGCCCCGTCAGGGGCGCGGGGAACTGCGCGAGCAACCACGACGGCGGTGTACCCGACCTTGTCCAGACGCCCGAATGTCTTGACATTGTCAGGACAGGCCCCCATCGTGAGCACCGCAGTCGCTGTAACGGTGCAGAGAAGGGCAGCCCCATGGTGAGTACGCTCGGCGTCGCCGTCGTCGGATTCGGGTGGATGGGCCGGGTGCACTCCCAGGCCTACCAGCGGGTTCCCCACCACTTCCCGCAGCTGCCGGTACGCGCCGAGCTGGTGGCCGTCGCCGAGGAGGTGCCGGGACGGGCCGAGGAGGCCGCCGCGCAGTTCGGGTTCGCGTCCACCACCCGGGACTGGCGGGACGTGGTGGCCGACCCGCGGGTGCACGCCGTCAGCATCACCGCGCCGAACTTCCTGCACCGCGAGATCGGCGTCGCGATGGCCGAGGCCGGCAAGCACATCTGGATCGAGAAGCCGGTCGGGCTGACCTCCGAGGACGCCCGGGCGGTGTCCGAGGCGGTGGCCAAGGCCGGGGTGCGGGGCACCGTCGGCTTCAACTACCGCAACGCGCCCGCCGTCGCATACGCCCGTGAGCTGATCGCCTCCGGCGAGCTGGGGACCGTGACGCATGTCCGCATCCGCCTCTTCAGCGACTACGCGGCACACCCGGACGGTGCTCTGACCTGGCGTTACGAGCGGGCGCGCGGTGGCGGGGGCGTCCTCGGCGACCTGGCCTCGCACGGCGTCGACCTGGCCCGCTTCCTGCTCGGCGACATCGCGTCGCTGGCCGCCGACACGGCCGTGTTCATCCCGGAGCGGGCCCGCCCGACCGGCGCCACCGCCGGCCACACCCTCGCCACCGGCGGCGAGCTCGGCCCCGTCGAGAACGAGGACTACGTCAACTGCCTGCTGCGCTTCGCCTCCGGCGCCCGGGGCGTCCTGGAGGCCTGCCGGGTCTCGGTCGGCGAGCAGAACAACTACGGCTTCGAGGTGCACGGCACCAAGGGCGCGGTGTTCTGGGACTACCGCCGGATGGGGGAGCTCGGCGTCAGCCGCGGCACCTCCTACCAGGACCAGCCCGTCAGCACGGTCTTCGTCGGCCCCGGCCACGGCGAGTACGGCGCCTTCCAGCCCGGCGCCGCCAACGCCATGGGCTACGACGACCTCAAGGTGATCGAGGCCCACACCTTCCTGCGGTCCGTCGCCGAGGGCACGTCCCACGGCGCGACCCTCGACGACGCCGTGCACAGCGCCACCGCCCTCGACGCGATGAGCCGCTCGGCCGCACAGGGGACGTGGGTGGACCTCGGCTGACCGGGACGGGCGGCGGACGTCACGCGCAGAGTTTCATGCCCACCGGGATGTAGCAGGGCAGATGCCCGTACGCCCGGATCACGTCCTGGCCGTTCTCCTTTCTGAGGTACGTCAGGAAGCTCGACACCAGCGAGTCCGCCGCCGGCCAGCCGTAGGTGTACGCGTACTCGATCTCGCGGTACGGGTACGAGCTGTCGCCGTGCTCGATCGCGTCCACCGACGGGGCGTCGGCGTCCAGGGAGAGGGTGTGCAGGCCCTTCGCCCCCTCCGCCACGTTCAGTTCGGCGTAGCCGACCGCCCCCTTCAGCCGGGCCACCTCCGACAGCACCTGCTCGGTGGAGTCCAGCTCGCAGCGGATCACCTTCGCCGTCGGGTCGTCCTTGTGCCTGCAGTCGACGGAGGAGTTGGCGATCTCGCCGCGCTTCAGCACCCGGCGCTGGAACACCTGCCGGGTACCGGAGTTGGCGTCCCGGCTGACCAGCACCACCGGCAGGTCGGGGCCGCCCAGCTGCTTCCAGTTGGTGATCTCGCCCCGGTACAGCCGTCGTACGTCGGCCGTGCCGAGGTTGCGCAGCGGCACGTCGTCGTTCACGACCAGCGCGAAGACCACCAGGGCGACCGGGTACTCCTTCAGCTCGGGCATGTCGGTGGGCTTGGGGCCGTCGGAGAGGGCCAGTTCCACCGGGGAGCCCTTCTTCGTATCCGTCCCGACGTCGTTCAGATCCCGGATCCCGGCGGTCGAGCCGCGCGCGTCCACGGTGATGGACGCGCCCTCGCAGTCCTTCTCGTACTTCTTCGCCGCGTCCCGCATCACCGGGGCGAAGGCGGTGGAGCCGATGACCCGCAGCGAGCCCTTCGCGCAGCCGATCGGCGGCGGGGTGTCGTCGCGGGCCACGACGATGGTGGAGAGCGTGAGGACGCTGAGCGTCAGCATGATGGTGATCAGCCGGGAGGCGCGGCTGAACAGGGGCGTGGCGTCGTCCGGGGTGGCGCTGCGGTTGGGGTGCACCTCGCCGTCGTGGATCCCGCCGACGATCCGGATCTCCCGGCCGACGTCACCGCCGGACAGCAGCACGAGCAGCTTGAAGTGCTCGGCGTGGTTGAGCGGGACGCGCGGGATGCGCAGGGTGTTGCCCGAGTAGCCGAAGCCGCGCTCCGCGGTGAAGTGCGGCATGAGGTGGTCGCTGTCGGTCGGCTGGGTGACCGAGACGCCCCGGATGACGCGGTCGGTGAACACGGCGGTGAGACCGTGCAGTTCGGGACTGGTGTAGTCGTCGCGGCCGATGCCCTGGGAGCCGTCGTTCTCTATGCGCAGCAGGACCAGGGTGGCACCGGCCATGTCCGGGGCCTCGTCGAAGAGGCCCAGGCGTCTGCCGATACGGCCCGAACGGACGTCGTCGCCGATCGGGTTGTCCATCTGGACGCGGTAGCCGATCCGCTTACGGCGCGGGACGCGGCGCTCGTACCAGAAGATGCCCGCGGACGCGACGATGCCGAGCACCGCGGTGCCCACGGCGACGATGTTCTCCGCGCTCAGCCACTCCATGTGGGTGCCCCCGCCACTCCCCGGAGTCGGATGGTGGGGTCACCGTAAGGGGCGGGAAGCGGCCGCGAAGGGACATATCGGTCGACCGCACTGTTGTTCGCCGAACGTTCAACTACCGCAGGGAAACCGGCAGTTCACTGCTTGCTGTAGGTCAGGCTCTCGTCGCCGTCCTTCGTCACGCGCTTCAGTTTGCCGCCCGACAGCAGGGTCACCTCGGTGGCCTTTCCGGCGCTGCACGACGAACGGGGCTTGCCGGACGTGACCCTGGAGGGGCCGATCTCCAACGGGCCGTCCGAGCCGGGCTTC
Source organism: Streptomyces sp. NPDC047061 (assembly GCF_040643955.1). Lineage (NCBI taxonomy): Bacteria > Bacillati > Actinomycetota > Actinomycetes > Kitasatosporales > Streptomycetaceae > Streptomyces > Streptomyces sp. NPDC047061. Next base: position 265,862 of record NZ_JBEYVI010000005.1, read on the forward strand.
TCGGCGAGCTTCGCCGTGAACTCACAGTGGTAGCCGGGGCCGTCCGCCACCAGGGTGAGCACCGCGTCGCCCACGGCGCCCTGGCGGATGGTCAGTTCACGGGTGTTGTGGCCGGTGTCGTTGTCTATCGACGTGTCCCAGGTGCCGAGGAAGCCGCTCGGGACGGTGTCCTTCGCGGCGGCCGAGGAGGAGGGCGACTGTGCGGGCGTCGACTCCGCGGAGGTGGTCGGGGCGGTGGCCGACGGGGTGGGCGTGCCCTGGCCGGCCGCCTTGTCGTCGGCGCCGTCGCCGCCGCCGTTCATGAGCGCGTACACCGTGCCGCCCGCGGCCAGCATCACGACCAGCGCGATGGTGACGAGGAGGGCGGTGGAGCGGGGGCGACGGGGCTCGTCCACGGGGAGGGGGTCGTAGAGGGGAGGCGGGGGGACGGGGGGATAGATCTGGGTGGAGTCGGAGGCAGGGTCGAAGCCTGGGGCGGGAGCGGGGGCGGTCCCGGTGTACGGGTTGTACGGCTGCGGGTGCTGATGGGGTTGGCCGGAGTAGCCGTAGGCCGGGTGGGCGGGGGCGTGTTCGGGGGACGGGGGGTTGGGGGTCGGCTGCGGCGCCGTCGTGGCCGGTCGCACCCCCGCGGCGGCAGCCGCGGATTCAACACCGCCCCGCGCCCCTCCGGGGCGCGGGGCAGGCGCCTCCACCAGCGCCCCGTAGACCGTGGGGTCCTCCACCTCCAGCAACTCCACGGCATGGCGGCCCAGTTGGGCCACCAGACCGCCCGGCAGCCACGGGTCCCGTGACCGGCCCTCCCAGACCGTGTCGCCGGCGCCCGTGCGGGCCAGGATCGCCTCCAGCGTCGGACGGGCCGCCGGGTCCTTGCGCAGGCAGTCGCGGACGACGTCGGCGACGTCCTCGGGGAGACCGGAGAGGTCGGGATCCTCCTGGGCGATCCGGAACATCAGGGCGTGTGCGCCGCCCTCGGTGGAGCCGAAGGGAAGCCGGCCGGTGGCCGCGTAGGCGAGCACCGAGCCGAGGCAGAAGATGTCGCAGGCCGGCGTGATCCGGTCGCCGCGCACCTGCTCGGGGGCCATGAAGCCGGGCGAGCCGAGAAGGGAACCGGTCTGGGTGAGCCGTTCGCCGGGCAGCGTCTCCAGGGCCCGCGCGATGCCGAAGTCGATGACCCGGGGGCCCTCTATGGTGAGCATCACGTTGGACGGCTTGAGGTCGCGGTGGACGATCCCGGCCGCGTGGATGTTGCCGAGCGCGTGCGCGAGACCGGCGGCGAGGATGCGCACCGACCGCTCGGGCAGCGGCCCGTGGTCGTGCTCGACGACCCGCTGGAGGCTCGGCCCGGCGACATAGCCGGTGGCCACCCAGGGCACGGCGGCCTCGGTGTCGGCGTCGAGCACCGGCGCGGTCCAGAAGCCGCCGACGCGCTGGGCGTTGCGGACCTCCTGCCGGAAGCGCTCCCGGAACTCCTCGTGCTCGGCGAGCTCCGCCCGCACCAGCTTCACGGCGACCGTACGACCGCGCTCCGACCGGGCGAGGTACACGTGCCCCATCCCGCCCGCCCCCAGCCGCGCCAGCAGCCGGTAGCGCCCGATGTGCTGCGGATCCCCCGGCCCCAGCTTCTCCATGGCAGATCCGCTCCTCGCTCACACTTGTGATCGAGCCGAGAATAATGCGGCCGTTCGGTGGTTCGAGCGGCGCGGTGTCTACGGTTACGTAACAGGCACCGCCACCGTTCGGCCGGGCGTGTCCCCGGGCTGTGGACAACCTGTCGCGGAATCCCCCTGACCACGGAACATGTCGCCGATACCGCTCCCCCGCCGGACACACCTACGCTCCCCGCCATGACCCCTCAGCCCAGTCCCCAGGCCGGAGCCGCCGTGAAGGCGGCCGATCGTGCGCATGTCTTCCACTCGTGGTCCGCGCAGGACCTCATCGACCCGCTCGCCGTGGCCGGCGCCGAAGGGTCGTACTTCTGGGACTACGACGGCCGGCGCTACCTGGACTTCACCAGCGGGCTCGTCTTCACCAACGTCGGCTACCAGCACCCGAAGGTCGTCGCCGCCATCCAGGAGCAGGCCGCGAGGATGACGACCTTCGCGCCCGCCTTCGCCGTGGAGGCGCGGTCGGAGGCGGCGCGGCTGATCGCCGAGCGCACGCCCGGGGACCTTGACAAGATCTTCTTCACCAACGGCGGCGCCGACGCCATCGAGCACGCCGTCCGGATGGCCCGGCTGCACACCGGGCGCCCGAAGGTGCTCTCCGCCTACCGCTCGTACCACGGCGGCACCCAGCAGGCGATCAACATCACCGGCGACCCGCGCCGCTGGGCCTCCGACGGCGCCGCCGCCGGGGTCGTGCACTTCTGGGCGCCCTTCCTCTACCGCTCCCGCTTCTACGCGGAGACCGAGGAGCAGGAGACCGCCCGGGCGCTGGAGCACCTGGAGACGACCATCGCCTTCGAGGGGCCGGGTACGGTCGCGGCCATCGTGCTGGAGACGATCCCCGGGACCGCCGGGATCATGGTGCCGCCTGCCGGGTATCTGGCGGGGGTCCGGGAGATCTGCGACAAGTACGGGATCGTCTTCGTCCTGGACGAGGTCATGGCCGGGTTCGGGCGGACCGGCGAGTGGTTCGCCGCCGACCTGTTCGGGGTCGTACCCGACCTGATGACCTTCGCCAAGGGCGTGAACAGCGGCTATGTGCCGCTGGGCGGTGTCGCGATCAGCGAGCGGATCGCCGAGACCTTCGCCAAGCGGCCCTACCCGGGCGGGCTGACCTACTCCGGGCATCCGCTGGCCTGTGCCGCCGCCGTCGCGACGATCAACGTGATGGCCGAGGAAGGGGTCGTCGAGAACGCGAAGCGGCTGGGCACGGAGGTCGTGGGGCCGGCGCTCGCGGCGCTCGCCGAGCGGCACCCTAGCGTCGGCGAGGTCCGCGGGGTCGGCATGTTCTGGGCGCTCGACCTGGTGAGGAACCGGGAGACCCGGGAGCCGCTGGTGCCGTACAACGCGGCCGGGGAGGCCAACGCGGCGATGGCCGCGTTCGGGGCCGAGGCGAAGAAGCAGGGGCTGTGGCCGTTCGTGAACATGAACCGGACGCATGTCGTGCCGCCGTGCAATGTGAGTGAGCCGGAGCTGAAGGAAGGGTTCGCTGCGCTGGACGCTGCGCTGAGCGTGGCCGACGAGTTCACGGTGGCGTGAGGCTGCGTTTCCGGCTGCGGGCCGGTGGGGGCTGGTCGCGCAGTTCCCCGCGCCCCTGACGGGGCGCGGCTCTCACGCTCCTCACAGCCGACCCACGGGTAGCTTCCCGGGTACAGAAGGAGTACACCCGGAACCCGAACGCGTAAGGTGGCGTGCTCGTACATGTATCTGTAAGCGAGCACGTCACCCGTACGCGTGAGGAGAGGCACCCGACGATGCCCGGCAACGGCGCTGTGACCCGCAGTACCCTGCGCCAGCAGATCGCGGACGCGCTCCGTGACGAGGTGCTCGCCGGGCGGCTGCAGCCGGGCCGGGAGTTCACCGTCAAGGAGATCGCCGAACAGTACGGAGTCTCCGCCACGCCGGTCCGGGAGGCGCTGGTCGACCTGTCCGCGCAGGGCATCCTCGACGCCGACCAGCACCGCGGCTTCCGGGTGCCGGAGTACACGCTCGACGACTACCGGGGCATGATCGAGGCCCGCAGCCTGGTCACCGACGGCATGTTCCAGGCCCTCGCCGACGGCCTCCACCCCGCCTTCAAGGACCCCGAGGAACCGCGGGTCGCGGCCGCCCTCGCCGCGGTCCGCCGGCGCGGCGAGGAGGCCCAGCGCGCCGCGACCGCCGGTGACCTGACCATCCTCATCGGCTACGACCTGAGGTTCTGGCGGGAGCTGTCGGCCCTGTTCGGCAATCCCTACCTCGCCGACTTCCTGCACCGGCTGCGCGTGCAGTCCTGGGTGTGCGCGGTGCGGCATCTGCGCCGGCTGCCCGATCTACGCGGGTATCTGTGGTCCCGGCACACCGAGTTGGTCGACGCGCTGTCCCGCCGGGACACCGAGGCCGCCCGGGGGATCGTCGCCGCGTACAACACGCACTCACTCGCCCTGATCGAGCGACTGGCGGAGAAGAACGGATGACCGCGCCCACGGAGACCACGGAGGACGAGGACCGGGGGAACGTCGACCTTTCCGTCGTCATCCCGGCGTACAACGAGGAGGAACGGCTCGGCCCGACCCTCGACGCCGTCACCCGCTACCTCGCCGACAACGAGAGCCGCTTCGGCTCCTGGGAAGTGGTCGTCTCCGACGACGGCTCGACGGACGGGACCCGCGAGGTCGCCGCCTTACGGCACCCGCACGTCCGGCTGGTCACCGCCGACCGGAACCGGGGCAAGGGCAACGCCCTGCGCCTCGGTGTCGCAGCGACCGGCGGCAGCCGCGTGCTCGTCACCGACGCCGACCTGGCGGCGCCGATCGAGGAACTGGAGCGGCTGGACAAGGCGCTCAGCGAGGGCAGCGCGGCGGCGATCGGCTCGCGCGCGGTGCCGGGCGCGGAGATAGCCGACCACCAGCACCGGCTGCGCGAGCTGCTCGGCCGCGCCGGGAACCTGCTGATACGCGCGACCGCCGTGCCGGGGATCAGGGACACCCAGTGCGGGTTCAAGCTCTTCGACGGCGACCTGGCCCGCGAGGCCTTCGCCGACTCCCGGCTGGACGGCTGGGGCATCGACGTCGAGGTCCTGCAGCACCTGCACGGCGGCGGCCACCCGATCGCCGAGGTCCCGGTCCGCTGGAGCCATCAGCCCGGTTCCAAGGTGGGTCCGCTGGCCTACCCGAGGGTCCTCGCCGACCTGGCCCGGCTGCGCGTCCGCCGCCTGCGCCCGGCCGACCTCCTGGTCACCGTCCTCTTCCTCGCCCTCTCCGTCGCCCTCTACTCGGGCCGCTTCTTCGACCCGGACCACCGCTATCTCGTCGACTCCCTCCAGGACCAGAACCAGTGGGAGTGGTTCTTCGCGGTGACCGCGGACAACCTCGCGCACTTCCGCAACCCGCTCTTCTCCGACTTCCAGAACTTCCCCGACGGCGTGAACCTCATGGCCAACACGGTCATGCTGGGCGTCTCCGTCCCCTTCGCCCCGCTGACCCTCATGGCCGGTCCGGCCGTCTCGCTCTCCGTCTGCATGGCGCTGGGGCTCGCCGCGACCGCCGTCGCCTGGTACTGGCTGATCGTGAAGCGGGTGGTACGGCACCGGGGTGCCGCCTTCGTCGGCGCGGCCCTCGCGGCCTTCGCGCCGCCGATGGTCAGCCACGCCAACGCGCACCCCAACTTCGTGATCCTGTTCATGATCCCGCTGATCATCGACCGCGCCCTGCGGCTGGCCACCGGCGCCCGGGTCCGGCGGGACGGGATCGTGCTCGGCCTGATGGCGGCCTACCAGGTCTTCCTGGGCGAGGAGCCGTTCCTGCTGGCGGCGCTGGGGATGGTCCTGTTCGCCCTCGGGTACGCGGTCGCGCGGCCGGAGGTGGCGAAGGAGGCGTGGCGCCCGCTGGGCAGGGGCCTGCTGATCGCCGGGGCGGTCTGCCTGCCGCTGGTCGCCTTCCCGCTCTACTGGCAGTTCACGGGCCCGCAGAGCTACCACAGCGTCCTGCACGGCGACAACGCCGGAAACAGCCCCCTGTCCCTCCTCGGCTTCTCCGAACGCTCGATGCTCTTCGGGAACGCGGGCCGCGCCAACGAGCTCTCCCTCAACCCCACCGAGCAGAACGCCTTCTACGGCTGGCCGCTGGTCCTGGTCGCGTTCGGGATCGTCGTACGGCTGTGGGAGCGGCCGCTGGTCAAGGCCCTTGCCTTCACCTCCGTCGCCGCGGCCGTGCTGTCGCTGGGCCCGGAGATCCGCATCCCGCTGACGGAGACGGTGTATCCGGGCCCCTGGGCGCTGGTGCGGAAGTTCCCGCTCTTCGAGTCCGTCATCGAGGGCCGGGTGGCGATGATCTGCGCCCCCGCGCTGGGCGTCCTGCTGGCCGTCGCCCTGGAGAAGATCCTCGCCACCCGCCGCGTCGGCGCCCAGTACTTCGGCCTGCTCGCCGTCGCCCTGGCCCTGCTCCCGATCGTCCCCGCCCCGCTCAAGTCGCAGCCGCGGGAGGCGGTCCCGGAGTTCATCAGCAGCGGGATGTGGAAGTCGTACGTCGGCAAGGGCGAGTCCCTCGTCCCCCTCCCGCTCCCGGACCCCGGCTCCGCGGAGGCCCTGCACTGGCAGACCAGCGCGGGGCTCGGCTTCAAGCTCCCCGGCGGATACTTCAACGGCCCCTACGGCACCGACCGCACCGGAATCTACGGCGCCGTCCCGCGCTACACCTCCAGCATGCTGCGGGACGTCCGGTACACCGGGAAGGTCCCGGTGATCGGCAAGAACTGGAAGGCGCAGGCCAAGAAGGACTTCGCGTACTGGAAGGCGGGGGTCCTGGTGGTCGCTCCGCAACCCAATGACGAGAAACTACGACAGGCGGTGGAGGCCCTGACCGGAAAACCCGGTAAGTGGACCGGCGGGGTCTGGGTATGGGACCTGCACGAGGGGAGCTGACCGGCGCCGCACGGACTACTCTTCCCTGACCACCTGGCTGAGCACTTGCTGTGAACGCGCTGATACTAGGAGCCCTCTTTGGCCTGTGACCTCTGGCTGGTACCGCTGGTCGACGTGTTGTGCCACACCCCCGACAATCCGTTCGCCGAGGAACTCGCGCAATACAACAAGGTGCTCGCCGAGGCCGGGTTGCCCCCGGTGCCGGTGTACCAGTACATGCCGGGCCTGTCCGGCGAGGTCGCGCCCGTGGCCGGCTTCGACTACGACGCGCTCCACTTCCTCCGCCGCGCCTATCTCCTCCAGGTCTGCGGCCTGCCCGTCTCCCCCGTGGACGACCTGGGCGGTGACTACGAGCAGCTCCTGGAGATGTTCGAGTCGACGGCCCAGCAGTCGCACCTGGTCTGGCACTACGACCACGCGGGCGCCTACGTCCCGGTCGACTTCCCGCACCCGCTCTCCAGCGACGAGCTCCTCGCCAGCGGCGGCCCCCTGGGCTCCGCCCACGCCCTGCTGCGCGAGCTGGAGTACGTCGCCCCGTCGATCGGCATCGACCCGGCCAACCCCCCGGCCCCGCCGCAGCCCCCCGCCGCTCCGACGGACCTCGAAGAACCGGCGGTCCCGGCCCCCTACGACCCGAGCCCCTTCGCCCGCGAACGCCACGTCTGGCTCGGCCTGCACGCGGCGGCGACCCGCAGCCTGGCCCAGGGCTCGATGATCGTGTTCAGCTGACGGGCGGGGCGCCCGGGAGGCGGACGCCCCGGCCGGAGTCACCTCTGCTGCGGCAGCCTGATCGTGCGCACGAGGGGCATGTCGGCGTAGCGGTCGGGTTCGACGGTCACGACATGACGGCCGTCGGGCCAGTCGAGCGTGGGCCGCGACAGGTGGACCGCGTGCCCGAGCCGCCACTCCACGCCGTCACGCAGCAGCGCGCCGACCGTGGACGCGCCCGCGAAGTCCAACTCCACGATCTCGACGGCCGGAAGTGCGCCGACATGCTCTGCGAGCCCCTTGCGCATGCCGTCGGCGGCGGCCAGGCAGAGCGCGGGAACGTAGACGTGCCGGGTCGGCCCGTGCTCCGTGTTCGCCACGAAGTGGGAGGCCAGCGAGTTCCCCGAGCCCAGCGCCAGCAGGGCGGACTCGTCGAAGACCACACCGGTGGAACCGGCCCTCGTCGCGCTCACAGGCTGTCCACCGGCCGGCCGGCCTCAAGGTCCCGCCAGATCTTCTCCACCCGGTCGTGCTCCTCGTCGGTGAACGTCACCCCGAAGTGCGTCTCGCAGTACACCTTCGTCTCCTCGTAGCGCTTGCGCAGCTCCTCCTGCGTGGGAGTGGCCCCCGCGAGCTCGGCGATCAGATCGCGCATGGTCATCCCGCGCTCCCGGGCGAGCACCATGAGGCGATCACGGACAGCGGGGTCGACCTTGACGGTGGTGTCAGCCATGACGCAAGTATACCTCCGGTATACCGTGCCGGGCCGTTCAAGCAAGGCGGTCATCGGATTCTCTTCATTTTGAGCTACGCCGCCACGGGGCGAACTTTTTGCAATTCACCCGCAGGTGACTCGGATTCGTACGGCCTCTCGAATACCTCGCAGGTCGTCGAGTACTGCCGAGTCACCGGATCCCGTCGCACCACCCGCCGCAGATACCGCCGTTCCTCCAGCTCACGCAGGGACGCGACGACCGACATGCACCCTTCGCCGCGCTGTGCCGCGAGGATGCGCTCGGTGATCCAGGAACCGTTCGGCAGCCCCAAGAGGTACGTCAGTACGCCTACCGCTCCCCAGGACAGACGTCGGTCCCCGAAACGGGAGTTGGCGAAGGCTGCGAAGGAGCGCAGGGGCGCCGTACGATGAACGCGCATCGGAGCTGTTCTCTCCAGGTGTCGGGCCCCCGGGTGTTGGCGCACCGCGGGGGCATTTCGTTGATCGTGACTTTAGGGCCTCGCAAAGAGCCGAACGCAAGCCACAATCCCTTTTTTCTGCCCGCGTGTTGACGCAATTCACTCCGGCGAGTGAAGCGCGGTCCGCAGCAATCGCGTGTGCACGAAGCGCCCGTGCGCGGTGGGCCGATAGCGCCAGGCCAACGGCCACGTCATGTCGTCCAGCGCGGGAATCGGGATGTACGACACCCGGGCCGGAACGGCGGTCAGTCTGGTCACCTCCGCAGGCCAGGGCAGGTGATCCGTACTCCCGGCCGGAACCAGGAAGTACACGCACCGCCGCCCGCTGGCGACCTCGATGACGGGGCCGGGGTCACCCCCGGTCATCGCCGCGAGCCGGTCGGCGAGTTGCCGCCCCCACTCCCCGTCGTCCACCCGCACCGCGTCGAACTGGACACCGGCCTTGCGGAGTTGAACACCGGAGGCCGGCAGCCAGCCGAGGTTTAACTGGTCACTTTGCGTGTTCATGGGACCAGTTTGGGGAGGTGGGGCTACCGTCGCCATGACTCTGAGTCGACCGTCGAATACGGTCGGATATCGGGGTGGGTTGGTTGTGACCGGTTGAGTTCGGTTGAGTTCGGGGGTGACCGCAATGGCGCGGGCGGAGAACAAAGAGGAAGCGAGCGGCACGGCACAGATGGTGGCCGCCCTGGCGAAGGCACTGCGAGAGCAACAGGAGCTGACGCAGGAGGAGTTGGGGCGGCGGACCGGCTACACGGCATCCGCGATCAGCGCCATGGAGACGTGCGCGCAGCCCGCCAGCGACAAGATGCTGGTGAAGCTGGAGGAGGCGATCGGCGGCGGCATGGGGATCTTCGAGAAGGCCCGCAAGTACATGCTGCTGGAGAAGTACCCGCCTCGGTTCCGGGGCTTCTCGGAGCTGGAGGCCGGGGCGGTCACGATCTCGTCGTACGAGACGCACGTGGTCGACGGCCTGTTCCAGACCGAGGACTACGCACGGGCACTGATCGGAGGCGGCTTCCCGCCGGTCTCCGAGCAGAAGCGGGAGGAACTGGTCGAGGCGCGGCTGGCCCGCCGGGCGCTGTTCAAGCGGGAGCCGACGCCGATGATCGAGCTGATCCTCGAAGAGAGCGTGCTGCGGCGGCCGTTCGGCTCCTGGGAGGTACTGCGCACACAACTGCTCTCGCTCGTCGAGGACGCGCGGCGGGACAATGTGTGTCTGCAAGTGCTGCCGATGGAGCGGGGGTTGCGGGGCACGTACGCCGGGGCTCGCGGCCCCATGAAGATGGTGGTGACCGCGGAGCACGAGCACGTCGTCTACATGGAGATCGAGGACCAGGGCATCCTGGTCAGCGAACCGGAGGAAGTGTCCCAACTCGCCCACCGCTATGCGAAGATCCGCGCACAGGCCCTGAGTACCGACGACTCGGTGAGCCTCATCGAACGGTTGGCAGGAGAGAAGAGATGACCCGCACCGGCACCCTTCGGTGGTTCAAGTCCAGCTACAGCGACGACGGGGGCGGCAACTGCGTCGAGACCGCCTACACCTGGCGCAAGTCCTCCTACAGCGACGGCGGCGGCGACTGCCTCGAAATATCCCCCTGCCCCCACACCGTCCACCTCCGCGACTCCAAGACCGCCCCCGGCGGCCCCCACCTCGCCCTCTCCCCCGCCGCCTGGGTCGGCTTCCTCACGCAGCTCGCGAAGTGACCGTCGGGCCACTCGCTTCTCGGCAGTGTCGTACTTCCGCGAGGTGAGTCAAGGGCGCTCCACTCCGCTGCGCTGCGTTCCGCGTCGGCTGCGCCGATGGCCCTCCGGGCCACCCTTGACACACCTCGCTCCAGCACGGGAGAGAAGCGAGCGAGCGGCCGGAAGGAAGCGGGGGCCCTGACCGGCGTTCGCGGTCAGCCGTCGGCTGCGTCCGCATCGTTGCCCGACGGGCGCGCTCCCGCCTCGCAAGCACGCCGGGCCGGCCAAGCGGCGAACGGCGAGTGGGACACACGCCCACGGCACCTCGCCACACGAGCCACGCGCGCCCCATCGGCCACTGGGAGAGGGGTGATTGGTGGATTTGTGCGCAGCCAAGGCCTATTACCCCAGGCAGGGCAGCCCCGGCCCCGACCGGTCGTGACACAAATCCGCCAATAGCCTCCACCCACGGGGCGGGACGTGGGTGTGGTGGCGGGTCGCGGTGCTGCGCGTCCCCGGCCGCCATCCGGCCCGAGGGCGCGAACTGGTCACGTGGGCGAGGGGGTTGGCGACCCGGCGCACTGGACCATGACCGGAGAACATCGGCGCCATCCGCCAGAGTGGTTTGCCAGGAGCACTTGCCGATTGACCTCCTGACCACCCCTATCTTCGAAGCGTAGCCAGGTGGCTACATTGAGTGAAAGGGGATCAGGGATGCGTTCGACGTCCATGGGTCGCGTGGCGGCCGTCGCCTCGATGGGGCTGCTGCTGGCCGGAGCGGTGAGTGCCGGATCGGCTCAGGCGCAGTCCGCTGCGCAGGCGCGGTACCCCGGTGGGCTCGTCACCTACTCGATCGAGTTCTCCAACCCTCAGGAGAACGACAACAACAACCTTCCCGAACCCTATGGGCGGGTCTACGTGAAGGATGGCGGCCTACGGGAGACGACCCTGTGGGAACACCCGGACCTGGACATCAACACCCCCACCGTGCCGCGCTACCCCGAGGCCGGCTTCACGCACAGGTTCGCCGACCACCTGATCACCGAGGTGTGCGCCTACGTCGGTGAGGACGACACCGGCTACAACGCCGACGACATCCTCGCCCAGGGCTGCGAGCCCTTCCACGGCCCCGGCGCGTACACCATCCCCGGCCCGGACGGAGAGGTGACCGTCACCGTCTACCACATCGGCTGAGCCCCCTCCCCAACGCACGGATGCCCTGCCCTCCTTCGGGGGGGGTGGGGCATCCGTGTTGTGGCCGCTCGCCACCCGCCACTCGCCGCTCGCCGCTCGCCGTCCACCACCCACCACCCACCACCCGCCGCTCGCCGTCCACCACCCACCACCCACCACCCGCCGCTCGCCGTCCACCACCCACC
>NZ_JBEYVI010000005.1:277495-394266 GCF_040643955.1 Streptomyces sp. NPDC047061
CACCCACCACCCACCACCCGCCGCTCGCCGTCCACCACCCACCACCCACCACCCGCCGCTCGCCGTCCACCACCCACCACCCACCACCCGCCGCTTGGCCGGGCCGGCGTGCCCCCCGTGGGCCGTCCGCGCTCGTCGGCCGGCGGTGCGGGTGTGGCGGACGGTCGGCGTGGACGCCGGTCGGGACCCCGCCTTTCCGGGCCGCTCGCTCGCTTCTGACCCGTGGTGGAGCGGGGTGTGTCAAGGGTGGGCCGGAGGCCCATCGGCGTAGCCGACGCGGAACGCAGCGCAGCGGAGTGGAGCGCCCTTGACTCGGCCCGTGGAAGCACGACACTGCCGAGAAGCGGGCGGCCCCAACGGTCAGTTGGTGGCGGGCGTGAGGCCCTGCGGACGTACCTCGGACGACAGACCGGACGGCCGACCGGACGGCCGACCGGACGGCCTACCTGCGCGCCGTCGCCGTGATCGTCGCCGTGCCGATCACGTGGGTCGACATGGTGAAGCGGGTGAGTGCGGCCGGGGTCGCCGCGGGCAGTTGCAGGCTCGGGGTGTCCAGGGCGTAGACCGTGATCCGGTAGTGGTGGGTGATGTCGCCGGCCGGCGGGCAGGGGCCCAGGTAGCCGGTCTGGCCGACGTCGTTCGTGCCGGCGACCGCGCCGGCCGGCAGGGTGGAGCCCAGTTCGGTGCTGGTGGCGGGGATGTCCCAGGTCTGCCAGTGCCAGAAGCCGGAGCCGGTGGGGGCGTCGGGGTCGAACATGGTGACCGCGTAGCTGCGGGTGCCCTTGGGGGCGCCGTGCCAGGACAGCCGTATCTGCTTGTTGTCGCCGGAGCAGCCGAAGGCGGCGCCCGCGTAGGAGTCGGCCGGGACGGTGCCGCCGTCGCGGATGTCGGGGCTGGTGACGGTGAACCGGGCGGCGGAGTCGGGGACGGCCTTGCGGACCTGGGTGTAGCCGTACCCTCCGTCGTCCGCGCGGCCGGTGTGGGTGTCGGCGTCGGCCGTGGTGACGCCGGTGGTGACGGCGGCGGCGGCCGCGGTCAGCGCGGCGGCGGCTCGGATCGACGTTCTCATGGTGCCCTCCTGGGTGGTGGGTGGGGTGACTGCGGTGGCACCACGATCAAGGAGGCGGGACGGCGGCAGGAAGGCTCTTGGATTGCTGGCATTCGGGATACCAGGCTCGCGGGTCGACAGCGCGCGGCCGGGGTCGGGATCATGGCGGGCGTGGTGGGCGTGGTGGGCGTGGAAGGGACGGCGGGCGTGGCGGGTGAGCGGGGACCGAGGCGTGCCGAGCTCGGTGAGTTCCTGCGCGCCATGCGGGCGCGGCTGCGGACCGAGGACGTCGGGCTGCCGGACGTGGGCCGGCGCCGTACGCCGGGGCTGCGGCGGCAGGAGGTGGCGCAGCTCGCCGCCGTCAGCATCGACTGGTACATCCGGCTGGAGCAGGGCCGGGTCGGCATGCCGGGCGCGGCCGTGCTGGACGCGGTGGCGCAGGCGCTGCGGCTGTCGCCGTCCGAGCGGCACCATCTGCATCTCCTCGCGCGGGACGAGACCCCGGTGGCCCGGCACCTGTCCGCCCCGGTCGGCGACTCGCTGCGCGTGCTGCTGGCCGGGATGCCGCTGATCCCGGCCTATGTCGTCGACTTCCGCTTCGACGTGCTGGCCCACAACGCGGCCGCGACGGCGCTGCTCGGCGCGGACTTCGGTACCGCCGGGGAGCTCGGCGGCAACACCGCGCGGGTGCTGTTCCTGGAGCCGGGCATGCGCGAGGTCCAGCTGGACTGGGCGCGGGTGGCCCGTGAGACGGTCGGCAACCTGCGGGCGAACCTCGCACGCCACCCGGACGACCCGCGGCTGCACGAGGTGATCGCCGAACTGCGGGACGGGAGCGCGGAGTTCACCGCGTGGTGGGAGGACCACACGGTGCGGCAGCGCGCCCACGGCCGCAAACGCATCCGGCATCCGGTCGTCGGCGAACTGGCTCTCTGCTACGACACGCTGGCCACCCTCGACGGCTCGGACCAGTGCCTGATCGCCGTCACCCCGGCGGATCCGGCGGCCGAGGGCGGCCTGCGCAGGCTCATGACCGGTCCGGGGCTGCACGCCATCGGGGCCTGAGCCCGCCCGGTGGGGTGCCGCGCAGGCGGGTGGCCAGCGTCCATCCGGTGCTGACGAGTGCGGCCGGCGTGAGGGTGACCAGCAGCAGTGTGGTGTGGGAGCCGGCGCTGTCGGCGGCGCGGGCGACGGGGTTGGGCAGGCCGAGGCGGTCGACCAGCCAGCCGAGGGCCGCGATCCCGGTGAGCGTCGCGCCGGTCAGGCGGAGCGCGGGCTGGACGCGCAGCCGGGCGAGGACCAGGAGCGAGGGCAGGGCGAGGCAGACCAGCAGCAGCTGGACCAGTTCGATGCCCAGGTTGAAGCCGAGCAGGCTGGTGACCAACTGGCCGGTGGAGAGGTGCATCTCGGCCAGTACGAAGGAGAACGCCATGCCGTGGCCGAGGCCGAAGACGCCCGCCACGACCGCTTCCCGGCCGGGGAAGAGGGGGCGGATCGCGTGGATCGCGCCGACCAGGATGCTCGCGGCGATGAACGCCTCCACCGGCCAGGACGGGATGTCGAGCCGTCCCAGGGAGCTCGCGGCCAGGGCGATCGAGTGGCCCGCGGTGAAGGCGAGGGTGATGCCGCCGATGCGGGTCAGTGCCTTGCGGGGGCCGACCAGGCCGGTCCAGCGGCCGCCGGTCGCGGCGAGGGGGGCCGGCAGCAGCAGGATCAGCAGGAAGAGCAGGTGGTCGGTGCCGGTGAGGATGTGGTTGCCGCCCAGTTCGACCATGGCGACGAAGCCGCGCCAGGCGCTGCCGGGGCCGAGGTCGACCTTCAGGGCCGGGACCTTCATGTGCCGGATGTCCAGCTCGATGGTGCCGACCTGGGTGGTTCCCTTGCCGTCGACCTGGCCGTTCGCCCAGTCCTGGCGGACCGTCACGAGGGTGACGTGGGTGACGACCTGGTGCACGATCACGTCGTAGTCGAAGGTGAAGTGGCGTACGTCGGCGCCCGCGGGCGGGGTGAGGACCGCGGCGACGGTCAGTTCGCGGTAGGGGCCGGTGGACGTCTGCTGGGTGGCGCTCAGGTGCATCGAGCCGACGGCGACCTGCCACGCCTTGCCGCCGGTGGTGGTCGGGTGGATGTGCTGGGCGAGGTAGGCGCGGATCGTCTTCGCCTGCGCGGCCGGGACGGTCCTGCCGGTGACGTCGTCGAGGTCGATGCCGCTGGCCCGGGAGAAGTCGGAGACCGGCAGTTCCAGCCGGGCGGACACCGAGGACCTGTAGACGTCCAGCTGCACCACCGAGTGCGGCATCGGATGCGCGGCGGCCGGCGACGCCCCGAGCAGGAGCGCCGCCGGCACCACGATCGCGATCCCGGCCACCAGGCGTGTCAGGGCGTTGGTCAGCCAGTTTCGCGGTCCGGTCATGAGAAGGAGAACTCGTTCCCGTAGTCGCGGGTGTGGTCGCGGTACACGGTGTGGTAGTGGACCTGGTCCTGGTACACGACACCGTTCTGGCAGACGAACTCGACCCACACGCTGGGACCGTCGATGCGCACGTAGTCGCCCTGGGTGTCCAGGCCGGTGCCGCCGGAGTAGGCGACGTAGGTCTGGTCGAGCTCCTTCGCGTACGTCTTCATCAGCTGGGCGGCGGTGGCGTCGTCCACGTCCGCGATCCACGGGTGGATCGCCGCCAGGACCAGCTTCTTCTGCTTCGGCGACAGCTCGCTGGCCTTGATGCCCTCCTTGGTCTCCGGGAAGTCGCCGTCCTTGCCGGGACCGAGCAGCACGTCGCTGAACGACTCCGACAGCTTGGCCTCGGCCAGCTGCGAGGTGCTCAGGCTGCCGGTCAGCTTCAGCAGGCCGTCGCGGAACTTCGCCAGCGGCGCGTACGTGGTGCCGTCGTCCGCGGTCCAGCTGGTCGGCTCGACGCCGGTGAAGAAGGGGCTGGCGCCGGAGACCTTGCCGTCCTTGTACGTGATGTTCACGGCGAGGTGGTGGCCGCCGAAGTGCAGCTGCCAGGTGCCGGTCTTGGACGGGGTGCCGAGGAGCGCCAGGTAGTAGTAGCCGCTGCCGTACGAGAAGCCGCCCGCGCCGCCGCCACCGGAGGGCGGCGCGCCGGTCGGGACGTCGGTGGGCGCCGCGGAGGCGGAGTCGGTTGCGGTGGCGGAGGGGTCGGCGGAGGCCGAGTCGGTCGCCGTGGGCGCGTCCGTCGGTGCGGCCGAGGAGGAGCTGGTGCTCTCGGCCGAGGCGAGCACGTCGTCGGCCTTGAGGGTCTGCAGGACGTGCTCGTAACCGGTGTCCTTGCCGGTGCCCAGGGCCGTCTTCAGCAGGGCCTCGGCGGCGGCCAGCTGGTCGTCCGACAGGGTGCTGAACTGGATGCCGGGGCGGCAGGTCCCGCCGCAGGGGAGGTTCGACCAGGCGGTCGCGTTGGCCTGGGTGAGGTCCAGCAGGGTGGAGGCCTGCTGGTCGGAGGTCAGGGTGTTCAGGAAGGCGTTGGTGGCGCTGACGACGGCCGCGGTGCCCTTGGCCTGCTTGTCGACCGGCCGCTGGACGCCCGCGGCGGATTTCTCACCGGCGGGCGTGGACGCATTCGCCACGGCGAATCCACCACCGGCGAGGACCAGAGCCGTGGCAGCTCCGAGTACGGCCCGACGAGTCCGCCTGGAGCGGACCAGGCGGGTTCTTTCTTTGCTCATTGACTACCCCTTCGGCATGCCGAACTAGCCATACGGAAGCATCCGTTGGCTGGTCGGAAGAGTGTGGGAACGCGCGGCGGACATTACCAACAACAACGTTGACACTCAATGCGAAAGTCCGATCGGATAACAGCGTCCATTTATGGGCGGCGCAAGATTTTCAGGATTCACAGAAACAATGAAATCCACAAATGAAATCGACAGGTCCCTCTTGTTCGGGAAAAAGAAAAAGCGGTGGCCCCACCCGAGGGTGGGGCCACCGCATGGCACATCGGCGAGGTACTAGAAGACGGGCGTGCCGCCCTGGGTCAGCTTCCAGTTGGTGGCCGCGAAGGTCGACGGGTCGATGGTGCCCTTGGCCGTGGCGTAGGCGATCATCAGGTCCCGGACCTGGTTGGTGGAGCTGTACGCGGTCTCCGCGGCTGCGATGTGCGGGTAGCCGGAACCGCCGTTGGCGCGGTAGTTGTTGACGGCGACGACGAAGACCTGGTCGTCGGCGACCGCCGCGCCGTTGTAGGTGAGGTTCTTGATGCGGGAGCCCTCGGCCGCCGCGATGTCGATCTCGTACGAGACGCCGGACGCGGTGTCGTACATGTAGTCCCAGAAGCTGTTGGCGTTGGTGAGGGTGGCGGTGTCCACCGCGGTGCCGGACGGAACCTGGTGGTAGTACTTCGCCGCGTACTCCAGGTAGTCCTTGAGCTGGGCGCCGGTCAGCTTCTTGCCGTACAGCGTGTTCTCGTAGATGTAGAGACCGGCGATGTCGCGGATCGTCACGTTGCCGGCCGGGATGTCGGCGGTGCGGCTGAAGCACGCGGCCACCGAGATCAGCGGGAGCGCCGCGTCCGCCGCGGACAGGCCCGCCTTCACCGCCTCCGCCTGGACCTCGTGGATGAAGTCGATGGCGGGCACGTCCTTCCAGCAGGCCTCCGCCGTCGACATGTTCTGCGTGGAGGTGCCGATCGCCGTGTTGACGTACTTGACGACCAGGTTGTGGTCGGCGGTGAGGAGTTCGGTGATCCGCGGGTCCTCGGCGACCGTGTTGCTGTTCAGGGTGGTGGCGGTCTTCTTGGTGATCTTCCAGGAGCCGTGCACGTGCTCCAGCTCGAAGTCGAAGACGGAGAGGCGGTAGCCGTAGCAGTACGGCTCGGAGAGGAGGACCTCCTCGCCGGTCTCCGCGTTCTTCACCGTGTACGTCGGGACATCGACGTGGGTGTGGCCGACGAGGATCGCGTCGATGCCGGGGACCTGCTCGGCGACCAGGTTCGACGCGTTCTCCACATAGGGGAGTTCGTCGCCCCACGAGGTCGAGCCGTCCAGGCCCGAGTGGTCGGTGAGGAAGACGACGTCACAGCCGAGGGCGCGCAGCCGCGGCACGTACTTCTTCGCCTGCTCGACCAGGCCCGTGAAGGCCATCTTCCCGGAGACGTTGTCCTTGTCCCACAGGGCGATGCCCGGGTTGGTGAGGCCGAGGATGCCGACCTTGATGTCCGGGCCGTGCGGGACCTTGATGTGCTTGACGGTGTAGGGCCGGAAGGCCGGCTTCAGCGTCTTGGCGTCCAGGGCGTTGGCGCCGAGCAGCGGGAAGTCGCACTGCTTCTCGAAGGTGCGGATGACGTCGATGCCGTAGTTGAACTCGTGGTTGCCGAGGGCGGCCGCGTCGTAGCGCATCTCGTTCATGGCGATCGCCATGGGGTGCTTGGGGCCGCGCTTGCCGTCCTTGCCGGTGATCGGGTCGACGTTCGCGTAGTAGTACGCCAGGGACGTGCCCTGGATGATGTCGCCCGCGTCGACGAGCAGCACCCGGTGCTCGCCCTTCTCCTTGCGGATGTTCTTCACGAGCGTGGCGATGCGCGCGATGCCGTACGTGTTGCCCTTGGAGTCCACCGGGGCCGCGTTGGTGTAGTAGTCCCAGTTGAAGACGTGGCTGTGCAGGTCGGTGGTGCCCAGGATGGAGAACGACCAGGTCTTGGGCGCCTTCGGCGGCTTGGCGTGGCCGTGGCCGGACTCGGCGGCCTGGGCGGTGCCGGTACCGACGGTTCCCGCGACGGCCACCGCAGCGCCGGTGACGGCGGACTTCTGCACGAACTCACGGCGGTTCATGGGATTGACGGGCATTCAGGGCTCCTGGGAAGGCGGAGAGGACGGGTGTGGCAGGCGGGAGGCGGCGGGCTACCCGCGTAGATGCTGGCCGTCGCCCGTTACCGGCGTAACCACGGAAAGCCCAAGGGCCGGTCAAGGATTGCCAAGACCGGCCCAAGTGCGTCGTCCAACCGCAGCTCTACAGGAACGAGTTGATCTCGATCGTCTCGTCCCGGCCCGGGCCCACGCCGATCGCGGAGATCGGGGCGCCGGACATCTCCTCCAGCGCCTTGACGTAGTTCTGGGCGTTCTTCGGCAGGTCCGCGAAGGACTTCGCCTTGGTGATGTCCTCGGACCAGCCGGGCAGGGTCTCGTAGATCGGCGTCGCGTGGTGGAAGTCGGTCTGCGAGTACGGGAGTTCCTCGACCCGCTTGCCGTCGATCTCGTACGCGACGCAGACCGGGATCTGCTCCCAGCCGGTCAGGACGTCGAGCTTGGTGAGGAAGAAGTCGGTCAGGCCGTTCACGCGGGTCGCGTAGCGGGCGATGACCGCGTCGAACCAGCCGCAGCGGCGGTCGCGGCCCGTCGTCACACCCCGCTCGCCGCCGATCCGGCGCAGCGCCTCGCCGTCCGCGTCGAAGAGCTCGGTCGGGAACGGGCCGGCGCCGACGCGGGTCGTGTACGCCTTCAGGATGCCGATGACACGAGAGATCTTCGTCGGGCCGACACCGGAGCCGGTGCAGGCGCCGCCCGCGGTCGGGTTCGAGGACGTCACGAACGGATACGTGCCGTGGTCGATGTCGAGGAGCGTGCCCTGGCCGCCCTCGAACAGGACGACCTTGTTCTCCTCCAGCGCCTGGTTGAGGACCAGGACCGTGTCGGCGACGTACGGAGCGAGCTTCTCCGCGTAGCCGAGCAGCTCCTCCACGACCTGCTCGACGGCGATCGCGCGCCGGTTGTAGAGCTTGGTCAGCATCTGGTTCTTGACGTCGAGGGCCGCCTCGACCTTCTGGGTCAGGATCGACTCGTCGTACAGGTCCTGGACCCGGATGCCGACCCGGTTGATCTTGTCGGCGTAGGTCGGGCCGATACCGCGCCCCGTCGTACCGATCTTCCGCTTTCCGAGGAAGCGTTCCGTCACCTTGTCGACGGTCACGTTGTACGGCGTGATGATGTGCGCGTTACCGCTGATCATGAGCTTGGACGTGTCGACGCCACGCTCGTTCAGACCGCTCAGCTCGGAGAGCAGGACCGACGGGTCGACGACGACTCCGTTGCCGATGACCGGAACACACGTAGGCGAGAGGATTCCGGAAGGGAGCAGGTGCAGCGCGTACTTCTGGTCGCCGACGACGACCGTGTGGCCGGCGTTGTTGCCGCCCTGGTAACGCACTACGTAGTCGACGGATCCGCCTAGCAGGTCCGTCGCCTTTCCCTTGCCTTCGTCACCCCACTGAGCACCGAGCAGCACAAGTGCGGGCACGCGCGTACACCCCTTCCGGGCGGGGCATGTCCAAGGTCAGGGGCGTACGCGTAGGGTTCGTCGCCGCGTACCACCGCGACCGTCGTTGGCCGCACAACCGTCGGACCCGGATGCCCCGGAATAGACGAAGCCCCTGGCGCAATAGCGCAAGGGGCTCTTGCACAGTGATGCTACCCGAGGAAGCGAGGCACGACCGAGGTGGCGACATTCGCGACGTCCGATCAGCTGCTGGTGATCATCGATCCGGCGGCACGGGAAACGGACGGTGAGTCCGTCCGGATCGCGAAAGACGTGCTCAGCGCGGGTGCGGCCACGAAGGTGTGCATGCCGGACGGCCCCGAGGAATTCGCCCGCGTCCTGGCCCGCCGGGGCTCGCGGCGGCCGGTGGTCGTCGGCGACGACAGCGCCCTGGTCCGTACGGTGACCCTGCTGCACCGCCGGCGGGAGCTGGCCGGGTGTGTGCTGTCCATGGTCCCGGTCGGGGGCGCGCTGAGCGTCGCGCACACGTTGGGGGTGCCCGCCGGTGCCGTGGCGGCGGCACGGGCGGTCCTGGACGGGGTGGAACGGCGCCTGGACCTGCTGGTCGACGACAGCGACGGGGTGGTGCTGGGCGCACTGCGGATACCGCCGCTGGCGGCCGTGGCGATGGCTCCGGAACCGGTGCCGGCGGCGCGCGGGTGGCTGCGGCCCTACCAGCACCTCGTACGGTCCCTGTCGGGCCCCCGCCCGGTCCCGGCCGTGCCCCGCCCCGGGCCGCCCGCGCGGCTGCGGGTCGAGGTCGACGGGGAGACGGTGGTCGACCTGGACCAGCCCGTGGAGGGCATCTCGGTGACCCCGGGCGGCCTCGACGGGCTGGCCGAGGTGGAGGTGCGCCCGCTGTCGGTGGGCGCCGAGGCGACCCCGGTACGGGCCGCCGGGCGCACGGTGACGGTGACCGGTTCGGACTTCCGCTACCGGGCCGACGGCGGCGTGACGGGCCCGGTACGGCGCCGGACGTGGCGGGTGGTGGAGGGGGCCTGGGGGCTTACGGTGCCGGGGGCGCCGTAGCGGGTGACGTCGTAGCGGGTGACGTCGCAGTGGGTGACGTCGCAGGGAGTGGCTCCAAGCCGTCCGCGTCGCTCTCGTCCTTCAGGGCCACCCCGGTCCGTCCCAGCTCACGGCCCCTGCTCAGCAGCGCGGCCAGCTTGCCCGCCGCCGCCTCGTAGGTCAGCCCCAGGGGCGGCCGGATGTTGCTCAGGCAGTTGCGGTCCGCGTCCGTGGTCACGCCGGGCACCGGCCGGTACGTCAGGTACGCGCCCAGGGAGTCCGCCGCCGACATGCCGGGCCGTTCCCCGATCAGGACGACCACCAGCGCCGTACCCATCGTGTGCGCGATGTCGTCGCCGAGGGCCACCCGGGCCTGTTCGGCGAGCACCACCGGGGCGATGCGCCAGCCGGTCAGGCGGGCCGCCGTCGCCCGCACCACCGCCGCCGCGTGCTCGTGCACCGCCCGGCTGGACAGACCGTCGGCGACCACGAAGACGACGTCCCAGTCACCGTCACCGTCGGCCGGCAGGTGCGCCCGGTCCACGGGGTCGAGCCGACGGCCCAGGTCGGGGCGCTGCAGGTAGGTCAGCCGGTCGCCGGCCGCGCTGCGGACCCGTACCGTCGGCAGGCCCCGCAGGCCCGCCGCCACCGCGTCCGGGTCGAACGGCGAGTGCACCGCGTCCCGGGCGGCCGCGTGGGCGGCCTGGAGGCCCAGGCGGTGCCGGGTGGGGAGGGCGGAGCCGGAGCGGCCGAGACCGATCCGTGCCTGGGTGTGGCGGCGCAGCAGCGGCCACAGCTCGTCGTTCCTGACAGCCGTCCCGGTCATGCGGCCAGTTCCCTTCCGATCGCCGTCAGCGGATGGCCGCTGACCTCGCGCACCCCGCCGTCCTCCGCCAGCAGCCCGATCGACTCCAGCCAGGCCTCGAACTCCGGCGCCGGGCGCAGGCCCAGCACCTCGCGCAGGTACAACGCGTCGTGGTAGGAGGCCGACTGGTAGTTGAGCATGATGTCGTCGCCGCCCGGTGTGCAGATCACGAAGGAGGCGCCCGCGACGGCGAGCATGGTCAGCATGGTGGCGATGTCGTCGTCATCGGCGTCGGCGTGGTTGGTGTAGCAGATGTCCAGGCCCATGGGCAGGCCGAGGAGCTTGCCGCAGAAGTGGTCCTCCAGGGCGGCCCGGAGGATCTGCCGGCCGTCGTAGAGGTACTCCGGGCCGATGAAGCCGACGACGGTGTTGACGAGGAGCGGGTCGTAGCGGCGGGCCACCGCGTACGCCCGTGCCTCCACCGTCTGCTGGTCGACGCCGTGGTGCGCGTCGGCCGACAGGGCGCTGCCCTGCCCGGTCTCGAAGTACATGACGTTGTCGCCGACGGTCCCCCGGCGCAGCCCGCGCGCCGCCTCGTACGCCTCGTCGAGCAGCGGGAGGGTCACCCCGAAGGAGGCGTTCGCCGCCTCGGTGCCGGCGATGGACTGGAAGACCAGGTCGACCGGGGCGCCGCGCTCCATCAGGTCCACGCTGGTGGTGACGTGGCACAGCACGCAGGACTGGGTGGGGATGGCGTAGCGGCCGATCACCCCGTCGAGGAGTTCCAGCAGGTCGCGGACCGCCTTCGGGCTGTCGGTGGCCGGGTTGATGCCGATCACCGCGTCGCCGGAGCCGAGGAGGAGGCCGTCGAGCAGGGCGGCCGCCACGCCCGCCGGGTCGTCGGTGGGGTGGTTGGGCTGGAGTCGGGTCGCGAGCCGCCCCGGCAGGCCGATCGTGGAGCGGAACGCGGTGACCACGCGCACCTTGCGGGCGACGGCGACCAGGTCCGCGTTCCCCATCAGCTTGGACACGGCGGCGGCCATCTCCGGCGTGATCCCCGGCGCCACCGCGGCCAGCGCCCCGCTGTCCGCCGCGAGCAGCCACTCCCGGAACTCGCCGACGGTCAGCCCGGCGACGGGTGCGAAGGCGGCCGCGTCGTGCGTGTCCAGGATCAGCCGGGTCACGTCGTCGTCCTCGTACGGGATCACCGGATCGGTCAGGAAGGTCGCGAGCGGCACCTCGGCGAGCGCCCAGCGGGCCGCGACCCGTTCCCGGGCGCTCGCGGCGGCGAGGCCGGCCAGCCGGTCGCCGGAGCGTTCCGGGCTCGCGGCGGCCAGCAGGCGGGCCAGGGAGTCGAAGCGGTGGCGTTCGCCGCCGAGGGTGGCCGTGTACGTGCTCATGGCGGCGACCGTACGAGCCGGGTGTTGCCGACAGATTGCGTCAGATTTCTAAAGGTCTGGTTGACAAACATTTAACGCCCCGAGACCCTCTACCGACTCATTCGGCCTACAGAGTTCCGGTCCGGTACAGCCAGCGAACAGCAGGAGAGGGGCCACCCCGATGGCAGTGGACGAGGGAGTCGCCCCGGCGACGAAAGCAGGCGGGAAGAGCGGCGGGACGGACGGTGAGGGCACGGTTCACCGGCTGAAGCCCAACGCGATCGGTCTGCTCGGGGTGGTCTTCATGGCCGTCGCGACCGCCGCGCCCATCACCGCGATGACCGGCAACGTGCCCTTCATGGTGTCGTCCGGCAACGGCATCGGCGCCCCGGCGAGCTATCTCGTCGCAATGGTCGTCCTGGCAATCTTTTCCGTCGGCTTCACGTCGATGGCGAAGCACATCACCTCGACGGGCGCCTTCTACGGCTTCATCTCCTACGGCCTGGGCCGCACCGCGGGCCTGGCGTCGGGGCTGCTCGCCACCTTCGCGTACGTCGTCTTCGAACCGGCGCTGATCGGCATCTTCTCGGTCTTCGCCAACACGACCCTCAAGGACCAGACCGGACTCGACGTCCCGTGGTGGGCGTTCGCGATCCTGATGCTGGCCATCAACGCGACCGGCACCTGGTTCGGCGTCAGCGTCGCCGAGAAGCTGCTCGTCGTCCTCCTCGGCACCGAGGTGACCGTCCTCGCGGCGATGGCGATCTCGGTCGCCCTGCACGGCGGCGGCCCGCACGGCTTCACCTTCGCCCCGGTCAACCCGGTCAACGCCTTCAAGGGCACGAGCGCCGGTCTCGGCCTCTTCTTCGCCTTTTGGTCCTGGGTCGGCTTCGAGTCCACCGCCATGTACGGCGAGGAGTCCCGCGACCCGAAGAAGATCATCCCCAAGGCGACGATGATCTCGGTCCTCGGCGTCGGCGTCTTCTACGTCTTCGTCTCCTGGATGGCCATCACCGGCAACGGCGAGACGGAGGCCGTGAAGGCCGCCTCCTCCGCGAACCCGCTCGCGCTCTTCTTCAACCCGACCGAGCACTACGTCGGCCACTGGGCGGTCGTCCTCATGCAGTGGCTGATGATCACCGGCTCGCTGGCCTGCGGCATGGCCTTCCACAACTGCGCCGCCCGCTACATGTACGCACTGGGCCGGGAAGGCGTCCTCCCCTCGCTCCAGCGCACCGTCGGCCGCACCCACGCCCGGCACGGCTCCCCGCACATCGCGGGCCTGGTCCAGACGGTGATCTCCGCCGTCCTGATCGCCGCGTTCTGGATCGCGGGCAAGGACCCGTACAACGCCCTCTACGTCCTGCTCGCCATCCTCGGCACCATGGCGATCCTGGTCGTACAGGCGGTCTGCTCGTTCGCGGTCCTGGTCTACTTCCGCAAGAACCACCCCGAGAGCCGGCACTGGTTCAAGACCTTCGCCGCCCCGCTCATCGGCGGTGTCGCGATGCTCGCCGTGGTCGTCCTGCTGGTGTCCAACATGGGCGTCGCGGCCGGCACGGAGTCCGGCTCGCTGCTGCTGAAGGCGACGCCGTGGCTGGTGGCGCTGGTGGCGGCGACGGGCGTCGGCTACGCGCAGTACCTCAAGCACCGGGCACCGGAGCGGTACGCGCTGCTGGGGCGGACGGTGCTGGAGGAGACGAAGGAGCGGTAGGGCGGGGACAGCAGGGGCGCCCGGGACACCAGGGGCGGCCGGTCATGGACGTGCGGTGAAGCTTCCACCGTTCCCACGGCCGCCCCCGGTGTGCCTCCGTAAAGTGCGCTCATGTCGGATGAACCACCAACTGGCCTTACCCGCCCAGAAGTTGGCTTACGCAGGGCCGTCGGCCGCCGCAGGGCGGCCGCACCTGTCGCCGCCCTCGGCCTCCTCGTCGGCGCCGTCGGCGTCGTCGTCGCGGCGGGTGCCGGGAGCGCGATGTGGTTCAGGCGGCGCCGGGGGGAGGATGGCTGAGGAGGCGGCCGGGAGCGATGGGGACGGTCCTTCTCCCGGCAACGAACCGGCGTTCCACCAGACTTCCGTCCAAAGCGGCGACGGAACGCAGATCAACGCCCGGAAGATCGACGCGGTGCACGTCCACGTCCATCTCAGGCAGTGGTGGGTCGAACTGGCCAGGGCGATCCGCAGACTGGCCCGGGGAGCGGACAGACCGGCCGCGACGGCGGAGGAGTTGGCCCGGGCGGCCGACGAACTGGCCTCGGCGGTCGGGAAGCGCTGGCAGGCCGAGGCCAGACTCCGCCGGCTCGACGACCCGATGCGGTTGCCCGTGTTCTGGGCGAAGGCCGACGAGGAGACGTTCGATTCGGACCACCCCGAGAACGTCTGGGGGGACCGGGACGCGGAGGACCTGACCGGAGATCTGGACCGGATCGCCGAGCTCCACGAACGCCTTCCGTACAGCCGGCTCGTGGTGCTGGGCGACGTCGGTTCGGGAAAGACGGTGCTCAGCCAGCGGTTCGTCCTGGAGCGGCTGGCGGGCCGTGAACCCGGCGCGGCCGTACCGGAGATCTTCAGCCTCGGGTCGTGGAACCTGGACGAGGACTCGCTCGACGCCTGGCTGAGCCGCCAGCTGATCCGCGACCAGCCGTGGCTGCGCGCCCTCACCGCCGACGGAGGGACCACCCTGGCGGACGAGCTGGTGCGCGGGAACCTGATCCTGCCCGTCCTGGACGGCTTCGACGAGATCCCCGAACGTCTGCGGGACAAGGCCCGCAACCAACTCGACGACGCCTCCCGGCCGTACGTCCTCACCAGCCGCGTCGACGCCTACCGGCAAGCCGTGCTGGACACCAGGGGGCTGCATCGGGCCGCCGTGATCACCTTGGCCGGCCTCTCCCCCGACGCCGCGGTGGAGTATCTGCGGCGCAGCAGTCCGCCGAAGGCCGGATCCGGCTGGGAACAGGTGCGGCAGGAGATGTCGGCCGACCCCGACGGCCCGCTGGGCACCGCCCTGTCCACGCCCCTGATGGTCCACCTGGCCGCGATCGTCCACGGCGAGCGCGGTACCGGCGGCCCCAAGGGCGCGGCCCGCGGACCGGAGGCGTTGCTGAGAGCCGGGCGGTCGGGCACCCGCGACACGGTCGAGGACGGCCTGCTGAGCGGTTTCCTTCCCGTCGTCTACCGGGACGGGACCGAAGACGAGGACCGTGCGCGGGTCCAGGAGTGGCTCGGCTATCTCGCTCACCAACTGGGCGACGGACATGACCTCAAGTGGTGGGAGCTGGGCAGCAGAACGCTGAGCCGTCCCGTGCGCACGGTCTTGGTCGGGACGGTGACCGGGCTCGCCTTCGGGCTCTTCGACACGGTCGTGGTGTGGTCGCTCATGCCGTTCGTGACGCCCAAACCCCCGTACTGGATCGCGGCCGCGCCCCTGCACGGAGCCGGCCTCGGGCTGCTGACGGGTATCGGGTTCGGGTTGGTATACGCGTTCACGGACGGGGGCGGCGCGCGGGAACCCTCCGGCGTCAGCATGCGGCTCCTTGGCCGGACGAGACCGTCCCGCAGGACGCTCGGCCGCCGACTGGCGGTAGGACTCACCGGCGGATTCGGGTTCGGGTTCGTCACCTGGTTCGCAGCCGCTCTCGTCTACGGCGTCGTGACGGGAACGGCACTCGTACCGGCCCTCCTGGCCGGACTGCGCAACGGTCTGGTAGGCGGACTGGTGTCCGGGCCGGCCCTGGGGCTCGCCTACGGCGGCGGCGCGGGCGGCCCGGAGGAGGAACGCCCGCGGCTCAAGGGTGTGATCGGGCACTTCCGGCGGAGGATCTGGCCACGGCTCACGATCGGCTACGCGGCCGCGTTCTCGGGCGGGCTCGTGTTCTCGGTCATGGGCCCGCTGGTGAGCGACCTGGCGACGGGGGGCGGGGCCGGGCTCGGGACCGTGCTGGTCTCCGCGTTCGTCAGCGGCCTCGGATACGGGCCCATGCTCGGACTCGTGTACGCCCTGACAACAGCCCTCTCGGCCCCGATCCCGCCCGACTCCACCAACGCCCCCGATCGCCTCCTGAGGACCAGCCGCACGGCACTGCTCCAGCAGTCGCTCCTGAACACTCTGGTCTTCGGGGTGGTGGGCTGGCTCGTCTTCGGGAGCGCCGGCAACTTCCCGGACTGGGCGTTCTACACGCTCGACTTCGGCCTCGGCATCGCCATGGCCTACGGGCTCGCGCTGACCGCCTGGGGCCACTGGATGGTCCTGGCCCGCATCTGGCTGCCGCTGACCGGTCGGCTGCCCTGGGCGGTGCACGCCTTCCTCAAGGACGCCCACCGCCGAGGCGTCCTGCGCCACTCGGGCGCCGTGTACCAGTTCCGCCACGCCCTGCTCAAGGAACACCTGGCGCGGACGTACAAGGACCAGGAGGAGAAGGGATGAGCGGGGTCAGTCCGCGCCGAACAGCTCCTCCCGGCGCACCCGCCACCGCTCCATCATCTCCGCGATCTCCCCGTCCACGAACTCGAAGAAGGCGAGCGTCTCGGCCATCCGCCGCCCCGCCGGGGTCTCGGGGCCGAGGCTGGTGACGCCTTCCCTGAGGGCGGTCTCCCAGCGCTTGATCACGGCCTCGCGGTTGGTGAGCGCCTCGTACCACTGGTTGCTGTGCACCCGGTACCGCTCCCGCCGCGACCCCGGCTCGCGCTCCCGCGCCACCATGTGCTGCTGCGCCAGGTAGCGCACCCCGCCGGACACCGCCGCCGGGCTGACCTGGAGCTGCTCGCCCAGTTCTGCGGAGGTCAGGGTGGACGAGTCGGAGGCGAGCAGGGCCGCGAAGATACGGGCGGGCATGCGCTGCATCCCTGCCTCGACGAGCTGCGCCGCGAAGGACTCGACGAACTTCGACACGGCCTCCGTGTCCCGGCCGCCGGCTGTTTCCGTCATGGGCTCACCCTATCCGAGCTTCAGACACTTCCTTAACTTCACAATTTTCTGAAAGAAGCGTACGTTCTGAACCATGACGAAGGCAATCACGGTCGCCGGGCTCCACAAGTCCTTCGGCCGCACCCAGGCCCTGGCCGGCCTCGACCTGGCCGTCGAGGCCGGCGAGGTGCACGGCTTCCTCGGTCCCAACGGCTCCGGGAAGTCGACCACGATCCGGGTGCTGCTCGGCCTGCTGCGCGCCGACTCGGGCGCCGCGCAGATCCTGGGCCGCGACCCCTGGGCGGACGCCGTGGAGGTGCACCGCCGGATCGCCTACGTCCCCGGGGACGTGACTCTCTGGCGCAACCTCTCCGGCGGCGAGGTCATCGACCTGTACGGCCGCCTGCGCGGAGGCCTCGACGCCCGCCGCCGCGCCGACCTGCTCGACCGGTTCGCACTCGACCCGACGAAGAAGGGCCACACCTACTCGAAGGGCAACCGGCAGAAGGTCGCCCTGGTGGCCGCCTTCGCCTCCGACGTCGACCTGCTGATCCTCGACGAACCGACCTCCGGCCTCGACCCCCTGATGGAGGAGGTCTTCCAGCGCTGCGTGGGGGAGGAGCGCGACCGCGGCCGGACGATTCTCCTCTCCTCGCACATCCTCAGCGAGGTCGAGGAGCTCTGCGACCGCGTCAGCATCATCCGGGCCGGCCGGACCGTCGAGTCCGGCTCGCTCGCCGACCTGCGCCACCTCACCCGTACCAGCGTGACCGCCGAACTCGCCGGTCCGCCCAACGGGTTGGCGCACCTGCCCGGCGTCCACGACCTCGACGTCCAGGGCCGCCGCGTCCGGCTCCAGGTCGACACCGACCAGCTCACCGCCGTACTCCGCTCGCTCTCCGAGACCGGCGTCCGCTCCCTCACCTCCACTCCCCCGACCCTGGAGGAGCTCTTCCTGCGCCACTACCAGGACCAGGACGGGGCGGTCGCCCGATGAGCGCCCTCGTCGGCACCGGCACCCTGCTGCGCTTCGCGCTCCGCCGCGACCGGGTGACGACCCCGGTGTGGATCGCGGTCAACGCCCTGATGGTCCTCTCCATGCCGGGCACCCTGCGGAGCCTGTACGGCACGGCGGCCGAACGCGCCGACCTGGTAAGCCAGTTGCAGACCAACGCCTCCTTCCGCGCCCTGATCGGCCCGCTCCACGACACCTCGCTCGGAGGCCTGACGGCGTGGCGGGTGGGCGTGTACGCCGGTCTCCTCGCGGCCGTGACCAGCCTGCTCGTCGTCGTACGCCACACCCGCGACGAGGAGGAGACCGGTCGCGCGGAGCTCGTGGCGTCGGGCGCGGTGGGCCGCCGGGCGGCCCTGACCGCGGCCCTGCTGGCGGCGGCGGTGGCCAACGGGGTGCTGGCCCTGATCGTCACCGCGGGCCTGGCGGGGCAGGGCGCGGCCGGGGCGCTGTCCCTCGGCCTCGGCGTGGCCGCCACCGGCATGGTCTTCGCGACGACGGCCGCGATCGCCGCCCAGCTCACGGAGAGCGCCCGGCTGGCGAGGGGCCTCACCGCCGCCGTCCTGGGCGCGGCCTTCGTGCTCCGCGCGGCGGGCGACTCGGCGACCGCTGGGGGCACCTCCCAGGCTTTCGGCACTGGGGGAGGCTCCTCGCCGTGGACGTGGGTCTCCCCTCTGGGCTGGCTGGAGAACCTGCGGCCCTTCGCCGCCGAACGCTGGTGGGTGCTGCTCCTGTTCACGGCCGCGGTGCTGGCACAGGCGGCGGTGGCCTACGTCCTGGCCGGGCGGCGCGATCTCGGCATGAGCTTCTTCCCCACCCGTCCCGGCCCGGCCGCCGGCCGCCTCGGCTCCGCCGCCGCGCTCGCCTGGCGGCTGCAGCGGGGCGGTGTGCTCGGCTGGTCGCTCGGCTTCTTCCTGGCCGGCGTGGTCTACGGCGGCCTGACCCAGGGCGCGGCCGACCTGGTCGGCGACAACGAGAACGCCCGCCGGATCTTCGAGCGGATGGGCGGCCGGAACGGGCTGACGGACGCGTTCCTCGCCTCGATGATCGGGACGCTGGGGCTGCTGGCCGCGCTGTACGTGGTGGCGTCGGTCCTCCGCCTCAACAGCGAGGAGACCTCGGGCCGCGCCGAACCCCTCCTCGCCTGCCCGGTGAGCCGCCTGCGCTGGGCGGCCGGCCACCTCACGATCGCGTTCGCCGGATCGGCCCTGATCATGCTCCTCGCCGGAGCGGGCTTCGCCGTCGGCTACGGCAGGCAGGTGGGCCCGGTCCTGGGCGCCTGCCTGGTACAGCTCCCGGCGGTCTGGGTGATCGGGGGGTTCGCGGTGCTGCTGTACGGCCTGGCCCCCGGCCTCTGCGCCCCCGCCTCCTGGGGAGTCGCCGTGGCGGTCCTCCTGATCGGCTGGGTGGGCCCGGCCCTGAACGCCCCGCAACTCGTCCTGGACCTCTCCCCCTTCGGCCACCTGCCGAAGCTGCCGGGCGGGGGGATGGAGTGGGGGCCGGTGGCGCTCCTGCTCGGGCTGGCGGCGGCGCTGACGGCCGCGGGACTGACGGGCCTGCGGAGGCGGGACCTCACGGCCTGAGGGGCGGGTGGGGGTGAACCGTTCGACGGCCGACTGTTCATGCGCCACAACCACCTTCCGGGGAAGGGCAATTGGCAGCAAGCGGTGGTCTACTGCATGACATGAGTCTTACGGGCGATACGCGGATCACGCTGGTCACGGGTGTGGCCTTGGGAGGGTTCCCGACGGTCCTCCTCCTCGTCTGCGACTTGTTCTTGCGCCTTCCGTGGCAGCTGGTACTGGCTCTCGCCGCCGGCATGTTCGTGTTCGGGTTCCTGCTCGCCGTCATGCCGCTGGGCGACGACCAGCGCGGCGCGGACCGGCGGGAGAACAGCCGCGTGATCCTGCTCGCCTGGGCCTGCCTCAACGGGGGGCGTTGCGAGACCGACCCGGCGGCGTTCACCGCCGACGGGGAAGGGTGGGAGCTGCCGGCGAGCCCGCGCTTTCGCGGCTCGCTGCTGGCTGTGGGCCACCGGGACGGCGTCGAGGTGGGCATCAGCTGCTCCACGCACCGGGACCCCGAGACGGGCACCGATATGCCCATGACGGTCCTGGTCCGCCTCTCCGAGGAGCGGTCGCCCGCACGGGTGCAGTACCGGAAGATCTACCGACTGGGTCTGGGGGAGCACGCGGAGTCGGTGGCGATGGGCGGCCGGGAGCTGTGGGTGAAGTTCGAGGGCTGGCCGAGTGATTTCGTGGAGCTGAACGCGCAGGTCGACGCAGTCGTGCGCGTGGCGGCGAGCCTGCCGGAGACGTGACGCGACCGGCTGACAGCGGACTCTCAGTCGATGTACTGCTTGAGTTCCTCGGTGTCGAGTTCGATGCCGACGGGATCGGGGAGAGAGACCTTGCCCCCGAGCTTCACCACGTGGATGTCCCGGTATCCGTACTCCGGGTCCGGGTCGCTGTGCACAGCGACCCGGCGGGCATCCCGGTCGATGAGCAGATAGAGGGAAATACCCGCTTCGGCGTATGCCCGGGGCTTCACCACACGGTCGCACGCGTGGGTACCGGGGTCGGCGGACGTGACTTCAAGCGTCATCAATACGCCGTCGGGGTCCGACCAATCGCCATGCCCTTTGAAGTGGCCCACCGGCGCGAGCACGCCGTCCGGCAGGACACGGCCTTGGCGACACGCCTCCACTTTCAGTCCCCGGGACGGGTACAGCCCGAATCCCGGCGCGGCCTCCATCCAGAGCCGGATCAGGTGGGTGACGAGAGACCCGTGGTTGCCGTTCATCCCCTTCCTCACCTGGATCCGCCCACCAAGGAACTCGAATCGGACCGTCTCGATCTCCCGTTCCGCGAATGCCTCGATCTGCTCGAACTCGTCCACCGACATCTGCGGCGAAGTGCCCTGTGTCATGAAGGTCATTGTGCTTCCACAGGCCCCAAAGAGGCCTACCGGACGACCGGAACGGATGACAATGGGTGGTCACCCCAACCCGACGCTCAACCCTTCCAGCCCCCTGATCACGAAGTTCGGCTTCCGCTGCGGCTCCGCCGCCAGGGTCAGGGTCGGTGCCCGTTCCAGCAGGGCCGTCATGGAGGCGGCCAGTTCGATGCGGGCGAGCGGTGCGCCGATGCAGTAGTGGATGCCGGCGCTGAAGGAGATGTGCGGGTTGTCGCGGCGGGTCAGGTCGAGGCGGTCGGGGGCCGCGAAGACGTCGGGGTCGTGGTTGGCGGAGCCGAAGAGCATGGCGATCTCGGCGCCGCGCGGGATCGTGGTCCCGTCGATCTCGATCTCGTCCAGCACCCAGCGTTCGAAGAGCTGGAGCGGGGTGTCGTAGCGCATCAGCTCCTCGATCGCGGTGGGGATCAGGGAGTGGTCGGCACGGAGGGCGGCGAGCTGGGCGGGGTTGCGGAAGAGGGCGTACCAACCGTTGACCGTGGCGTTGACGGTGGCCTCGTGGCCGGCGTTCAGCAGGAGTACGGCGGTGGAGATCATCTCCTGCTCGGTGAGGCGGTCGTCGTCCTCGTCGTGCGCGGCGATGAGCCCGGAGATCAGGTCGTCGCCGGGCTCCTTGCGCCGCTCGGCGATCAGCTCCCGCAGGTAGTCGGAGAACTCCACGGAGGCCCGGACCGCCTTCGCCGCCGTGTCCTCGGACGGGCTCAGCTCGTACATCCCGCAGATGTCCGCCGACCAGGGGCGCAGCGGGGCGCGGTCCGCCTCCGGGATGCCGAGCATCTCGGCGATGACGGCGACGGGGAGGGGCTCGGCGACATCGGTGAGCAGGTCGCCGCCGCCGCCGGCCACCAGCCCGTCGACGAGCTCTCCGGCGAGCCGGGCCACGTACGGCTTGAGCCGCTCGACCGTGCGCGGGGTGAACGCCTTCGACACCAGGCGGCGGATGCGGGTGTGGTCCGGCGGTTCGAGGTCGAGCATGCCGTGGTCGTTGAGCGTGTGGAACGGCTCGTGCTCGGGGACCGGCGCGGTCCGCCCGAAGTCCTCGTGCGTGAACCGGTGCTGGTACGTCCGCCCCAGCCGCCGGTCCCGCAGCAGCGCCGAGACGTCGGCGTGCCGTGGAACCAGCCACTGGTCGGTGGGCTCGAAGTACTGCACCCGGCCCCGGGCGCGGAGCTCGGCGTAGGTGGGGTACGGGTCGGCCAGGAAGTCCGGGTCCCAGGGGTCGAAGGCTGCCATGGACGGACGTTAGACCGCCGGTCCCCCTCCTGACCAGGGGTGTCTCAGTGCTCAGGCGGCGGGCAGGTTCCAGTACTGCCAGGCGTACGGGCCGCAGTTGCGGAGGTTGATGCCCGCGTGCTCGCTCGGGTCACCGCTGTTCTGGATGCTCAGGCACTGGTTGTCGACCTCGGTGCGCAGCCAGTTGCCGTCCTTGTACCAGCGCTGGTTGGCCAGCCCGTGGCAGTCCCCGACGACCTGGGCGGCAGCGTTGACCTCTCCGTTCTTCACATCGAGACAGTGCTGTTCGGCGCCGTTGACGAGCTTCTTGCCCGACCAGTACCAGAGCTGGTTGCCGGTGCCGGCGTTGCAGGTCTGCACCTCGACGTTGTCGCCGTTGGAGGCGAGGCACTTGCCGTTGAGGTGCGTGGTGATCTGGAAGTACTGCGGCACCACCGCCGCCTGGACGGGCAGGGCGGTGGCGACGAGGGGGACAGCGGTCAGCGCGAGGGCGGCCAGGCCGCGCTCCAGGTGCTTGATCATGATCTTTTGTGTAGCGGGGGCGCCTGCTCCGCCAACAGGCTGTGAACTGGGGCTTCACCCGATTGGCGGAGCGGTTTCACCGGGCCCGGGACGAGCCACGGAGCGTGTTCCTGCTCCAGCAGCTTTCGGCGGGGGCAGTAGCTTGCCGACTCCGTCCGCAACGACAGAGTGGAGGGCCGCGGATGCCCCGGGAAGCGCCCTACCTGGCCACGGCCGAGGCACTGCGCGCACGGATCGCCGCGGGCGAGTGGCGGCTCGGCGACCGGCTGCCGTCCCGGGCGCGGCTCGCCGAGGAGTACGGCGTCGGACGCAATGTCGTGCAGCGGGCGGTGGACCTGCTGATCGCCGACGGGTTCCTGGAAGGGCGGGCGGGCTCGGGGACGTACGTCCGGGTGCCGCACGAGCGGCTGCGGATGGTCCGCTCCCGGCGCCGCGAACGCTCGCTCGCCGCCCTGACGGAGCGGGGCCGGGCGGGTGCCTGGGACGCGCACAGCGAGGTACGGGTCCCGGCCCCCGAGGACATCGCCGGGCGGCTCGCCGTCGCCCCCGGTGATCTCTGCGTCCGCACGCACTACGAGTTCCTCGCCGGCGGCCGGCCGGTCCAGCTCTCCGAGTCCTGGGAGCCGCTGGCCCTCACGGACGGCACGCCGGTCGTCCTGCCGGAGCGGGGGCCGCTCGCGGGCCGCGGGGTGGTCGAGCGCATGCGGTCCATCGGCGTGGACGTCGACACGGTGGTCGAGCTGCCGCGCCCGGCCCGCGCCACCCGGGTCCAGGCGAACCTGCTCGGGATAGCCGCCGGAGATCTGGTGCTCGCGATCGAGCGGACCATCTACGACACCGGCGGACGGCCGGTGGAGACCGCCGACATCGTCATTCCGGACGCCCGCCGGGAGGTCGTCTACGAGTTCGCGGTGGACCGGTAGCGGATGCGCCGCCGTTCCCCCGGTCTCCTGGGCGACCCGGACTTCCGCCGCCTCCTCGCCGCCACCGCCCTCGGTCAGCTCGGCGACCGTGTCGTCTTCCTGGCGCTGCCGCTGGTCGCGATCACGGCCCTGGGCGCCTCCGCGTTCCAGGTCGGGCTGCTGACCGCGCTGACGACGGCGGGCTCGCTGCTCGTGGGGCTGCCGGCGGGCGCCTGGCTGGACCGGACCCGGAAGCGGCCGGTGCTGGTCGCCGCCGACCTCGCACGGGCGCTGGTCCTGCTCACCGTGCCGGTGGCCTGGTGGGCGGGCCGCCTCACGTTCCGGTGGCTCTGTGCCGTCGCGTTGACCCACGGCGTACTGACCGTCTTCTTCGACGTCGCCCACGTCAGCTACCTGCCGCACCTGGTGGGCCGCGCCCGTCTCGTCGAGGGCAACGCCCGGCTCTCGGCAGTCCGCTCGGTCACCGGCATCGGCGGCCCGGTGGTGGCCGGACCACTGGTCGGCGGGTTCGGCGCCCCCGCGACGCTGCTGGCGAGTGTGCTGGGGATGACCCTGTCGGGTCTGCTCGCGACCCGCATCCGCAGGCGGGAGGAGCGGCCGGCGGCAGGCCGACTCCCGCGGCTGGTCCGGGACATCGGTGTCGGCCTGCGGTTCGTCCTCGGTCAGCCGGCCCTGCGCGCCGTCGTCCTCGGGGACGCGATGTTCAACCTCTTCCTGGTCCTGTACCAGGCCATGCTGCTGGTCTGTCTGGAGCGGGTGATCGGGCTCTCGCCCTTCGGCGTCGGCCTGATCCTGTCGGGGATGGGGTGCGGTGCGCTGCTGGGCGCGCTGCTGGCGGCCCGGGCGGCACGGCGGCTCGGGCAACGGACGGTCATCTGGCTCGCCCCGCTGGTGACTTGCCCGCCGACCGCGCTGATGCCGCTGGCGCGGCCGGGCTGGAGCGTGTGGGTGGCCGCGGCCGGGCTCGCGGCGCTCTCGCTGGGCGGGGTCGTCCGCGTGGTGGCCCAGTCGAGCCTCCAGCAGAGCCTCACCCCGGACCGGCTCCTCGGCCGCATGAGCGCGACCGCCCGCTTCGTCTCCTGGGCCGGCATCCCCCTGGGCGGCCTCCTGGGCGGCGCCGCGGGCTCGGCGTTCGGCCCGGCGACCACGCTGTGGATCGGCGCGACCGGCATGACGCTCAGCGCCCTGCCGAACATCGGCACGGGGAGGGTGATTGGAGGATCCGTATCACGGCAGGCCCCGCACACCGGGCATCGCACGCCTCGCCGGTGAAACACATCCTCCAGTTACTGATCAGGAGGTGAGGGGCGGGAGGGTGGGGGTGCGGGCTCACACGAGTCACGGACCGGGGTCACCGGCCTTGAGGTGCTCGATGAGGGCGGCGAAGGCGGGGGTGGGGAAGGAGAGGGTGCTGCGGGTCGGTGTGTGGGACGCGGACCCCGAACCCTCCGTCTTCCCGGGCGGATCGGAGGCCTTGGCCGACGGGGGCAGAGGGCTCGCCCTCGTCCGGGCCTGCTCCGATCTGTGGGGCCGGCAGCCGCTGTCCCGGTTCGGGAACCGGGGCAAGTACGTGTGGTGCGAGCTTGCCGCGGCGTGAGGCGCCGCCTAGTGCCAGCCGTGCCCGGACCCGGGGACCGTCACCGGCTTTCCCCGGAAGCATCCGACGGAGTACGGATACTCTCCGTTGAGGTGGTAGTGGTACATGACGACCTTCCGGCCGTCCCACGTGATCGCGTGGGTGTGGCCGTGGCAGACGTCCAGGTCGCTGTTCTTCACGATCTTTCCGTCCTCGCCGCGCGGGCCGAAGACACCGAAGCCGTCGATGGCGTATCCCACGAGCGGTGAGTGCCGGGCGCGGGAACCGGTGTTCGTGGCCGCGCTCGAGGACTTGCTGCCGAAACAGGCCTGCGAGGGGCCGTGGTAGTGGTACTGCGTGTCGTACGGATGGCCCCAGCAACGGTCCAGCGGCAGGGCCGCGTTGGGATCGACCGGCCGGTCCTCCGCGTCGGTGGCCACCTCCAGGTGGAAGGTGCCGCCCGCCAGCGCCATCCCGGTCGTCAGCTGGTCGATGCACGTGGGCTGGGCCTGGACGGAGGGATCGCGTGGCACGGTGACGTCGAGGTTCCACGGCTCGATGGGGATCGCGGCCGCGTTGGGGTACCCGTGCGCGGGAATCTCCGCGTAGTACGGGTAGGCGGGCGTGCCCTGCTGGACGGGGAAGCGGCCGGTGGAGTGGTCCGGGAGCCCGTTGCCCTGGAAGCGCCTTCCGGTGGCGGACGTCGTCACCTTCAGGTCCTTGTGCCAGTGCATGGTGCCCGAGACGAAGGGGCGCTTGAGTACGTCGATGACACCGTGCGCGTCGATCCACGGGCGGTCGGGCCGGCCTTCCGGCCCGGTTCCCGCCGCCCGCATCACCTCACCACGCCCGGCTGCCGATGCCTCGCCGACACGTACGCGCGTTCGGGTGAGCCCGCGAGCCCGCGTCCGTCAGGGCGTGTAACGCCGGTCCGTCAGGGACTGCTGGTGGCCGGAGGGGTGCCAGGGCTGGGGGATCGGGGCGGGGGCGGCGGGGGTGTCGGCGTCGGCCCAGTCGCGCTGGCCGCCCACGACCTCGGGGTCGAACATGACGATCGCCGCGGCCAGGATCAGGGCCGCCACCGGGCCGGCCAGCATGAGCAGGAGGAAGGCCAGCAGACTCGTCGAGGACTGGCCGCCCGTCTGCACCTGGGCGACGTGGACGCTCACCGCGGCCATTCCGGTGTAGTGCATGGTCGAGACGGCCGCGCCCATCACCAGGCTGGCGCCGATCGTCGCCCAGACCGCGCTGATCGACACCGCCGCCCAGAGCGCGGCGGTCGCGGCGACCACGGCGATCACCACGGAGAGGACGACGACCGTGGTGTCGTAGTGCACGCTGCCGCCGGTGTTCATGGCGGTCATGCCGAGGTAGTGCATCGCCGCCACACCGAGGCCGGTGAGGACTCCGGCGGTGCCGAGGGTGACGGGGCCCGAGCCCCGGTAGCCGACCAGGAAGACGCCGACGGCGACCACCGCGATGGCGACGAAGAGGCTCAGCACCGTCCGGCCGGTGTCGTAGCTGACCAGGGCGCCGTCGACGCTGAAGCCGATCATCGCGATGAAGTGCATGGTCCAGATGCCGCAGCCGAGGGACACCGCACCGAGGGCGAGCCAGCCGAATCGTTTCTCTCCGTGCCTGCGGCCGATCGAACGGGTCGTGCAGCGCAGGGCCAGCACGGCACCCAGACAGGCCATCAGGTAGGCGGCTATCGGGGTGACCAGGCCGTAGTGGAACTCGGACACGTCAGCGGTCATCGCGGCAACTTTCTTCACGCGAAACGGGGACGGGGTGGGGAGCAGAGGGGACGGCTGCGGCTCCCGCCGGGGAAACGGGAGTGGGAAGAACGGGAAGAGGAGGAAGGGAACCAGCCAGGTGGCTGATTTCTTCACCATTCAAACACAACTGCAGCACGCTGTGTCCACACCCGTACCGCCTGCGATCGAATCGCAATATCGACAGTGCGCATGGCATGTGCGTTTCCTGTGCCGCCCCGGCGTCCTACCCCGGTGTCACCAGCCGTGCCTCGTAGGCGAACACCGCCGCCTGGGTGCGGTCGCGCAGCCCCAGTTTCACCAGGATGCGGCTGACGTGGGTCTTGATGGTCGACTCGGCCACCACCAGGCGTTCGGCCATCTCCGCGTTGGACAGGCCCTGGGCGATGAGGACCAGGACCTCCGTCTCCCGGTCGGTGAGGTCGCCGTAGGCCGCGTGGGCCGCGGGCATCAGGCGCGGGGTGTCGGAGAGTTTCGAGAACTCGGTGATCAGCCGCCGGGTGACCGAGGGGGCCAGGAGGGCCTCCCCACCGGCCACCACCCGTACCCCGTCCGCGAGCTGGCGGGCCGAGGCGTCCTTGAGGAGGAAGCCGGAGGCTCCGGCGCGCAGGGCCTGGTACACGTACTCGTCGAGGTCGAAGGTGGTCAGGACGAGGACCTTGGACGTGGTGTCGGCGGCCACGATCTCCCGGGTCGCCTCGATGCCGTTCAGCTCGGGCATGCGGATGTCCATCAGGACCACGTCGGGCGCGAGTTCACGGACGCGGTCCACCGCCTCGCGGCCGTTGACCGCCTCGCCGACGACCTCGATGTCCGGCATCGCGTTCAGCAGGACCGAGAAACCCTCGCGCACCATCATCTGGTCGTCCGCGATCACCACCCGGATGGTCATGCGTCGGCTCCGGCGGCGGTGGCCGGCAGGAACACCGTCACCTCGTAGCCTCCCTCGGCCGTGGCGGCCGCCGTCATCTCGCCGTTCAGCATGGAGACCCGCTCCCGCATGCCCGTGATGCCGTGACCGGCGCCGGGGGACGGCTTGATGAGGGCGGGCTGCGGCGCCGGGCCGTTGACGACGCGCAGGCCCAGGCCGCCGATGACGTACCCGATCTCGACACGGGCGCTCGCTCCCGGCGCATGCCGCAGGGTGTTGCTCAGCGCCTCCTGCACGATCCGGTACGCCGACAGCTCGACGCCCTGCGGGAGTTCGCGGACCGCTCCGGTCACCCCCTTGTCGACGGTCAGGCCCGCCTCCCGCACATTGCCGAGCAGCGCGTCCAGGTCGGCGAGGGTGGGCTGCGGGGCGTCCGGCGCCTCGTAGTCCTCCGCCCGGACCACGCCCAGCACCCGACGCAGTTCGGTGAGCGCCGCCACCGCGTTCTCCCGGATCGTGGCGAACGCCTTCTCCAGCTCCGGCGGCGGGTTCTCGACCCGGTAGGGGGCCGCCTCCGCCTGGATGGCGACGACCGACATGTGATGGGCCACCACGTCGTGCAGTTCACGGGCGATCGTCGTGCGCTCTTCCAGGAGCGTCCGCCGCGAACGCTCGTGCGCCGTCTGCGTCTGCTGCGCGGTCACCGTCTGCTCGGCCTCCCGGCGGATCTGCCGGACGGTGACGGCCAGCAGGACTATCGCGGAGACCACCAGCATCGAACCGGCGTCGTTGCCGTAGTGGCCGCCGCCCAGGGTCGACACGACCGCGAAACTGTAGAACGCGGTGATCGCCCACATCCAGGCCGCCGTACGCGGACGGGTGCGGACCGCGACGACCGTGAGCACCACCAGGTGGGAGATGAAGCTGCCCATCGTCCACGGCCAGTCGCTCCAGGATCCGCCCAGCACCATGCCGGCCCAGCCCGCGACGAGCGACAGCCAGAAGGCGGCGACCGGACGCGCCAGCGTGAGCAGCACCGGTGCCACCACGATCAGACCGGCCAGCAGGGTCCCGGCCGATCCCACCGAGCGGTCCGCGACGGTCGCGAGGAGCGCCACCACGGCGGCCGCGGCCACCGCGAGATGCGGGGTCCAGACCGCGTACTCCCGCCACCGGACGGGGAGACGGCGGACGAACGGGCGGTCGATGCTCATCGGGGGCAACGGCCGGTAGGCGAAGGCGTCCTGGAACAGGTCCTGGCGCAGCCTGCTCAGCGCGTCCAGCGCCGCCCGGATCTCCGGGCTGCGCGGCTTGTACGGTTCGAACGCGCCGTCCGGCTGCTCCGGCGGCAGCGGCTGGGTGTGGGTCGTCTCGGTCACGTACACGACCGTAGGCGGAGGCGGGGGTAGCCGTCGTCACCAGTGAGGTGGGTCCTCGGGCATCCTCCTCAGGTACTACAGGTACGTCGCGGAGCAGCGGGAAGCCGGTGCCGGTCAGCGGCCGGAGGGCGGAGGGCAGTCAGCGGCCGGAGGGCCGTACCAGCCCGGACTCGTAGGCGAACACCGCGGCCTGGGTGCGGTCCCTGAGGCCCAGCTTCACCAGGATGCGGCCCACATGCGTCTTCACGGTCTGCTCGGCGACCACCAGCCGCTCGGCGATCTCCGCGTTCGACAGGCCCTGCGCGATCAGGGTGAGGACCTCCGTCTCGCGCTCGGTCAGATCACCGACGCGCACCTTCAGCGGGGCCCGTACCCCGCCCCCGTCCAGCTGGGAGAACTGGGCGATCAGCCGGCGGGTGACGCCGGGCGCGAGCAGCGCGTCACCGGCCGCGACCACCCGCACCGCCTCCGCCAGCTTGTCCGCGGACGCGTCCTTGAGCAGGAACCCGGACGCGCCCGCCCGCAACGCCTCGTACACGTACTCGTCCAGGTCGAAGGTGGTGAGCACCAGCACCCTGATGTACGGGCGTTCGCCGGTGATCCGGCGGGTGGCCTCGATGCCGTTCAGCTCGGGCATGCGGATGTCCATGAGAACGACGTCCGGGGTGAGTTCGGCGACCTTTTCCACCGCGTCCAGACCGTCCACCGCCTGGCCGACCACCTCGATGCCGGGCTGGGCGTTCAGCAGCACGGTGAAACCCTGCCGGACCATCTGCTGGTCGTCGGCGATGACCACGCGGATGGGGTTGCCGTTGCTGCTCGTCATACGTGGTCGTCCTTCGGGTCGGGGGCACGGGTGGTGCCGGTGGTGGGGTCCGGGGCGGGGCCGGGCACCAGGCGGACGCCTGGGGCGGCGGCCGGGAGCTCCGCGAAGACCCGGTAGCCGCCGTCCGGCCGGTGGCCCGCCGTCACCGACCCGCCGAGCATCGCGGCCCGCTCCCGCATGCCGAGCAGTCCGTGCCCGGCGCCCGGCGACGGCGGCGCGGGCCGGGTCGGCCGGGAGTTCTCCACGGACACCAGGAGTCCGTAGGGGATGTACTCGATCTCGACATGCGCGGTCGCCCCCGGCGCGTGCCGCAGGACATTGCTCAGCGCCTCCTGCACGATCCGGTACGCCGACAGCTCCACGCCCGACTGCATCGGCCGCCGCTCGCCGTTGGTCCGGGCGGTGACGGTCAGACCGGCCGCCCTGGTGTTCTCGACCAGGGTGTCCAGCCGGTCCAGGGTGGGCTGCGGGCTGTGCGGACCGGTACCGGGGGCGTCGGACGCGTCCTCGTCGGCGCTCTCGGAGCGCAGGACGCCCAGCACCCTGCGCAGTTCGGTCAGCGCCTCCAGCGCGTTGTGCCGGATGCCGTCGAGGTTCTCACGCAGCTCGTCCGACGGGTTCTCCACCAGGTGCGGGGCGACCTGCGCCTGGATGGAGATGACCGACATGTGGTGGGCGACCACGTCGTGCAGCTCGCGCGCGATCCTGCTGCGTTCCTCCAGCAGGGTGCGCCGGGCCCGTTCCTCCTCGGTGAGCGAGGCCTGGCGGCCGAGTTCCGCCCGCGCCTCGCGGCGGCCCCGCAGCGCGGTGCCGAGCACCACGACGATCGCGGCCAGGACGACGGTGACCACCGAGGTGGACTGGTGCGGCGGCGCACCCCAGACGCCGTCGAGGAGCCAGGTGACCACCACGGTCACGGCCAGGGCCTCGACGGCCACCCGGACCCGGACCCGCAGCGTGAGCAGCAGCAGGACCAGCAGGTGCGCGATGATCCCGGCCACGGTCCAGGGCCAGGTGAAGAAGACCCCCGGAGTCATGCCCAGCCGGCCGTGCAGCGCGAGGGCGCCCACCAGCATGGCCCCCGTCGACAGCCACCATGCCGGGACGGGCCGCCACATCGCGAGG
Source organism: Streptomyces sp. NPDC047061 (assembly GCF_040643955.1). Taxonomy (NCBI): domain Bacteria; kingdom Bacillati; phylum Actinomycetota; class Actinomycetes; order Kitasatosporales; family Streptomycetaceae; genus Streptomyces; species Streptomyces sp. NPDC047061. The sequence goes on from NZ_JBEYVI010000005.1 coordinate 308,122, forward strand.
ACCACGGCGCCGCCCGGGGCGAGTCCGAGCAGAGAGGCGAGACCGGGACCCAGGTACCCGTTGTCCGAGAGCTGCGCGATGCCGCCGAGCGTGATGCCGAACGCCGCCAGGCACAGCACGCCGTGCGGCAGCCAGCGCAGCCATACGGAGGGGGGCAGCGGGTCGAGGCGGACGGTGCACAGGTCGTCGCGGAGTATCCGCAGCCAGCGCAGTACGCGGTCGATCCCGATCCACTCCGGCCGCCGGGTCCCCGTCTCCGTCACAGCGATCAGCCTAGACACGGCGGGCTCCCGCCGGTGCAGCCCGATCGGACGAGGGGCGGGTCCGGACCACGCGCGGGCGGATCCGGGGGCGGCCGCGCTCGTAGGTGTGGAACGCCGCCCAGCAGACGGCGAGCGTCAGGGCGAAGGCCGGCAGCCAGAGCAGGCGGGCCGCGACCCAGGTGAGGCCGTCGGGGGGTGTGTGGAGGCCGGGAAGGCGGCCGAGCAGCAGGCCGGTGGCCGTGGTCGCCATCAGGGCCGTCTGGTGCCAGAGGAAGATCGTCATCGCGGAGAGGTTGACGAGCGCCACCGCCGCCCAGGCGAGCGGGCGGCGCATCGCACGACGCAGCCGCTCGCGCAGGAGCAGGGCGAGGCCGCACTGCGCCAGGCCGAAGGTGACGGCCGCCAGGGTGGGCGGGTCGAGGTTGGAGACGGCCGAGCCGGGGACGCCGACCATCGACGCCGGGTAGCCCGCCCACGCGACGAGGCCGGCCGTCGCCGCCGTACCGCCGAGGAGCAGGACCCAGCCCGCGCGCGGGCGGTCCAGTTCGCCGCGGGCCCAGGCGGCGCCCAGGGTGTACGGCACCAGCCAGCCCGCCGCCAGGTTCACCCAGCCGAGGCCGGCCGGGGCGCCGAAGCCGAAGCGGAGAAGGTCCACGTGAAGGACGACGGCCAGCGGCCACAGCGGGTTGAGCCGGGCGACGAGCGGGGTCGCCGCCGTCAGCGCCGCGAAGACGAGGAGGAACCAGAGCGGGGACAGGGCGAGCTTGACGAGGGTGTGGACGGTGGTGACGTCGGTGCCGGAGAGGAGCAGGGCGGTGGTCGCGATCGTCCAGAGGACGAGGAGCGCGGCCACCGGTGTGAAGAGGCGGGACAGACGGGCCGTCAGCCAGCGGTGGTAAGGGATGCCCCTGGCCTGTGCCGAGGCGTGACCGCGGGCGGCGACATGGCCGCCGACCAGGAAGAACACGGCCAGGGTCTGGAACACCCAGGAGATCGGGGCCAGCCACGGCAGGTGCTGGAGCGGGCTGCTGGTGTGCAGCGTGCCGCCGTCCGCCACGAGCGCGGTGACCAGCCAGTGGCCGAGGACCACACCGAGGACGGCACACGCCCGGAGGGCGTCCACGGCTCGGTCGCGGTCGGGTGGCGTGGCGTCGTCCACGCGGCGCGCGAGGTGTCGTACGGGGCCTATGGGGTTCGACAGGCTGAGCGTCGGCGTCCTACGCACGGGTGACCTCCGTTGTCTCGCCGAGGACGATCCGGGCGAGGTTGGCCAGGGAGGCCGAGCCCGGGGTGAAGTAGTCGCTGTGGCCGCCGGGGCCCGCCGCGAAGACACGGGCGCCGAAGGCCGGGGACACGGGGTCGGTGCCGAACCCGACGGTCTTGCCGAAGAGGCCGGCGTGCAGGTGCGGGACCTCGGCTATCCAGTCGTCCGCTCCCCGGGCCGCCCAGACGCGGGCGGAGGTGTGCAGGTCCGCGGCCGAGTCGACGCCGGTGCCGGGGCTGCCGACCAGGGCGATGTCGGTGACGCCGAGACCGGTGAGGGTGGGGGCGGCGCGGGCGCAGACCACCGTGCCGTAGGAGTGGCAGAGGAGCGCCACGGACGCGGGCCCGGGGGCGGTGAGGGTGCGGAGTCCGCGGATGAACTCGCGCAGCCGCGGGGCGGCTTGGCCGGCTCGTCCCGGGGTGAGGACCGCGGTGCTGATCGTGGCGGGGGTCCGGTAGCCGAGCCAGGCCATGACCGCGGTGCGGGTGTCGCCGGGTGCCTCCCGGGTGAGGCGCCGGTACAGGGACACGGCCGTGGCGCGGAAGCGGGCGTACGTGTCGAGAGTGGTGTCCGAGCCGGGGACGAGCACGGCGATGCGGGTCGCGTGCGTCAGGTCGCCGAAGACCTCGATGACCTGGCCGCCGCCTCGGCCGTCGAAGCGGAGGAGCCGCCGGGCCGGGGACGCGAGGGCGCGGTCGACGGCGGCGCGGGAGGTGTCGCCGTGGGCGGCGGCCATCCGGGCGGCCTCGGCGGCGTTCTCGCGGTTGGCCTCGTAGGCGGTGGCGACGGTGGCCGGGGTGAGGCGGGCGGGGAGGGCGGCGGGGGGCGGGGCCGGGATCCGGGGCCGGGCGGCCGCGGAGAGGGGGAGGACCACGGCGACGGTGAGGAGGGCGGCGAGCAGCGTGCGGCGCAACCTCCCGCGCCAGTGCGCCCGGTCCTGCCTCCGCCGCTCCCCCGTCACCGCCGTCATGGTCGGTCCCCCCGCTCAGTCCGCCCGGCCGTCGGGCTTGCCTGATCGGGAAATTACGGAGCCGACCGTGTCGCTCGCGTCCCGCCTGAGAACTCACCTTGCAGGTAGCTCTCAGGTACTACGGGTATGTGAGGGAGGGAGACTTAGGGGTCCGGAGGCCCAGAGGTCCGGAGGCTCAGAGGGGTCCAAAGGCTCAGGGGCGCCCCGCCATCGGACCGGCCGGGCTCACCAGGCCAGTTGGGCGATCTCCTCCGCCACCACCGCGCAGGCGTCCGCCGCCGGGTCGATGAGCGGGAAGTGGCCGACCTCCTCCAGCAGCGTCAGGCCCACCACCTCGCCCGCCTTGGCCGCCGCCTCCGCGTAGGACTCGGCGACCGCCTGCGGGACGACCACGTCCGTGCGGCCCTGCACCAGGGTGGTCGCGATACCGGTCGGGAGCAGCAGCGCCGGGTCGGCATAGCGCTGACGGTCGGTGAACTTCTCCTCGCCGCCCAGGAGTTGGAGCGCCGCGTTGCCGCAGACGTCCAGCTTCTCGGCCATCGCGAAGTCCGCGATCGGGGCCAGCGCCACGACACCCCGCAGCGGCGCGGGGCCCGAGGTGCGCCACGCGGCGTCCGCCGGGAGGACGTGCCGTGCCGCCGCCCACAGCGCCAGGTGGCCGCCCGCCGAGTGCCCGGTGAGGACCGTGCGCCGCAGGTCGGCCCGCGGCACCGCCTCGCGGACCAGGGCCGGCAGGGCGTCCAGCGCCGCCGCCACGTCGTCGAAGGTGTCCGGCCAGCGGCCCGCCACCGGGGCCGTACCGCCCTGCGCGGGGAGCACGGCACCGCGCCGGTACTCGACGTTGGCCACCGCGAAGCCGCGCCGGGCCAGGTAGTCGGCGAACGGGGTGATGTGGCCGCGGTCGTACGGTGCGCGCCACGCGCCGCCGTGCAGGACCACGACCAGCGGGACCAGGGGCTCGTCGGTACGCGGGCCGTAGAAGTCGATCACCTGGTCGGGGTGGTCGCCGTAGGCGGCCGTGACGTCGGGCGCGACATGCGGGTGCGAGAAGGCCGACTCCTCCTCGGCGGCGTCCCGGGCTGCTGCGTCGTCGTCCGGCATGCTCCAACCTCTCAGCGACGTAATGGTTTTGGCGGACCAGGTGGGGAAATCGGCCGTTGGCCGGGACGGTATCAGCCCGGTGACGTGCGGGGACACGTGGATGTCACGCACGGTGAGGATTGCTCGGTTCTGTACCGTCCCGGCCGTTGCCCGGGGATCACTATGTCGCCATGTCGCTAGGCGAGAGCCGTTCCCGTCACCTCTCCCAGCACCCGCGCCGCCCGCTCCACGTCCGCGAAACCGACGTACAGCGGGGTGAAGCCGAAGCGGAGCACGTCCGGGTGCCGGAAGTCCCCGACCACGCCCCGCTCGATCAGCCGTTTCATGACGTCCCCGGCGTCGGAGCAGCGCAGCGCGATCTGGCTGCCGCGCTCCTCGTGGGCCACCGGGGTCACGCACTCCACGCGGCCCGCCGGCACGTACGCCTCGACGCACTCCAGGAAGAAGTCCGTCAGGGCGAGCGACTTCGCGCGTACGGCCGTCACCGGCACCCCCTCCCACACCTCCAGCGCCGCCTCCAGGGCGAGCATGGAGAGGATGTCCGGGGTGCCGACGCGGCCGCGCACCGCACCCGGGGCCGCCGCGTACACCGGCCGCATCCCGAAGGGCTCGGCGTGCGAGTTCCAGCCGGGCAGCGGGGAGTCGAAGCGGTCCTGGAGGTCGCGGCGGACGTACAGGTACGCCGGTGAACCGGGGCCGCCGTTCAGGTACTTGTAGGTGCAGCCGACCGCCAGGTCGACCCCGTGCTCGTCGAGGCCCACCGGCAGGGCGCCCGCGCTGTGGCACAGGTCCCAGACGGAGACGGCCCCGGCCGCGCGGACCGCGGCGGTGAGGGACGGCAGGTCGTGGAGGCGACCCGTGCGGTAGTCGACGTGGTTGAGGAGTACGGCGGCGGTACGGTCGCCGAGCGCGGCCGGGACCTCGGCGGGGGTGAGCGGACGCAGCGTGCAGCCCGTCAGCCGGGCCGCCGACTCGGCGATGTAGCCGTCCGTGGGGAAGGTGGTCGCGTCGACGAGGATCTCGTCGCGGCCCTCCCCCGCGAGCCGTACCGCGCCCACAAGTGCCTTGAAGACGTTGACACTTGTCGAGTCGCCGACCACGATCTGGCCGGCCGCCGCGCCGACCAGCGGGGCGATCCGGTCGCCGATCCGCTCCGGCGCCGTCCACCAGCCGCTCTCGTCCCAGGACCGGATCCGCAGCTCGCCCCACTGCCGCCGGACGACGTCCTCGACCCGGCCGGGGACGTGTGCGGGCAGGGCGCCGAGCGAGTTGCCGTCGAGATAGACGACCTCGTCGAGGACGAAACGGTCCCGGACGGCGGCCAGTTCGTCGGCCGCGTCCTGCTTCTCCGCCCTCAGGACCAGCTCAGACATGGGACCTCGCCGTCCACAGCTCCGGGAACACGTTCTTGCGGGCGCGCTTCTCCAGCCAGGCGACCCCGGCCGAGCCGCCGGTGCCGGGCTTGGCGCCCATGGCACGGCGGGTGGCGACCAGGTGGTCGTTGCGCCAGCGCCAGACGAGCTCGGCGACGTCGGTCAGCGCCTCGCCGAGGCGGGCGAGTTCGGCGTCGGCGCCGGCGTCGCCTTCGGTGGAGTAGACGGCGGTCCAGGCGGCCTCGACGGCATCGGAAGGTGTATAGGGCAGTGATATGTCACGTTCCACCGTCACCGCGTCCGGGATCGGATGCCCCCGCCGCCCCAGCAGCCGCACCACCTCGTCGTACAGGCTCGGCTCGTGCAGCGCCTTCTCCAGTTCCGCGTGGACGCGGGGCGCGCCGCGGTGCGGGACGAGCATGGACGCGGACTTCTCGCCGAGCAGGAACTCCATCCGCCGGTACATCGCCGACTGGAAGCCGGAGCCCTCGCCGAGGGCGGAGCGGTAGGAGTTGAACTGGGCGGGGGTGAGTTGGCCGAGCGGCTTCCAGGAGGCGTTCAGCGCCTCCAGCTCACGGGTGGAACGCCTCAGCGCGGCGATCGCGGTGGGGATGTCGTCGCCGCGCAGCGCCGCCGCGGCCGTCTCCCACTCGTGGACGATGACGGTGAACCACAGCTCCATCACCTGGGTGGTGACCAGGAAGACCATCTCTCCGGGATCGTCGGAGAGGGTGTGCTGGAGGTGGGTGAGCACGTCCGCCCGGACGTAGTCCTCGTAGGGCGTCGTGCCGGCGAAGTCGAGATGCGGGGTCTCGGGCTCGTTCGTTTCGAGAGCCTCTTGGGACATCGCTGTCTCCTGTAGTACTCCGGGTAGCGGTCCGCCCCTGCCGATGCCGACACGGGGGCCCCGGTCCCCACCGGCATCTTCCGCAACGTAACCCGGATCCGGCAAGGCCCGCCCGCGGGAGGCGCCCGTCCGGAGGCCCCTGCCCGGAGGCCCCTTGTCCCGCGGCCCCCGCCCTGCGGCTTCGCTCAGCCGCGGACCGTCCGCCCCCGGTACAGCCGCCCGGGCACCCCCTCGAACTCCAGGTCGAGGCCGAGCCCGTCGCGTTCCGCGTGCAGGTGCAGATGGGGCTCGGTGCTGTTGCCGCTGTTGCCGACCTCGCCGAGGACCTGCCCCGCCCGGACGGTGTCCCCCTCGGCCACCGTCACCGAGCCGGGACGCAGATGGGCGAGGATCACGGTCTCCCGGCCGGTGTCCAGGAACACGTGGTTGCCGTACGGCGGCTGGTAGCGGATCTCCCCCGGGCGCTGGTCCGCGACGCCGTCGGCCGCGGAGACCACCGTGCCCTCGCAGGGGGAGCGGACCGGCCGCCCGTACGCCGCGTACGCGCTCGGCTCGTGCCCGGGCCGGGTACGGGTGCCGTACGGCCCGAGCGCGACCAGGTCGAGGGCGGCGCGCTGCTCCGGCACCCGGGCGTGGTGGTTCACCGCCGGACCGCCGCCCTGTACGACGTACCAGGCGCCCTCCAGCGGGAACCGCAGCGGCCGGGAGAGCGGGGCCCGGCGGCGGTGCAGCCGGGCGGCGGCGACCAGCCACCCGGCCGCCGCGAGGAGGACGAACCCGACGGCGAGACCGAACAGACCGTCTCCGGCCGGCAGCCCCGGCAGCCGCCACGCCGAGGCGACGGCGGCGAGGGCGCCCGCCTCGACCGCGCGGCGCAGCGGACGGGGCTGCATCGCCGGTGCGCCGCAGCCCTCGACGACCACGTAGAACGCGGCGAGGGTCGCCAGGTCGGCAGTCCAGGCGGTGCGGTCGGCGGCCGTCCAGAGGATCAGGACGTTCCAGGCGGCGACCAGGACGAGGCAGACCGTCCAGGCGAGGTGGGCGGGGAGCCGGCGCCCGGGCGGGGTGTAGGGGGCGCCCTCGATGCGCAGCCCGGTGAGTTCGCCGTCGGGGGCCACCTGGGCCCAGGCCCGCACCCGGCCCGTGCTGCCGGACACGATCAGCCCGTCCGGGCCGTCCGTCACGGTGCCGAACCCGCCGATCCGGGCGGCCGTGGCGTGCACGATCCGCTCCAGCGTCGCCATCCCGACCGCCTCCGTCACCCGCGGGGCGAGCCGCGGCCACTGCTCCGGGTCGGCGGTCAGGAACCGGGCCAGGACGCGGGCCTCCGGCGGCTGCCCGCCGGGCATCGGATCACGCACGGGTGCTCCCCCCTGCCGTCGCGTACGGGTCGGCGGTCTGCGCTCAGGAAGACGGCGGGGCGCGGGGCGCGGTTGCCGGCGGTGGCAGACTGGCGCCATGACGACGCACAAGAACCTGCTGGGTGGCCCGGAACCGACGTATCTGCCCGCGAACGAAGAGGCGTACCGCCTGCTGGACGAGGAGTCGCTGGCTCCCGCCGAGGTCGCGGCGAAGTTCCCGACCTTCTCCCTGGCCTGGGCGCTGCTCGCCGAGGAGGCGTTCGGGCGCGGCGCGGTCGTCGAGTCGTACGCGTACGCGCGCACGGGCTACCACCGTGGGCTGGACGCCCTGCGCCGGGCCGGCTGGAAGGGACACGGGCCGGTGCCGTGGGAGCACCGGGCCAACCAGGGCTTCCTGCGGTGTCTCGCTGCGCTCGGGCGGGCCGCCGGGGAGATCGGTGAGAAGGACGAGTACGAGCGGTGCTGGCAGTTCCTGCGGGACAGCAGCGCCGAGGCCTACGAGGAGCTGAAGGGGTAGGGGCCGGGGGGGACGCTTACCGGCGCTTGCAGGGTGCCTCCCCCAGCCTTCGGCCGGGGGGACCCCCAGCGCCCACCCGTGCCGCCCTGCGGCACGCCTGCCCGCAGCTGAGTCGTGCCCCGTAAGGGGCGCGGGGAACTGCGCGATCAGCCCCCACCGGGCTGCAGGCCGGTGCCACAGCGTCGGCACGGCGCCGGACCATCGCCGAGATCGGCGTGATCGGCGGCTGATGGGCGCGCCGTGGGCCGCATGGGGAACCGGGCCGGTCCCGGGCAGTCGTCGACAGGGCACGGCTTGTGGGTCGCGAAGGCCCACTCGCGGGGTCGTCCGGTGACCGGGTGTCCCGGGGCGCCCGGGCCGGTCATGCCGAGCACCTCAGGCAGGCGCGGACTTCGCGGCCGCTGCGCGTCTGGTGGACCTCGGTCGACTGGGCGAGGTACTGGACGATGCCGGTGCCGCGGCCGTGTTCGTCGGGAGCCGTGTCGCGGTGACGGCGCTCCACCGTCGTGCCGGAGTCGGTGACCACGATGTGCAGCGTGCCGTGGTCGAGGGCGAGGGACAGGGTCATGCGCTCACGGCCGTACTGGGCGGCGTTGGCGGCCAGTTCGTCGACGATGAGAACGGCGGAGTCCCGTTCGTTCGCGGGCACGCTCCAGGTCTCCAGCAGATCGGCCGCGAAGTGACGGGCGGCGGAGACGTGCGCCTCCTGCGCGGGCAGGGTGAGCAGCGCCTGGTGGCGGCAGGGCTGGCCGGGCAGTGAACTCGGGCGGGGCGAATCGGTCACGAACATGGTCTTCTGGCTCTTCCGTGGAGGTGCGGAGACCGGAACGGGGAGGGACCGCCGAGCAACGTCGAGGCGGTCGGTGTACCGGTCCTGCATGGGTGCGCTCATCCGGTTCCACGGACCACACCCACCCGACGGTTCGAGACATTCGCACCTTTTGCCGGAATTCTCGCGAGTCGCGTCACGGCGGGCACGCCGGTGCGTCAAGTCGGTTGCGGAAAAGGCCGGTCGGGGGGAGCCGTCGGCGTCTCACGACCGGATGGTGACCAGCTTCCGGCCGTCGCCCGCGAGGATCTCGAAGTGCTCGATGTCCCTCGGGGACATGGCGACCGCCCCTTGGACCATGGTGCCGGGAGGGTATTCGCCCGCCCGCCAGGTGGCACCGTCCGACCTGGCACCGCCGGGCCCGACGGCCTGCAGCCGGCAGGTGATTCCGGCGGGCGCCCCCTTGGCGTGGACCTGCAGGACACTGCCCCAGGCGGAGGGGTAGACCTGCACCGAGGCGGAGACGCCGGTGACGGGATCGCTTCCGGAGAACGTGCGCGAGGCGGTCGGCGCGGTCGCCCCGGGCGGCGTCGCCTCGCTGGTCACGGAGCCGACAGCCGCCAGCCAGGTGCCGCCGACCGCCGCCGCGACGAACGTCAGGGAGGCGGCGGCTCCGGCCAGTTGCAGACGCCGGCTCCTGCGCCGCCGGGCCGCGGCCCGCTGCAGCAGGCTCTCCAGCACACCCGCCTGCGGTGTCGACACCACAGGTCGTGCGGGCGGCGGGATCGGCGCACTCTCGGCCGCCTGGGCCACCAGCCGGTCGGCCAGGTCGGTGCCGGCCGCCGGCATCGCTCCGCCCGCGGCTTCGGCCTCGGCCGCGGTCACCGTCGCCAGCAGCGCGGGCAGCCCCGCCAGCCGGACGTGCTCGGCCCGGCACGCGTCGCACTCCGCGAGGTGGACGCGCACCTGTTCACTCTCCGCCGCGGGCAGGGTGCCCAGGACGTATCCACCCAGCGCCAGCCGGAGGGTGTCGTGCTCCGCACTCACGGTCGCCACCTCCCGCACACCACGGTCACGGCTCGATCCCCCGCTCCTGGAGCGCCAGCCGCAGGGCGTGCAGCGCGTAGTACGTCCGCGACTTCACGGTGCCCAGCGGAATGCCCAGCACCTGCGCGGCCTCCGCCATGGTCCGCCCGCGGTAGTAGGTCTCCAGCAGCACCGCGCGGTGATCCGGGGACAGCGCCCGCAGGGCGTCCGCGACCGCCCAGCTCTGCAGTGCCTGCTCGATCTCGTCCTCGCCCGGCGTCTGCTCGGCGGCTCGCTCCAGCGCCTCGCCGCCGGCTTCGGCCGGCCTGGCCCGCCGGGCCCGGTGGGCGTCGATGACCAGATGCCGGGCGACCGTGCACAGCCATGCCCGGGCGGGGCCGCGTGCGGGCTCGAACGCGGCAGGGTGCTGCCACGCCCGCAGCAGCGTCTCCTGCACCACGTCCTCCGCCCATTGCCGGTCTCCTGACGTCAGTCGCAGCACGTAGTGGAACAGGGGCCCTGCGTGCTCCGCGTACAGGGTGCGCAGCAGCTCCTCGTCCGCGGTCGAAAGCGTTCCTCTACCCGGGACACGGCTCGCGGAGCGATCCGGATCAACCCTTTGGTCACGCTTTCGGAAACTCCGGGGCATAAGTCGATCATCGCCCATATGCAGAAATCTCACAAAACCGTATATATGCCGAACCGTATGCCCCTCGCGGTCCGTGGAGCCGGACAGGAACCGACTTACGCGCAGTTCCTCATCGCCCCCCCGACACCGCAAAGGACGGTGCAGACGTGACCGGGACACCCCATCCGAACTTCCACACACCGGGCCGACGATCACGCGCCGCGGCCGGGCTGGCCGTCGCCGCCCTCGCCACCGCCGGCACGCTGGGACTCCTCAGCTCCTGCGGCCCGCCGCCGCACTCCGCGTCCGCCGGAGCCTCCCACCCCGCCGCATCGCCCATGTCCGGCATGAGCATGCCCGCGAGTCCCCCGAAGACGGGCACGAGTACGAGCGCAGGCAAGCCGGTGACCGGGACCGCCGTAGCGATCCAGAACTTCGCGTTCTCGCCGGCCACGCTGAAGGTGCCGGTGGGTACGACGGTGACCTGGACCAACCAGGACACCGACGCCCACACCGTCACCAGCGCCGGATCGGGCGGCCCGCTGCACTCCGCCGCCCTGGCCACCCACGCCACCTACAGCCACACCTTCACCGAGCCCGGCACCTACGCCTACCTCTGCACCATCCATCCGTTCATGACCGCGACCGTCGAGGTGACCCGATGAACGACTACGACGGCTGCCACGACAGTCACGACAGTCACCGGGAACACGGCATGACGCGTCGCCAACTCATGCGGCACGCCGGGTGGTTCGGCGGCGCGGTGGTGCTGACCGTGGCCGGTGGAGAGGTGATCAGCCACATCGCCGGCTCCCGGGACGGCACCGCCGAGGCCGCCACCGGTACGGCCGGTGCCGTCGGTGCCGCCGCGGCGGACAGCGGCGTGCTGCGGTTCGTGCAGGTCTCCGACAGCCACATCGGGTTCCAGGGCCCGGCGAACACGGACGTGGCCGGTTCCTTCACCGAAGCGGTCGACCAGGTCAACTCGCTCGGATTCAGGCCCGACTTCGTCATGCACAGCGGCGACCTGACCCACCTGTCCACGGCCGGGCAGTTCGACCAGGTCAAGCAGATGATGTCGGGACTGAGGACGGACCGTGTCTTCACCGTGCCGGGCGAGCACGACTCCATCAACGATGCGGGCCGCGCCTACCGGCGGGCCTTCGGCGCGGGCACGCTCGGCGACGGCTGGTACAGCTTCGACACCCACGGCGTGCACTTCGTCGCCCTGGTCAACACCCTGAGCCTGGAGAAGCTCGGCCACCTCGGCGACAACCAGATCGACTTCGTCCGCAAGGACCTGGCCGGGCTGTCCTCGGACACCCCGGTCGTGGTCTTCAGCCACATCCCGCTCTTCGCCATGTACCCGAAGTGGGGCTGGAGCACCGACGACGCCCTCAAGGTCATCGCCCTGCTGCGCCGCTTCTCCTCCGTGACCTGCCTCAACGGGCACGTCCACCAGCTGTTCACCAAGACCGAGGGCAACATCACCTTCCACTCCGCCACCACCACCGCCTACCCCCTGCCCAAGCCGGGCCGGGCCCCCGCCCCCACCCCGCAGGTCGTCCCCGCCCGGCAGCTCAAGGACGCACTCGGCATCCGCAGCGTCGGCTACCGCCAGGGCGACCGCGAACTGGCCGTCAAGGATCAGAGGCTGGCATGAACAGCCGAGGACTCCCCACCACCGCCCTGCGCCGGGCGACTGCCGCAACCCTCGCCGTCGGCGGGTACGTCCACGCCCAGCTCTACGTCGACGGGTACCGCTTCATCCACGTCATCGGTCCCCTGTTCCTCCTCCAGGCCAGTGCCTCCCTCGCACTCGCCGCCCTGCTGATGACGGGGACGCCGCCCCTGCTGCTGAGGGCCGGCGCGGCGGGCGTCGCGCTCGGCGCCCTCGGCGGCTTCACGGCCTCGCGCACGGTGGGCGTGTTCGGGTTCACCGAGCGCGGTCTGCAGCCCGCGCCGCAGGCCGTCCTCGGCCTCCTCGCCGAGAGCGGCACGCTGCTGTTCCTCGCGGCCTGGCAGACGGCCGTGGTCCTGGCCGCACGGCAGGAGGGGGCTCCCCCGCGCCCGGAACCACGCCCGGGAAGCGCCTGGCCGAGCCCGCACCTGCGCGACCTGAGGGACACCGTGCGCGTCCTGCTCGGCCTGCACGACGACACCGCCGTCGTGATCCGCCAGCTCGGACGTGACGGCCCCGGCCCCGGCCGCCCACCGCTGGAGACCGTCGTCGAGGTGCTGTCCATGGACGGCGGCGAGACTCACCGCTGGACACTCCACCGCCCCGCCGACCAGATCACCGAGCACGACCTGCGGACCGCTCTGCTCCGCCGGCGGCAGTAGCCTCCGCTCCCCCGCGCGGGCCACAGCAGGCTAAGGCCGGCCCTCCGCCTCGATCGGCGGCGACGTCACGTTCCCGTGGGTACGGCACTCCGGGCGTACGCAGCCCGGGGCCGGCCTGCGGACCAGGGCGAAGGCCAGCGCCGCGCCGACCACCAGGACACCGGCGCAGATGGGCATGGCCCGGTCGAACGCCGCGTTGAAGGCGGCCGCCGACCGGTACGCCTCCGGCCCCATCCCCGCGAGCAGCGGCAGCGCCGCCACCGCGATCAGGCTGGCGGCGCGGGCCGCCGCGTTGTTGATGCCGCTGGCGATGCCCGCCCGGCTCGTGTCCACGGAGGCGAGGACGGAGGCGGTCAGCGGGGCCACCAGGATGACCATGCCGGCGCCCTGGACGAGGACCGCCGGGAGGACGTCGGTCAGGTAGTTCGCGTGTTCGCCGACGCGCAGCATCAGGAGCATCGCGGTGGCGCACAGCAGCGGGCCCACCGTGAGGGGGATGCGGGGGCCGATCTTGTCGGCCAGGGCGCCCGAGCGGGCGGAGAAGAGCAGCATCAGGGCGGTGGTGGGGAGCAGGGCCGTGCCCGCCGCCAGCGCCGAGTAGCCCGCCACCACCTGGAGTTGGAGCGCGGTGAGGAAGAAGTAGCCGCCGAACGCGCCGTACACGCACAGGGTGACGATGTTCAGTGCCGTGAACTGGCGGGAGCCGAAGATGTCCAGCGGGAGCATCGGGTCCTGGCGGCGCTTCTCGACGTACACGAAGGCCACGCCGGCCGCGACGCCCGCGATGGCGAGCAGGGAGGCGGTCCCCGCCTCGATCAGGGCGTAGGTGACCAGGCCGAGGGCCAGGGCGCCGAGCACCGCGCCGAGGACGTCGAAACGGCCGTGGGTGCGGCCGTCGGCGGACTCGGGGACGTGGCGCAGGGCGATGGGGACGCAGAGCAGGGCCAGCGGGACGTTGAGAAGGAACACCCAGCGCCAGCCGGGGCCGTCCACCAGCCAGCCGCCGAGGAAGGGTCCCACGGCCGCGCCGATGCCGCCGAAGCCGGACCAGAGGCCGACCGCGCGGGCCCGGTCGTCGGGGTGGAAGGAGGCCTGGATGAGGGCCAGGGAGCCGGGGGTGAGAAGGGCGCCGCCGATGCCCTGGAGGGCGCGGGCGGCGATCAGGATCGCGTCCGTCGGGGCCAGGCCGCACATCAGGGACGCGGCCGCGAACCAGACGACCCCGATCACGAAGATCTTCCGGCGGCCGTACTGGTCGCCGAGCGAACCGCCGAGCAGGATCAGGCCGGCCAGCGTCAGCATGTACGCGTTGATCGTCCACTGGAGCGCGGACAGGCTCGCGTCCAGGTCGTCGCCGATGCGGGGCAGGGCGACGTTGACGACCGTCGAGTCCAGCAGCGCCATGCTGGAGCCGAGGACGGTGGTGATCAGGATCCACTTGCCCTGGGCTGAGGCGATCCGGACATCGGGCATGGTTCCAGGTATACAGCGGACCCGGCGCCGTAGACAGACGAACGCCGGGTCCTGACCGTAATGCGGCTTACTTGATCTTGTTGCCCGCGGAGCGCAGGTTCTGCGTGGCCTCGACGACGCGCGCGGCCATGCCCGCCTCGGCGAGCTTGCCCCAGGTGCGCGGGTCGTACGTCTTCTTGGAGCCGACCTCGCCGTCGACCTTCAGGACACCGTCGTAGTTCCTGAACATGTGGTCGGCGACCGGACGGGTGAAGGCGTACTGGGTGTCCGTGTCGAGGTTCATCTTCACGACGCCGTTCTCCAGCGCGGTGCGGATCTCCTGCTCGGTGGAGCCGGAGCCGCCGTGGAAGACGAAGTCGAACGGCGACTGCTTGCCGAACTTGGCGGCCACGCCGTCGCTCAGCTCCTTGAGCAGGTCGGGGCGGAGCACGACGTTGCCCGGCTTGTACACGCCGTGCACGTTGCCGAAGGAGGCGGCGAGCAGGTAGCGGCCCTTCTCACCGAGCCCGAGCGCCTCCGCCGTACGAATGGCGTCGTCGACCGTCGTGTACAGGGAGTCGTTGATCTCGTGGGAGACGCCGTCCTCCTCGCCGCCGGTCGGGGTGATCTCGACCTCGAGGATGATGTTGGCGCGGCGGGCCTGCTCCAGGAGCTCCTGCGCGATGGCGAGGTTGTCGGCGAGGGTCTCGGCGGAGCCGTCCCACATGTGCGACTGGAAGAGCGGGTTGCGGCCGTTCTTCACGCGCTCCTCGGAGATCGCGAGCAGCGGACGGACGTACCCGTCGAGCTTGTCCTTCGGGCAGTGGTCCGTGTGCAGGGCGACGTTGACCGGGTACTTCTCGGCGACGATGTGCGCGAACTCGGCGAGCGCGACCGAGCCGGTGACCATCTCCTTCTTGTACTGGCCGCCCAGGAACTCGGCACCACCCGTGGAGATCTGGACGATGCCGTCGCTCTCCGCCTCCGCGAAGCCGCGCAGCGCCGCGTGCAGGGTCTGGGTCGAGGTGACGTTGATGGCCGGGTAGGCGAACTTGCCTGCCTTCGCCCGGTCGAGCATCTCGTTGTAGACCTCGGGGGTTGCGATGGGCATCTGTCCGCTCCTTGAGTGTGCGGGTCGGCGTACTGCTGTTTTTCTTACGGCCCTGACCTAGACCTTGGGGGCGACGTCATCGTCGTCCCCATCTTTCCAGACATGAACCGATGCTCCGGGCGCCGGTCAAATCCGGGTCAATCCCACTCGTCAACCGGGGTGTCAGTCCAGACCCAGTTCATCCTTCGAGAAGGCGAACAGGTACGGCACCCCGGCGCCCTCCTGGATCTTCTCGGCGGCGCCGGTGGCGCGGTCCACGATGGTGGCGACGGCGACGACCTCGGCGCCGGCCTCGCGCACGGCCTCCACGGCGGTGAGCGGGGAACCGCCGGTGGTGGAGGTGTCCTCGACGACCAGGACACGGCGGCCCCTGATCTCCGGACCCTCCACCCGGCGCTGCATGCCGTGCGCCTTCGCCGCCTTGCGCACGACGAAGGCGTCGAGGTGCCGGCCGCGCGCGGCGGCCGCGTGCAGCATGGCGCCGGCGACCGGGTCGGCGCCCATCGTCAGCCCGCCGACGGCGTCGAACTCCAGCTCCCCCGTCAGGTCCAGCAGCACCTGCCCGACCAGCGGGGCGGCCGTGCCGTCGAGGGTGACGCGGCGGAGGTCGATGTAGTAGTCGGCCTCCAGCCCCGACGACAGGGTCACCCTGCCGTGCACCACGGCCTTGTCCTTGATCTGTTGCAGCAGCTCAGCGCGTACGTCCGTCATGCCGACCAGCTTAGAGGCGCGTCCACGTCCAGGTGGTCGCGGCTTCCAGCGGCTCCAGTGGCGTGACCAGCCGGGGCAGCGTGTTCAGCCCGTTGGGCGGTCCGGTCTGCGGCTCCACGCAGACGGCCTCCGCCTGCTCGTCGTAGACCACGACCCACTGCTCGCGGCTGGCGACCTTCAGCTCCAGCTGTCCGGGCCAGGTGAGGGTGACGTCGACTCCGTCGGGCATGCCGAAGCAGTCGTCCCAGGGGCCGGGCTTCGGGTCGATGCGGTTGCCGGTGGGCAGGTGGTCGTCGCCGCGCTCCTCCTGCCAGGCGGGGGTGAACTCCACCTGGACGTCCTGGGCGTCCTGGCCGCCGAGGTTCCGGTTGAACCAGGGGTGCCAGCCGATCTGCGCCGGGAAGGAGTCGTCGTACGTCTCCACGGACATCGTCAGCGTCAGCGAGTCCTCGGCGAGCTGGACGACGTGGGCGACGCGGGCGGGGTGCGGCCAGGGGGCGCCGAGGTCGCGGGTGATGACGGCCTCGGTCGCCGACAGCCGCGCGGTGCGCCAGGCGCCGTCGCGGGCGGTGCCGTGGATGGCGTGCGGCGGGGAGTTGAGGGGCATCTGGACGACGTTGGCGCCGTCGAGGAAGCGGCCGTCCCGGATGCGGCCGCACCACGGCACCATCGGGAAGCAGCCGAAGCGGTCGCCCTGGCGGAGGAGTTCGAGGGAGCCGACCTCGAGTCCGGCGATCCGGCCGCCGTTGCCGGGGTGCAGGTGGAGGGTGACGTCGCCTGCGGTCAGCGTGATGTCTTCGTTACTCACGGGATGAGAGTAGTGGGGGGGAGCCCTGGTGATTCGGGTGCGGGTGGGTGGGGGTTGCTCGCGCAGTTCCCCGCGCCCCTTACGGGGCGCTTCGCCCGCCGCCTCTCTCAAGCCGCGGGCAGTCGTGCCGCTGGGGCGGCACGGGTGGGCGCGGGCGGCACCCTGCAAGCGCCGGTAAGCGTCCCCACCCCCCGGCCCCAGCCCACCCGCACGTTCAGCGTCGGCGCCGCAGCGCCCTCGTCACCACGATCGCCGACGCGAGTGCCAGTGCCGCCGCCGGTGCGGCCCATCGCAGCGCCGAGCTCCCGACCACCGTCTGCGGCGCCGGGACCGGCGCGTACCGCCCCCTCGGCGGTGCGTGGTCGACCTCCTCCGCACTGCGGCCGATCATCGTCCGGCGCGCGTGCGCCGCCTCCGCGAAGATCTCGGGAAGCGGCTCCACCACCGGCTCCTCGACCGGTTCCTCCACCGACGCCTCCACCGGTTCCGGCCCGGGTGCCAGGGACGGCGGCGGGACCTCCGTCTCGAAGACCGAGGCCGGTTCGTCCGCGGGCGCCTCGCCCAGCCCCTCCGCGAAGCGGCTCAGCAACCGCGCCGCCGCGGCCCGGACCGCCGCCGCCGGCAGCTCCGCGACCCGCCCGTCGGCGGAGGCCGTGCCGGTCACCGTGACCTCGCAGCCCTCGCCCCGGTCCGCGAGGCGCACCGTGAGCGCCAGCTTCACCGTGCCGGTGCCGCGAGCCTCGGTGGCGTCGCCGTCGAGCGCGTAGGAGCCGTCGTCGTGGGTGCTGACGCGCAGGGAGCCCCGGTAGGTGATCGAGTGGCTGCCGATCCGGACCTTGAGCCTGCCGGTGCCGGGGGCGGCGCCCGCGTCCTGCTGGAGGCCGGGGACGGCCCGGGCGACCCGCGCGGGGTCGGCCAGCGCCGCCCTGAGCCGCGAAGCCGGGGCCGGGACGTACACCTGGTGCTCCATGGCGAATGAGCCTACCCACGAGTCGGTCCGGCACACCCTCCCCGACGCACGGCACGCTGCGGGCCTCGTTGACGGGCCGGGCCCGCTCAGTACCGCGGATGCACCAGCGTCGACGGCGGCGGCCAGGCGGCCGGGGTCTTCAGCGCGTCCCGCTCCAGTGCCCCCTCCGTGAGCGTCCGCAGCCGCGGACCGTCGGCCGGGAGCCGTAACCGCGGCCCCACCGGCCCCACCGGCCCCGCCGTCGCCAGGACGAAGCCCCAGTCGTGCGGGGCCCTGGACTCGCCCGCCGAGCGGTCGGGGCCCGGGGTGAAGCCGGCGTCGTGGCCGAGGACCCGGTAGGGGGTGGTGGCGAGGCCCGCGGCCCGCATGGTCGCGGCGACCGTCCAGAAGGCGCGGGGGCGGGCCTGGACCGGGCCGGCGTGCACGACCAGGCGGCCGCCGGGCGCGAGGGCGCGGCGGGCGAGGCCGTAGAACTCCTGGGAGTACAGCTTGGTGCTGGCGGTGATGCCGGGGTCGGGCAGGTCGGCGATGACGACGTCGTAACCGGAGCGGGGTGCTTCGCGCAGCCAGTGGAAGGCGTCGGCGGTGAACACGTGGACGCCCGGGTCGTCGTAGGCGTGGCCGTTGAGCGCGGCGAGGGCGGGGTCGTGGCGGGCGAGGCGGACCAGGCCCGCGTCGAGTTCGACGATGTCGACGCGGTCGACGCCGCGGTGGCGCAGCACCTCGCGCGTGGCCATGCCGTCGCCGCCGCCGAGGATCAGGACGCGCGCGTGCGGGCCGGTCATCGCGGGGTGGACGAGGGCTTCGTGGTACCGGCGTTCGTCGTGGCCGCCGACCCGCAGCCGGCCGTCCAGGAAGAGGTCGAGGGGGCGGCCGTGGGTGCCGCCGGTGAGGACGATCTCCTGGACGTCCGTCTGAAGGGCGACCCGGACGTCGGCGCCGTAGACGGCGTGCCGTGCGGCCCGTTCGAAGTCGCCCACGAGGACGGCGGCGGAGGCGAGGAGGCCGAGGACGGTGACGCCCGCGACGAGCAGGGTCCAGCGGGCCCGGCGGGACAGGTCGCGGCGGAACAGGCCGAGGACCAGGGCGCCCCCGGCGACGACGTTGACGGTGCCGGTGAGCAGGGTGCCCGTCAGCTGGCCGAGGAAGGGCAGCAGCAGGAACGGGAAGGCCAGGCCGCCGACGAGGGCGCCGACGTAGTCCGCCGCGAACAGGTCGGCCACGGCGCCGCCCGCGTCCTGGCGGCGGATGCGCTGGATGAGCTCCATCAGCAGGGGCACCTCGGCGCCGATGAGGAGGCCGATGGCGAGGGAGAAGGCGACCAGGAGGCAGCGCGGGCCGGCGGACCACAGGCCGCCCCAGCCGCCGGTCCAGGCGAAGACGGCGTACAGGGCCATGGCACTGCAGCCGCCGACCAGCGCCAGCGCGGCCTCCACGGCGGCGAATCCGGCCGCCGCGTGCCAGCGCAGCCGTTTCGCGGCGAGTGAGCCGACGCCCATCGCGAAGACCATCACGGACAGCACGACGGAGGCCTGGGTGACCGAGTCGCCGATCAGGTAGGAGGCGAGAGCGACCAGTTCGAGTTCGTACACCAGTCCGCAGGCCGCGCAGACGAACACACACGCCAGGACCAGGAAGCGGCCCGTCCCCGGCCGCACGGGCAGCGGCGCGGGGGCACCCCAGGGCGCCGGTGTGCCGGGCGGGGCGGGTGCGTGCGGATCGATCACTCTGCGACGTTACGTCACTCGCTCGGTACGCTTCGTCACCCACACGTGTGGAACTCCGGGGCCTTTGACGCACTATTGGTTTATGTCATCCGGCCACGGGTTGGGGCACCGGAACCCGTACGCCGACCCGGGTCCGGGTCGCCACCAGCTGGCCGTCCTGCGGGTACGCGTGCCAGGTGCGCCAGTGCACCTGACCCTCGTGGCGCTGGGCGAGCATCGCCGTGAAGGCGTGCGGGCTGCCCGGAAAGACCCCGGCGAGACCGTGCGGATGCTCCGAGACGAGGGCCAGCAGTTCCTGGGCGCGGCCCGCGAAGGAGCCCGGCGACAGCACCTCGACGCGGGCCGCGAACTCGTACTCCCAGTCGCCGATGCGCTTGGCGACCCCGAGCGGCAGGGGGGTGCTGGACCCCGGGATGCACGCCACCGTCTCCGAACAGCCGCCGCACTCCTCCTCCAGGAGCACCTGGTGGGACGCGCCGAGCAGTCTCAACTGCAGCTTCGCCCCCGTCAGTTCCAGGTCGAGGGTGGCCAGGGCGGGCAGCGGCTCGCGTCCCAGGGCCCAGGCGAGGTCGGCCGCGCGCGTATCGGTGTAGGAGGTGTTCAGGGTCGTGAGCATGGATCGGCTCCGCTAACACGCAAAAGACGGGGAGTGTGGTTCGGCGCACCTCGGTCGACACCGGGAGATCGGCCCGGCCGGCCCAGCCGGGGGAGGGTGTCGTCAGGACGTCCGAGGCGCTGCTTTGGTGATTTAGAGGGAATCATGCACTGTGGTGCTGCCACAGCGTTTTTACCCAACTTCGTGGGATTTCCATCCCTCAGAGGGCTCCACAGCTCAACTGTTCAACCATGATGTGCGCCCCACTGCTTCCGGCGCACGCCGGAGCGCCCGGCGAGAGCTCCCCTGCTCTCCGCCCGGACGCCCCGGTCTCCGGCCGCCCGCGGGGCGGCTCAGTTGCCCCCTCCGCAGCCGCCCCCGCCGCACGACGAGCCGCCTCCGCAGGAGGAGTGGCCGCCGCCGCACGAGTGACCGCCGCCGTGATGACCGCCGTGCGAGGACGACGACCCCGAGTCCCCGGCCCACCAGCTGCCGGAGCTGTCGTACGACGAGGAGGACGAGGAGGACCCTCCCCTGCGGTACGCCCCCTTGCGTCGGCCGCCCCTGCGGACCGCCGACGCGACGACCGCGAAGCAGATGACCGCGGCCACCACCACGATGAAGACGGTGCCCATGGCGTCACCTTCTTTCCGTTCCCCCGAGGGCGACCCCCCGTGGGCGCCCCGGCCGCCGCGAGAACGCGGCGTGGCCTGGGGATGCCCGCCCGGCGCGGCGGCCAAAGCTGAGTTGAGGAACTCCAGAGCTTGGGCGCAGGATGGCCGGCATGACCTCCAGCGAACGCCCCCTCCTCAACCGCCGGCTCGCCGAGTTCGGGACCACGATCTTCGCCGAGATGTCCGCCCTCGCCCTCCGCACGGGCTCCATCAACCTGGGGCAGGGCTTCCCGGACACCGACGGTCCCGAGGAGGTCAGGGAGGCCGCCGTGCGCGCGCTGCGCGAGGGGCGCGGCAACCAGTACCCGCCGGGGCCGGGCGTCCCCGAGCTGCGCATCGCGATCGCGGCACACCAGCAGCGCCGGTACGGGCTGTCGTACGACCCGGACGCCGAGGTCCTGGTCACGGCGGGCGCCACCGAGGCCATCGCGGCCGCCCTGCTCGGCCTCCTCGAACCCGGTGACGAGGTGGTCGCCCTGGAGCCGTACTACGACTCCTACGCGGCCAGCATCGCGATGGCCGGCGGCACCAGGGTCCCGGTGACCCTGCGTCCCGACGCCGACGCCGGCGCCTTCCGCCTCGACCTCGACGAGCTGCGGGCGGCGGTCACCCCGCGCACCCGCCTCCTCCTGGTCAACACCCCGCACAACCCGACCGGCACGGTCCTCACCCGGGCGGAGCTGACCGCGGTCGCGGAACTGGCGGTGGAGCGGGACCTGCTGGTCGTGACCGACGAGGTGTACGAGCACCTGGTGTTCGACGGTGCCGAGCACATCCCCCTCGCCACCCTCCCCGGCATGCGCGAGCGCACGGTCACCATCGGCTCGGCCGGCAAGACCTTCTCCTTCACCGGCTGGAAGGTCGGCTGGGTGACGTCGACGCCCGCCCTCGTCTCCGCCGTGCGCTCGGCCAAGCAGTTCCTGACGTATGTCTCGGCCGGCCCCTTCCAGTACGCGGTCGCGGAGGCCCTCGCCCTCCCCGACGCCTACTTCGAGGCGTTCCGCCAGGACATGCAGACCAAGCGGGACATCCTCGCGGCGGGCCTGAAGGATGCGGGTTTCACGGTCTACGACACCGCCGGCACGTACTTCATCACCACCGACATCCGCCCGCTCGGCGAGAGCGACGGCTTCGCCTTCTGCCGTTCCCTGCCGGAGCGGGCGGGGGTCGTCGCCATCCCGAACGCGGTGTTCTACGACCACCGGGAGGCGGGGGCGCCGTTCGTGCGGTTCGCGTTCTGCAAGCGTGCGGAGGTCTTGAAGGAGGCGGCCTCCCGGCTCAAGTCGCTGGCCGCGTGACAGCCGCACGGTTCGACGCTGTTCCGTGGAACCACGCCCCCGCCGGAGGAGTCACGTGAGCCACGCACCAGCCTCCGGCCGGCCCGGCAGCGCCAGGGGGTACCCCCGGACGCGGACTAGTCTGTTGCCGCTGAACGATTCCGTGACGTGTGGGACTGGGAAAGGTTGACCCGCGATGCCGCTGAGCACCGAGGAGTCGGGGTCCATCGGGGCGATAGGCGGCTACCTGCTCGTCGACCGGCTCGGCAGCGGCGGCATGGGAGTCGTCTACCTCGGCCGCTCCGCCTCCGGACGCCACGTCGCCGTCAAGGTCGTCCACGCCCAATACGCGCAGGACGAGGAGTTCCGCACCCGTTTCCGCCAGGAGATCGCGGCGGCACGGCGAGTCAGCGGAGCGTTCACCGCCCCCGTCGTGGACGCCGACCCGGACGCCGAACTGCCGTGGATGGCGACGCTGTACGTGCCGGGCCGTACCCTCGACGACCTCGTCGCCGAGCAGGGCGCACTCGGCGGACCCGGACTGCGCACGCTGGCCCTGGGGTTGGTGGAGGCGCTGCGGGACATCCACCAGGCCGGTGTCGTGCACCGGGACCTGAAGCCGAGCAACGTGCTGATGGCCGACGACGGCCCGCGCGTCATCGACTTCGGCATCTCACGGGCGGCCGACAACGAGGCCCTCACCGTGACCGGACGCCTCATCGGCACCCCTCCCTTCATGTCCCCGGAGCAGTTCGCCTCGCCCAAGGACGTCACCGCCGCCTCGGACGTCTTCTCGCTCGGCTCGCTCCTCGTGTACGCCGCCACCGGAAACCGTCCCTTCGAAGGCGGCAGTCCGTACATGACGGGCTATCAGGTGGTGCACGAACAGCCCTCCTTGGACGGCGTACCGGAGCCGCTGCTGGGCATCGTCGAGCGCTGCCTGGCCAAGGACCCGGCCGACAGGCCTCGGCTGGACGAACTGCAGCGGCTGTTCAGGTCCCTGCCGGACACGGCCGACACCGTGGCGGTGGGCGGCCCGCCGACCGTGCCGGGACACCGGAGGCGCTCCCGGGGCGCCGGCGACACCACCGCCGCCGGGCAAGCCGGTCGCGGACGCCGGACGCGTCGGCTGGTCGTCCTCGGCGCGGTCCTGGCCGTCACCGGGGTGTCCGCGTCGGTGTACCACCTCGAGTCGAGCGCGCGGTCCGACGATGCCCGTCCCGGCGCGAGCGCCTCGGCGTCCCCGGCCCCGGCACTTCCCACCGGCTGGCGACCCTGGCAGACGCGTCTCACCCGAGCCGTGCGGGACGACTCGTCGAGCATCAATGTGGACGATGTGGACGCCGGTTGTGTGTCCGCCGGATCCGCCCTGTACTGCGCGGGCACCGGCTTCACGGTGGCCCGTCTGGACGCCGCCTCGGGTCGCGTCGCGTGGCGGTACGGGAACAGTTCCCAGGCGGCCGAGCGACCCCTGGGCGTGCGGGACGGGATCGTGTACACCTACGAGCAACCGGACGAGGTGTACGCGGACCAGCGGGTGATCGCCCTCGACGCCGACACCGGCAAACGCGTCTGGACCCGCGAGGTCAGCGCGACGGCCCGCGTCGCCCTGTTCGACGGCGGCGTCCTGGCGATGTCGGACACCGCGAAGGAGTTCGTCGCCCTCGACGCCACCACGGGCAAGGACCTGTGGCGCGCCCCGGCCAGGTCGTCGGCAGGCAGCCTCTGTGCCCCGGTGGTCCTGGGCGACGCTCCCTACGGTCTCTGCGCCGACGCGAACGACCCCACCCAGGGCTCGGCCGGCCTGCTGCGCCTCGACCCGGCCGGCGGCACGGCGGACGAACTCGCCCCGCTGCCGACGAGCGCGACGCCGCTCGGCACCCTCGCCGGGGGGCCGCTGTTCGCGCTGCCGAAGGACACCAGCGGGTACCAGTCGGGCGACGGCGGGGACGAGTCGTACACCGCTCTGCTGCGGGTGAACCCGAACACCGGCACCGCCACCAGGATCTTCCTGAAAGGCGACCCGCGCGGCACGCCCACCGTGATCGACGGCACCGTGTACTTCGTCCGCCCCGACGGGACGGTCACCGCGGTCGATGCCGCGGGCGGCACCCGGCTGTGGCAGCGGGACACGCAGATCGAGAACCTGTCGGCTCCGGTGCGCTCGACGACGTACGACACCGTCTACTTCGCCAACCGCTACGGCCGCCTCGCCGCCCTCGACCAGGACACCGGGGCCGTCCGCTGGACCACGCCCAAGCTGGACGACCCGGGCACCTCGGCGCAGAACACGATCCCGAGCGTGCTGCTGGTGTACGACGCGATCGTGGCCGTGGCAGGGGAGACGGCCTTCTCGGTGAGCCCGGTCCGGGGGCCGACGGGAGAGACGGCGAACTGACGGCGGCAGCGGCTCCCGCCCCGCCGCTGATCGCCCCTGAAGGAGCGCTGTGGTTCGGGGCGTCTACTCCATCGGGTGCATATTTCTCGCACCCGGCCCGATCCACCGGCACTGTGCGAATGTGAGCCACGCCAGTACCACCGCCGCCGCCCTCGCCCCGCCCGTCGCTCAGCGGCCCGGTGCCCGGTTGTCCCTCGTCGCTGTCGGCGGGGTCGCCGTGGGGCTGTTCGCGGTGGCCCGGCTCACCGGGATGACCGTGCTGGCGCTGGCCGCCTGGGCGGGCGGCCGGCATCCGCTGACGTTGCTCGGCCGGTCGTGGGACGCCGCGTGGTACCTGGGGATCGCGGCGCACGGCTACGGCCGCACCCTGTACTTCGGGCCCGGCGTCGTCCACAGCGATCTGGCGTTCTTCCCGCTCTACCCGGGCCTGGTCCGGATCCTGACGGCCGCCACCCCGCTCAGCGGGGCGGGTGCGGGGCTGCTGGTGTCCTGGACGGCCGCCGCCGTCGCCGCGGGCGGGATCTACGCGGTGGGCGCCCGGCTGCACGGCCGTGCGGTGGGCACCGTCCTGGTGCTGCTCTGGGGGCTGCTTCCGCACTCCGTGGTGCTGTCCATGGCGTACACGGAACCCGTTCTGACCGCCTTCGCCGCCTGGTCGCTGTACGCGGTGCTGGCCGGGAACTGGGTGTGGGCGGGTGCCCTGGCCGCCCTGGCGGGGCTGTCCCGCCCGAACGGTTTCGCGGTCGCGGTGGCCGTGCTGGTCGCCGCCGCGTGCGAGCTGCGCCGCGCCCGCGGCCGGGTTACCCACAGGCTGTGGACGGGCGCGGCGCTCGCCCCGCTCGGCTGGACGGCGTACGTCCTGTGGGTGGGGCGGCGCAGCGGGAACCGGCTGGGCGGCTACTTCGACGTACAACGACTGTGGGGCTCGCGCTTCGACTTCGGCCGGGGCTCGCTGGCCTTCGCCCGTACGCTGCTGCTGCGCGGCGACCGGTTCGTCTTCCCGATGGCCCTGATGATCGTGGCCACGGCGGTCGTGCTGTTCGCCCTCCTGGCCCTCGACCGTGCCCCGCTGCCGCTGCTCGCCTACACCGCCGTGCTCCTGCTGATCGTGCTCGGCGGCTCGGGCTTCTTCGAGTCGAAGCCGCGCTTCCTGCTGCCGGCGTTCCCGCTGCTGCTCCCGCCGGCCCGGGCGCTGGTCCGCACGGCGAGAGCCCGGCCCTGGCACGCGACGGTGGTGGTCACGGCCCTGGCCGGGCTCTCGTTCGGCTACGGCACGTACCTCGTCGTGTACGCGCACACACCGCTGTAGGCAGGAAGCGGGAGGAGGTCGGACTACTCGTCGTCCTCGGGCTTCTCCGCCTCGTTGACGGCCTCCTCCAGGCCGAGCTGCTCGACCAGCCACTTGTCGAACTCGAGCGCGGCCCGCACCCAGCTGACCGTGGACGAGACGAAGTGGTTGATGTCGACGCCCGTGCCGATCAGCATCTGGGCCTCACCGATGAGACGGACGGTGCCGTCGTCGTGGGTGTGGGTGTAGACCTTGGGCCACAGGGTCCGCCGGTTCCAGTCGTCGATCGACTCGAGCAGCTGCGGCTTCTCGTCGATCTTGTGGGGGCGGTCGTAGAACGTCCGCACCGAGAAGACGGCCTGCTCGTCCTCGCCGCGGAACATGAAGTACGTACGGAACTGCTCCCACGGCGCCGCGAGGTCGCCCTCGTCGTCGACGACGTACTTGAGCTCCATCTGGTCGAGGAGCTGCTTCACAAGATCCTGATCCGGGACGACGGGGCCCGCCGGTCCTTGGGGCTGCGGCTCGGGCTGGCCCCCGAAGTTCGGAATCGAGGACGGGTCGATGGTCACCGTGATTTTCCCTTCGTCTGGACCCCGCCATCCTCCCTCATGCGGGGAGGGGGGCCGCAACCCCGGCCCCTCCTTCAGCCGTGGGCTGACAGGATCCTGGCGACCGCCCGCCGGTCGATCTTCCGGTTGGCGTTCAGGGGGAACGCGTCGAGGTGCGTGAATCCGCGCGGGAGCATGTAGCCGGGCAGCAGTCCGGCCAGGTGGGCGCGCAGGGCGAGGGGGTCCTGGGCGGGGGGAGATCGCCCGCCAGGTGCTCCGCGGGGAGTGCCGCATCCGGGTCTTCGGGCGGCTGCGGCGTCGTGGCTGGTCGCGCCTACGCGGCGGCAGCCGCACATGCAACACCTCCCCGCGCCCCTTCGGGGCGCGGGGAGGTGTAAGGGAGGACGTCAGAGCGTCTTCGCCGGCTTCTCCTCGGTCGTCGTCGGGCCCACGATCAGGCCGTCGCCGAAGGTGTCCACCCGGATCGTGTCGCCGTCCTTGACCTCGCCGGACAGGATCTCCCTGGCCAGCCGGTCGCCGATGGCGGTCTGGACCAGGCGGCGCAGCGGACGGGCGCCGTACGCCGGGTCGTTGCCCTCCTCGGCCAGCCAGGCCAGCGCCTCCGGAGTGATCTCCAGGGCGAGCCTGCGGTCGGCGAGGCGCTTGGCGAGCCGGTCGATCTGGAGCCGGGCAATCCGGGCCAGTTCGTCCTTGGCCAGGGCGGAGAAGACCACCAGGTCGTCCAGCCGGTTCAGGAACTCCGGCTTGAAGGACTGCCGGACCGTCTCCAGGACCTGCCGCTTCTTCTCCTCCTCGCCGAGGACCGGGTCCACCAGGTACTGGCTGCCCAGGTTCGACGTCAGCACCAGGATGGTGTTGCGGAAGTCGACCGTGCGGCCCTGGCCGTCGGTGAGGCGGCCGTCGTCCAGCACCTGGAGCAGGATGTCGAAGACCTCGGGGTGGGCCTTCTCCACCTCGTCGAGGAGGACCACGGTGTACGGGCGGCGGCGGACCGCCTCGGTCAGCTGGCCGCCCTCCTCGTAGCCGACGTAGCCGGGCGGGGCGCCGACCAGCCGGGCCACGCTGTGCTTCTCGCTGTACTCCGACATGTCGATGCGGACCATCGCCCGCTCGTCGTCGAAGAGGAAGTCGGCGAGCGCCTTGGCGAGTTCGGTCTTGCCGACGCCGGTCGGGCCGAGGAAGAGGAAGGAGCCGGTGGGGCGGTCCGGGTCCGCGATGCCCGCGCGGGAGCGGCGGACGGCGTCGGAGACGGCCCGTACGGCCTCGGTCTGGCCGATCAGGCGGCGGCCCAGCTCGTCCTCCATGCGGAGCAGTTTCTGGGTCTCGCCCTCCAGCAGGCGCCCGGCCGGGATCCCGGTCCAGGCGGCCACCACGTCGGCGATGTCGTCGGAGCCGACCTCGTCCTTGACCATGGTGTCCCTGGCCGTCTCCTCCTCGGCCTCGGACGCGGCCTCCAACTCCTTCTCCAGCTGCGGGATCTCGCCGTACAGCAGCTTGGAGGCGGTGTCGAAGTCGCCGTCACGCTGGGCGCGTTCGGCGGTGCCGCGCAGGGCGTCGAGCTTCTCCTTCAGCTCGCCGACCCGGTTCAGGGACTGCTTCTCGCGCTCCCAGCGGGCGTTGAGGCCGCGCAGGTCCTCCTCCTTGTCGGCGAGGTCGCGGCGCAGCTTCTCCAGGCGCTCCCGGGAGGCCGGGTCGGTCTCCTTCTCCAGCGCCAGCTCCTCCATCTTCAACCGGTCGACGGAGCGCTGGAGTTCGTCGATCTCGACGGGGGACGAGTCGATCTCCATGCGGAGCCGGGAGGCGGCCTCGTCGACGAGGTCGATGGCCTTGTCGGGGAGGAAGCGGGAGGTGATGTAGCGGTCGGAGAGGGTCGCGGCGGCCACCAGCGCGCTGTCGGCGATCTGGACCTTGTGGTGGGCCTCGTAACGGCCCTTCAGGCCGCGGAGGATGGCGATGGTGTCCTCGACGGTCGGCTCCGCCACCAGCACCTGCTGGAAGCGGCGCTCCAGCGCCGGGTCCTTCTCGATCCGCTCCCGGTACTCGTCCAGGGTGGTCGCGCCGACCATGCGCAGCTCGCCGCGGGCCAGCATCGGCTTCAGCATGTTGCCGGCGTCCATGGCGGAGTCGCCGCCCGCGCCCGCCCCGACGACCGTGTGCAGCTCGTCGATGAAGGTGATGATCTGCCCGTCGGAGTCCTTGATCTCGGCGAGGACGGTCTTCAGCCGCTCCTCGAACTCGCCGCGGTACTTGGCCCCGGCGACCATGGCGCCCAGGTCCAGCGAGACCAGCCGCTTGTCCTTCAGCGACTCGGGGACGTCGCCCTTCACGATCCGCTGGGCCAGTCCCTCGACCACGGCGGTCTTGCCGACGCCGGGCTCGCCGATGAGGACGGGGTTGTTCTTCGTACGGCGGGAGAGCACCTGCACGACCCGGCGGATCTCCTGGTCGCGTCCGATGACCGGGTCGAGCTTGCCGTCCCGGGCGGCCGCCGTGAAGTCGGTGCCGAACTTCTCCAGCGCCTTGTACTGGCCCTCCGGGTCGGCGGTGGTCACCCGGCGCCCGCCGCGCGCCTTCCGGAAGGCCTCCACCAGCTTCTTCGCGGTGGCCCCCTGCCGGTCGAGGACCTCGCCGGCCGCGCCGCCCTTGGCGGCGATGCCGATCAGCAGGTGCTCGGTGGAGAGGTAGTCGTCGCCGAGTTCCTTGGCGCGTTCGTCGGCGTCGGCGAGGACCGCGAGCAGCTCGCGGTTGGGCTGTGGGGGCGCGACCGTGGAACCGGTCACGCTGGGCAGTGCGGCCAGCACGCGCTCGGCGCCCTGGCGTACGGCGGCCTGGTCGGCGTCGGCCGCCGCGAGCAGGTCGGTGATGTTCTCGTTGTCCTGCCCGGCCAGCAGAGCCAGCAGCAGGTGGGCGGGGGTCAGATCCGCGTGCCCCTCGGTCACGGCCCGGCTGCTGGCCGCGTTGATCGCGTCCCGGCTCCTGTTGGTCAGCTCGGCGTCCACGTTCGCGTTCTCCTCCTCGGCGTCGTACGGCTGACTCAGCCAACGTACACAAAGTTGAGTCTATTCCACTCAAGGTGTGAGCGGGAGCCCTTCCGGGGACTACCTTCCGGGCCATGAGTACATACCGCGTGAATCCCGCCGCGCCGGGCGAGGCGTATCTGCGTTTCTGGCGGGAGCACCACCTGTGCACCCTCACGACCCCGCGCCCCGACGGCAGCCCGCACGTCGTCCCCGTGGGGGTGACCTACGACCCGGAGGCGGGACTGGCCCGGGTGATCACGAACAAGGCGAGCGCGAAGGTGTCCCACGTGCTGGCCGCGGGCCCGGACGGGGCACGGGTGGCGGTGTGTCAGGTGGCGGGGCGACGGTGGGCGACGCTGGAGGGGCGGGCGCACGTCCGGACCGAGCCGGGGAGGGTCGCGGAGGCGGAGCGGCGGTACGCCGAGCGGTACGGGAGGACACCCGGGGAGAACCCGTCCCGGGTGGTGATCGAGATCACGGTGGAGCGGGCACTGGGGCGGGGGTGACGAACGGGCGTGCGGGGCGCGGGTGAGGGCGGGTGCGGGGCCGGGGCGGTCGACCCGTTCTGGCGGCTGGTTTCGGCCACCATGGGGTATGGCCGAAACCAGTCGATACCATGAAATGTCCCCCCGAAACTGCAGCGGCGTCACCGTGTTCAGGTCACGGTGACGCCGCTGCGGGGGGAAGCACCTGAGCGATCTTTTACGACGGGGGAATCGCGTCAGGCACTGCGGGGGGTGGCCGAGATGGTCCGCACGTCCGGGACGTCCGGCTCAGCCAGCCGGTGGTCCCGTTGGTCCAGGTTCACAAAGATCATTCCGTACCGGATCGCACACCGCACGGGCTGCGGCGCACCCCGGGGCTTGCGCAGGCACCGGTACGCCCGTACGTCCTCGTCCTCGTCCCGCGTGACGACCACCGGCTCACCGAAGACGGTCACCATCAACGAGTCACCGCTGTGGGGGATGGCGGTGACCAGGTCGATGAAGTGCCAGCCGGAGCGGTAGGCCGTGGCCATCTCGCGCCGGAAGGACCGATCGTCTGGTGGGGTGGTCATCTCAGCTCCCGGAACCGTCTTCTGCCGTTTCCACTGCCACGGTGGACACGGCCACCGCCGGCCACTTCGTATCCGCCCGGACATCGCTCTTCACGCCTGAGAGGCCACTCAGAACCCCAAGGGCCACGACGACGGACGTGATGGCGACAAGCGCCGGGCGAAGCACTCGCTTACTCATGGGCCGCTTCGCTCTCACTCGCTGATCCCCTCATTCCCCCGTCGGATACGACGATGGCTCATACAGGCACGTCATGGCCACACGAACGGTGCATCATGTTCCTGCACGTTCAGGACCCTGGGGGGTGGAGATTTGGTGACGAATCGGGCGAAGGTGTCACATCCTCATGCGGTGACCGAAATGTGTGACGAGGGCGGCCGACTTTATGCAAGCGCTCTGCGGGCCGGGCGCATCGCCCGCTCGGAGGTCGAATCGGCCCCCTGCCTCATGGAATTCGCCCTTCTGCAGCCGGACCCGGACGACCCGGGCTGGCTGCGACCCGTACCACCGGCTCTGGTCCTGGCCCAGCGGCTGAATCCCATAGAACGCGAGATCGCCGAGCGCAGACGCTGGTCGATCGAGCTGACCGACCTCTTCGAACCCTTCATGGCGCTGAGCGGCAAGACGGGAGCCGCGACGGACTCGATCTCCGTACTGGAAGGCAGCGACCGGATCAACGAGGCGCTCGACATGGCCACATCACAGTGCCGGAGCGAGGTGGTCACGGTCCAGCCGAGCAACCACTTCACGGAGCGCACCATCTTGCAGGGGCTGGACCGTGACAAGGCTCTCGTGGACCGCGGCGTGCGCATCAGAACGCTGTACCAGCACACGGTGCGCTACAACCTGACGCAGTTGGCCTACGTAGGGCAGCTCGCCAACGGCAAGGTGGAGTACCGCACCATCGACGAACTCGTGGAACGCCTGATCATCTGTGACGAGACCGTCGCCTTCATTCCCGCCCGCGACGACCAGAAGGTGGCCCTGGAGCTGCGCCACCCCGCACTCGTCGGCTACCTGCTCAAGGTCTTCGAGTTCATCTGGAGCCGCGCGGTCCCCCTGAACGCCGGCGCCCCCTACGAGACCGCTCCCGACGGCATCACCGACATCCAGCACTCGATCGCGAAGCTGCTCGTCGAGGGCCATGTCGACGAGGCCATCGCGCGCCGGCTGGGCATGAACGTCCGCACCTGCCGCGCCCACATCGCCAAGCTCGCCCAGGTGCTCGGCAGCGGCAGCCGCGCACAGCTCGGCTACCTGATCGCCCAGTCCGGGATCCTGGACCAGACGCTCCCGGAGGAGGGCGGCGCCCGTTGACCGCCGCCCCGCACGCCGGGCACGGCGCCGATGACCTGTGCAACGCCGGGGTGGCACTGTACGAGCGCGCCCTGAGCGAGGGGCGGGTCTCCGCCGGGGACGCCACGGCGGCCCCCTGTCTCGTCGACCTCGGCCTGCTCCACCCGGTCGTCGACGATCCGAGCCGACTGGAACCGTCCACCCCGGGCACCGCCCTGAACCGGCTCCTTCGCGGCACGCGCGCCCGCATCGCCGAGGAGTGGCGGATCGAAGAACGGCTGACGGAGTTCTTCGAACCGCTGATGCACACCGGGAACCGTGTCCCGGCGGCGGAGTCCCCGGCACTGCGGATGCTCAGCGGCACCCAGCGGATCAACCAGGCGATCACCGAGGCCGTGGCCGAGGGCCGGCACGAACTGCTCTGCATCCAGCCACACGCCGGATGGGTGAGCGAACGCGGCGCCCGGGCCGCCCCCGTCGGACTGGAACGCGACCAGGCGTTCCTCGACCGCGGCGGCCGTATCCGCACGATCTACCAGCAGACCCTGCGTCATGTGCCGGTGATTTTCACGTACGCCGAGACCCTGCAGGGCGACAACGTCGGCCGCGGTCTCGACGAGGTGCCCGACCGGCTCATCGTGATCGACCGGGAGGTCGCCTTCGTGCCCGCCGGCTCCGAGGGCGCCCTGGCTCTGGAAGTCCGTCATCCGGCGCTGACCTCCTACATCGCCACCGCCTTCGACCGCCTCTGGCACCTGGCCACCCCGATGTTCCCCAAGCCCGAACACCGCCCCACCGTCAACGGCGTCACCCCCCGCCAGCAGGCCATCGCCGCCCTCCTGGTCGAGGGCCACACGGACGCCGTCATCGCGGAGCGCCTCGGCATGAACATCCGCACCGCCCGCGTCCACATCGCCAGACTCGCCACCACCCTCGGCAGCGAGAGCCGCGCCCAGCTCGGCTACCTCATCGGACGCTCCGGGATCCTTGGTCAGGAAGGCTGACCGCGGCCGGTGCCGTGCTCGTGCCCCCCGGCGGCCGGTCCAGGCCCACCTGCGCTATCCGCACGCCCAGTTGGGTGCGGCTGGCCGCACCCAGGGTCTCCGAGAGGCGGGCGATGTGGGCCCGGCAGGTGCGGACGCTGATGCCGAGGCGTTCCGCGATCACCGCGTCCTGGTGGCCCTCGGCGAGGAGCGCCGCGATGGACTGCTCCCGGTGCGAGATGCCCTCGATGCCGGTGTCGGGAAGCGGGGCGGTGAGCGGGATCGCCAGCCGCCAGAGTCGTTCGAAGACCGTGAGGAGGTACTCGACGAGGGCGGGGTGGCGCAGCTCCAGGGCCATCGTGCGGTCCGCGTTCGCGGGGATGAACGCCACCGTGCGGTCGAAGAGGATGAGGCGGTCGATGACCTCGTCGAGCGAGCGGGCCTCGACCGCGTCGCCCATCAGCTCCAGGTAGTTGAGCAGGCCCTGGCCGTGCCGGGCGACATGCGTGTAGAGGTCGCGCATCCGCACGCCCCGGCCGCGCAGGGCGACGGCCCGGTGCAGCCCCTCGGTCAGCTCCGACTCGCGCCGGATGCCGCCCGGCTGCACGGTCAGCACCTCCTGGGTGCAGGCCTCCGTCGCCTCGTCCATGGCCGCCTGGATCCGGGACAGCCCGTCGAGCACCCGGATGGCCGCCGTGCCCTCCGCGGACGCCGACACGGCCTGCAGGTGCCGTCCCAGACCGGCGTACCACTCGAACGCCGCGACCGCCGAGCCCATCCGCCGCTGGCTGTCCGTCACCTCGTCGTACACCCCGCGCAGCAGCCGGGTCATGACCTCCTGCGGGGCGGTCGGGACCAGCCAGTCCATGTCATCGGGGTCGGGGTGCAGCAGCGCCAGTTCGAGCAGACAGGGCACCGCGTCGGCGTCCGTGCGCGGCACCCGGCCCCGGCGCACGGCCCGGGAGTACACGCGGTCCCCGGCGGTGCACAGCCGGTCGGCACCGTGTGGATGCTCCTCCGTCCCGTGCCCGGCCATCGCCCATTCCACCCCCGGTTTGCTGCCTCTTCCGCAGCGCAACTATGAGCGGTCCGGACCGGGTCCGCAACACGGCTTCCCGGGGCCCGGGCGTCGTAATACCCGGATACGGCCGGATATCGCACCGCCTCCGCACGCCGCGTTGCAACAAGATGACGGTGGTGGCAGGGGGACGTGCGGGGCAGGGTGGGAGCCGCTTCCCACGGGTGTCGCCGTACACCCGGCGGGGCCCCGGTCCATCCTCCCCCGATCGGGCCGGGGTCCCGTGCAACGCGCCAACGGGGAGGTGCGTTGCAGGGAGGGCCGCTCGCGGGCGCGTGACGCGGCGGACCGGCGGATCCCCGAAATCCGCCAGTGATCGCCGCGTTACGTGCCCGCTTTAACGTCCCTTCATGGCGGACATATTTGACGCATACGCGTTGGCCGACGCGTGGGACGAGATGTTTGTACGGCCGGGTGAGGTCAGGACCGCCTATGAGCCGGTACTGGCGGCGCTCCAGCCGATCGAACCGAGTGAACTGAGGTTCCGGGCCGACCAGATGGCCCGGGCCTTCACCGACCGGGGGGTGACCTACGCCTTCGCGGGCGAGGAACGGCCCTGGCCGCTGGACCTGGTGCCGAGGATCCTCGACGCCCTGGAATGGGATCTCATACGAAGAGGCGTGGCCCAGCGGGTCCGGGCCCTGGAGGCCTATCTGGCCGACGCCTACGGACACGCGAGGGCCTTCGAGGACGAGGTGGTCCCCTGGCGGCTGCTCCTTGGCTCGCCGCACTTCCACCGGGCCGCGCACGCGGTGGAGCCGCCCGGCGGGGTACGCATCCACGTGGCCGGAATCGACCTGGTCCGGGACGAGGCCGGCGCCTTCCGGGTGCTGGAGGACAACGTGCGGGTGCCGAGCGGGGTGTCGTACGTCATCGAGAACCGCAGGGCGATGACCCGGATCTTCCCCTCGCTCTTCGCCGAGCAGCACGTCCTGCCCGTCGACGGGTACCCCCAGCGGCTGCTCGCCGCCCTCCGCGCGGCGGCGCCCGGCGGGGCGGCGAGCGATCCCCGGGTGGTGGTCCTCACCCCCGGGCCCAGCAACGCGGCCTACTTCGAACACGCCCTGCTCGCCCGGCTGATGGGCGTGCAGCTGGTCGAGGGGCACGACCTGGTGTGCCGCAGCAACCGGGTCTGGATGCGGACGACCCGCGGCGAGGTGCCCGTGCACGTCGTGTACCGGCGCCTCGACGACGACTTCCTCGATCCGCTGCACTTCCGCCCCGACTCGGTGATCGGCTGCCCCGGCATCCTGAGCGCCGCCATCGCGGGGAACGTCACACTCGCGAACGCCGTCGGCAACGGCATCGCCGACGACAAACTCCTCTACACCTACGTCCCGGACCTGATCCGCTACTACCTCGGGGAAGAACCGGTTCTCCCCAATGTCGAGTCCTACCGACCCGATGAACCGGGCCAGTTGGAGGCCGTCCTCGACCAGATCGACCAACTGGTCGTGAAGCCCGTCGACGGGGCCGGCGGCCAGGGCATCGTGATCGGCCCCAAGGCCGACCGGGACACCCTGGAACGCACTCGCAAAGCCGTCGCCGCCGACCCGCGCGGCTTCATCGCGCAGCGCCCGGTCGCCCTCTCCACCTCCCCCACCCTCGCGGGTGAACGGATGGCCCCGCGCCACATTGACCTGCGGCCGTTCGCCGTGAACGACGGCGACGACATCTGGGTGCTGCCCGGCGGCCTCACCCGGGTCGCCCTGCAGGAGGGCAACCTGATCGTCAACTCCAGCCAGGGCGGCGGCTCCAAGGACACCTGGGTGCTCGCCGAGGGCCCCGCCGAACGCCCCGAGCCGGTCGACGCGGGCCCGATCCCCGCCGTCGCCCCGCGCCGCCTCGGCCCGGACGGCACCCGTGCCGTCGTACCGGAAGGAGCACAGCAGCAGTGAACGACGTGATCCTCTCCCGTATCGCCGAGTCGCTGACCTGGACCGGGCGGTACGTCGAACGGGCCGACGCGACCGGCCGGATCCTCGACGCCTACCTGCACCGGATGCTGGAGGACCCCTGGCGCGACGAGGACGCCGCCTGCCGCTCGCTGTATGCGATCCTCGGCGTCGACGCCGGTGCGGAACGGGTCGACATGCAGCAGGTCCTGGACCAGCTCGCCTTCGACGCCCGCTCCACGTGCTCCATCGAGGGCGCCCTGGGCGCCGCCCGGCTGAACGCGCGCAGCGCCCGCGAGGCGGTCTCCTCCGAGATGTGGGAGTGCCTCAACTCCACCTGGCACGCGCTCGGCGACCGGCGCCGCGCGGCCCGCCGCACCGGCCCCTACGCCTACCTGGAGCTGGTCCGCAGCCGGGCCGCGCTCTTCTTCGGCCTCGCCGACTCCACCATGAGCCGGGACGACAGCTGGCGGTTCGTCGTCCTCGGGCGGAGCCTGGAGCGGGTGGACATGACCGTACGGCTGCTCTCGGTGCGCGTGCTGGACGCGGCGCACGCGCCGGACTGGCCGACGCTGCTCAGCGCGAGCGGCGCCGACGAGGCGTACGCCCGGGTGCACAGCGGGTTCGGCGACACCCCGAGAGTGGCCGAATACCTGCTCCTGGACCGGGACTTCCCGCGTTCGGCGCTGCATGCGCTGACCACGGCCGAGGAGTGCCTGGCGGCGCTCGGCCGGCCCCGCAAGGACCCCGCCCGCTCCCCCGTCGGCCGGGCCCGCACCCGCCTCGAATACCTCGACACCGCCTCCCTGGAGAAGCAGCTGCCCGGCCTGCTGCGCGACCTCCAGCAGGCCTGCATGGCATCCGCCGACGCGGTGGCCGAGCGGTTCTTCCCGTACCAGGGGCCCGTCGAGTGGGCCCAGGAAGGAGCCTGAGATGGCTCGTCGCCTCCGCATCCGGCACACCACCCGGGTCCCCTACGCGCAGCCCGCGAGCTCCTCGCACAACGAGGTGCGGATGACCCCGCTGACCCTGCCGGGGCAGACCACGCTGGACGCGCGGGTCACCGTGCAGCCGGCTACCGCCGTCTGGTCGTACTGGGACTACTGGGGCACCCAGGTCACCGGGTTCGATCTGATCGACCCGCACGAGGATCTGACGATCACCGCGTCGAGTCTCGTGGAGACCTCGGCGCCGGGGCCGCTGCCGGCCGCGCCGGGGTGGGCGGAGCTGGCCGAACGGGCCGCCGGGTCACGGCTGCTGGAGTTCGTGAACCCGACGGGGCGTACGTCGGTGCCGAAGAAGCTGGTGAAGAAGGCGCGGGCCGCCGCGGAGGGGCTGGGGCCGCACGAGGCCGCGGTGGCCGTGTCCGGGATGGTCGCCGACCGGGTGGCCTACCTGCCGGGCGCGACCGGCGTGAACACCTCGCCCGCGGAGGCGTGGGCCCAGCGGGCCGGCGTCTGCCAGGACATCACCCACCTCACCATCGCCCTGCTGCGGGGGCTGGGGCTGCCGGCCCGGTACGTCTCCGGGTACCTGCACCCGGAGCGGGAGGCCGAGCTGAACCGGCCGGTGGCCGGGCAGAGCCACGCGTGGATCGAGTACTGGGCCGGCGACTGGTGCGGCTACGACCCGACGAACCGGGTGCGGGCCGGGGAGGACCACGTGGTGGTGGGCAGGGGCCGGGACTACGACGACGTCACGCCGCACAAGGGGATCTACCGGGGGGTTCCCGGTGGGGCTCCGGAGGTGAGTGTGGAGTTCACGAGGGTCGCGTAGCCGGTCGGGTGCGGGTGCGCGGGGGCTGGTCGCGCAGCTCCCCGCGCCCCTGAAGGGACGCTGCCCAGCCGCGCCCTTCCAGCTACCCAGCTGCGCTCACCCGGCCAGCGTCGGCAAGCGACACCCCGCCCGGCCCACACAACGGCCCCGTTCCCCTCGCAGGGAACGGGGCCGTCGGCAAGGCTTACTTGAGGCCCGCCTCCGCGCAAGCGGTCTTGTACGCGGCCGTGCAGATCTGCGAGATCTTGTAGATGCCGTCCGCGACGACCGTTTCCTTGATCTTGCTCTTGGTCACGGCGTTGACCTGCACCAGCTGGGACGGGATGTTCTTGTTGGTCGGGCTGTCGACGGTGTCCTGGGTGAGCGCGTCGAACTGGATGTCCTTGCCCTGCACCTTGTAGACGGCCATCTGGGCGGCGGCCTCGGCCTCGTCCGGGTACGGCTTGTAGACCGTCATGTACTGCTCGCCGGCGAGGATCCGCTGGATGGCGTCGAGGTCCGCGTCCTGGCCGGTGATCGGCGGCATGGTGGTGACGCCGGCCGCCTTGAGGGCCTTGACCACGCCGCCCGCCATGGCGTCGTTCGCGGAGTAGACGGCGGCGATGTTGTCCTTGCCGATCGAGCCGATCGCCTTGGTGACCTCCTGCTCGGCGATGTCCGGGTTCCAGTCCTTGGTGTCGTAGGAGAGGCCCGCGGTCGTCACCTTGCCGTTCAGCTCGGACATGGCGCCCGTCTTGAACTGCTTGGCGTTGGGGTCGGTCGGCGATCCGTTGATCATGATGACCTTGTCGGAGGTGTCGACGTTGCTGCCGAGGCCCTCCAGGAGGGTACGGGCCTGGACCTCGCCCACCAGCTCGTTGTCGAAGGAGACGTAGGCGTCGATGGGGCCCTCGGCGAGGCGGTCGTAGGCGATGACCGGGATGCCCGCGGCCTTGGCCTTCTTCACCGTGCCGGCGATGGCGTGCGCGTCGACCGAGTCCAGGATGATCACGTCGACCTTCTCGTCGATCATCGTCTGCATCTGCTTCGTCTGCGTGTCGGCGGACGACGCGGCGTTCTGGTAGTCGACCTTGCCCTGCTTGTTGGTGAGCTCGGCGATCTTCGACTTCATGATCGGGTAGTCGAAGTTGGTGTACCGGGTGTTGATCTTGTCCGGCATCAGCACACCCACCGTGATGTCGTTGCCCTTCGTCGGGGTCGCGGACGTCGACGATCCTGTCGCGTTGAGCACGCCGCAGCCGGCAAGCGAAAGGGTCATCGTGGACGCGGCCACAAACATGGCTATACGACGCATACGGGGGCTCACTTCAGGTGCGTTCCGGACGTGGGCTGCTTTGCGACCCAGATGTCTGAAAAGCCAACGCGTACGCCACACCCGGCGTCAAGCGGAACTACTTAACGAGTGCGCAACACCACGCTCCGCTGCCTCTGTGAAGGCGGAGCGGAACCCCCTCCAAACACTCTTTACGGACCCTCCATCCAAAGGGAGTTCATGCGGAGGCAAAGATCAGTACAACCAAGTCGTTTCCTCGCGAGTCGTGATCGTCGACAGCCGCCCCCGGCGCGGCCACACGACCAGAGGATCGAATGAACTCAGCCAGAGGCACCGCGGCCGTCGCCGTGGTGCTCGCCACGGCCGGCACCCTGCTCGGCGGCACCGTCGTGACCGCCTCGGCCGCCACGACCTGTGCGTCCCCCGTCTACAAGCGGCAGTTGTTCACGAACACCACGTTCAAGGGCACGCCGAAGAAGACGGCGTGCGACGCCGTGATCGACGAGAGCTGGAGCGGCGCCCCTGCGTCCGGCCTCCCGAAGGACAACTTCGGGGTGCGGTGGACGGTGACCCGGGACTTCGGCTCCGGCGGCCCCTTCGCCCTCGCCGCCTCCGGCCTCGACGGGATCCGGGTCTACGTCGACGGCGCCCGCAAGGTCGACCTGTGGAAGAACACCACCAGGACCGTGAGCAAGACCGTCAACGTGACCGTCCCGTCCGGCAGGCACACCCTCCGCGTCGACTACGTCAACTGGACCGGCGCCGGCAAGGTCAAGTTCAGCTACACGCCCCGCACGTCGGCCGCCGTCGACAAGGTCAGGCCGCTCACGCCGGCCGGGGTCTCCGCCGTCTACCAGCCCGACGGGGAGGGGACGAACACCCTCGTCACCTGGGCGGCCAACAAGGAGATGGACCTCGCCGGTTACCGGCTCTACCGGCGGCTGGAGGGCTCCGGCAGCTGGACCGAGGTGGCCTCGGCCACCGCCGGCGCCCGCCGGGCCTGGGACGAGACGCCGCCGACCGGGCAGTCGTACTACTACGAGGTACGCGCCTATGACAAGGCGGGCAACCGGTCGGCGGGCTCCGAAGACCAGCTCGTCGTGTCGCAGGACATGACGGCCCCCGCCGCCCCGGTCCTCACCGCCACCGCCGTGGAGGCCTCCAACAACCTCTCCTGGACGGCCCCCGCGGACGCGGTGAGCTACCGGGTCTTCCGCAAGGAGGCCTCGGACACCGCGTACACCAAGCTCGCCGACACCACGGCCACCGGCTACACGGACACCTCGGCGGCCTACGGCGACGCCTACGACTACAAGGTCAGCGCCCTCGACGCGGCGAAGAACGCCCGCTCCTCCGACGTCGTGCGCAGCACCCGCACCATCCTCCCGCCGCAGGACGTGACGGCGACCGTGCCGAGCTACGGCGCGGTGTTCACCTGGACCGAGGCGGCGGGCGGCGACACCGCCGACTACGACGTCTACCGCTCGACGACCACCCCGGTGGAGCTCTCCTACGACAACCTCACCGACTGCCGGAGCCGCAAGAAGAGCACGGACGCGGCCGGCAACACGGTCCGCTCCTGCGTCGACTACGACGGCGACCAGGGCACCACGTACCACTACGTGATGACCCGGCGGAACACCGCGGGCCGCTGGTCCACCGGCTCCGCCGAGATGACCGTCACCCGCCCCGGGGACGAGGTCGCGCCGCCGCCGGTGACCAACCTGACCGCGGAGCCTCTGGAGTACGGCTTCAGGCTGGACTGGGACGACAGCACGGCGGCGGACCTGAAGGAGTACGAGGTCTGGGAGTACTTCTCCTGCTGCACGCCCGACTACCTGGGCACGGTGCCCGCCGGCACCTCCGAGTTCGTGGCCGGCCCGGAGGCGGCCGACGGCGGGTCGCACACGTACGTCGTCATCCCGGAGGACGTCTACGGCAACTACCCCGATTTCACGGGTGCCGACTGGGACGGTCCCGTCTCCCGGGTCACGGCCACCGAGCTCGACCTCAGGCCCACGACCGTCCCCGAGGACACCGCCCCCTGCTCCCTGAACACCTACACGACCCTCGGCGACGAGGGCGGCATGTACATCGACTGCGCCGACTCGGTGGCCACGGAGGCCGCCGGCATCAACGTGTACCGCTGGGACCGGGCGACGGGCACCTACGTCCGGGTGACGGACGTTCCGCTGGCCCCCACCGCCACCCACTACACCGACACCACCGTGCCGCACGGCACGACCGTGTACTACCTGCTCTCGGTCGTCGCTCCCGACGGCTCGGAGACCTTCAGCAACGTGGACGCCAGCGTGTCCCTGCCGAGCGGAGTCTGACCCCCCGAAATGAAGAACACCCTGCAGGCGACGGCCGTGGTGCTGGCCACCACGGCCGGCCTCCTCACCGCCGTCGCCGCCTCCACCGCCTCGGCGGCCACGAGCTGCGCCTCCCCCGTCCTCAAGCGCCAGATGTTCGCGAACACCACGTTCAAGGGCACGGCGAAGAAGACCGACTGCGACAGTGCGATCAGCGAGAGCTGGAGCGGGGCGCCCGCCTCCGGACTGCCCAAGGACAACTTCGGGGTGCGGTGGACGGTGACCCGGGACTTCGGCTCCGGCGGCCCCTTTGCCCTCGCCGCCTCCGGCCTCGACGGGATCCGGGTCTACGTCGACGGCGCCCGCAAGATCGACCTGTGGAAGAACACCACGAAGACGGTGAGCAAGACCGTCAACCTCACCGTCCCCAAGGGCAGGCACACCCTCCGCGTCGACTACGTCAACTGGACCGGCGCCGCCAAGGTCAAGTTCACCTACACGCCGAGGACTTCGGCCACCGTCGACAAGGTCAAGCCGCTCACGCCGATGGACCCGCTGGTGTCCTACGACGGCGGATCCAACACGACGAAGCTGAGCTGGACGAAGAACCAGGAGATGGACCTCGCGGGCTACCGGGTCTACCGGCGGCTGCGGGGCGGCACCAGCTGGACCCGGCTGACCACCACCACCGCGACCTCGTACACCGACGCACCGCCCGCGACCGGTGCCGTCTACTACTACGAGGTGCGCGCCTACGACAAGGCGGGCAACGAATCCGCCGGTACCGCCGACCAGCTGGTCACCAGCATCACGCTGGCCGCGCCGACCGGCCTCGGCTCGTCGGTCACGGACACCACGGCCACGGTGACCTGGCGGGCGGTGCCGGGCGCGGTGAAGTACCGGGTGGTGCGCACCGATGCGAGCGGCGTCGACACGGTCACGGACGTCAACTGGATCTCCTTCAGCGACGACACGCTCAGCCGGAGTGCCACCTACAAGTTCAAGGTGGCCGCGCTGGACGGCTCCGGCCATCTGTCGCCGTACAGCGACCCCACGAGCGTCCACCGGCCGCCCGCCGCACCCCGCGACCTCACGGCGACGGCGGACATCGGTGCCGCGCTGCTGAGCTGGACGGTCAAGCCGGGAGACGGCCGGGAGCACGCCTTCCACGTCTACCGCTCGACGACCCTGCCCGTCAGCACCTCGAGCACGCAGGTGTCGTGCACCACGACCTACACCGAATCCCCCGACTGGTCACGGCGGTACAGCTGCGGTGACTACTCGGCGGAGGAGGGCACCACGTACCACTACATGGTGACGACGGAGGACCAGGTGACCGCCGTGTCCCTCCCCTCGGAGACGGTCACCGTCACCACCCTGGAGTCGGACAAGCCGCCCGCCCAGGTGACCGGCCTGACCGCGACGGCCACGGAGTACGGCGTCGAGCTGGACTGGGACGACAACACCGAGCCCGACCTGAAGCGGTACGTGGTCTACCGGGGCACGGTCCTCGGCGAGGAGGGCGAGGAGCAGGTCTGCTCCGGCTCGGAGTGGGCGTATCTGCCGGCGGGCACCTCCCACTACCGGGACGTGCGGCTGCCGGACGGCGACCACGCCTGCTACTGGGTGAACGCGATCGACAACGCGAACAACTCCAGCAGCTGGCTGGGGCCGGTGTCCGCGGTCGCCGTCGACGAGCTGGACCTGACCCCGTCGGTGGCGACCCCGGAGGGCTCCCCGCTCACCCTGACGGCGGACGCGACCGACTCGGGTGTCGTCCTGGGGTGGAACGCGGTCGGCTCGGCGACGGGCTACCTGGTCTACCGCTGGAACCCGGCCACGCAGGCGTACGAGAAGCTGGCGACCACGACGGAGCTCTCGTACGACGACACCACGGCCGCCCGCGGCACCACCCACTACTACTGGGTGACCGCGCTGTACGCCGACGGCACGGAGTCGGCGCCCGGCGCGGAGTCGGCGATCCTGGAGCCGTGACCGGCACGGAAAGGGCCCGGAGGTTCGGCTGAACCTCCGGGCCCTCGTGCGTCGATCGCGGCTAGTCCTTCGCCTTCTTCGGCCGCCACACCACCAGCGCGCTGGTCTGCTGCACCTCCTGGTACGGGACCAGGTCGCGGCGGTAGGAGGCGTGGACGGCGGCCTCGCGCTGCTGCATCGCGGCCGCCGCGCCGTCGACCGCCGCCTGGAGTTCGGCGACCCGCTGCTGGAGCGCGATGACCTGGTTCTCCAGTTCGATGATGCGCTTGATGCCGGCCAGGTTGATGCCCTCGTCCTGGGACAGCGCCTGCACCTGGCGGAGCAGTTCGATGTCACGGGCCGAGTAGCGGCGGCCCCGCCCGGCCGTGCGGTCCGGGGAGACCAGGCCCAGGCGGTCGTACTGGCGCAGCGTCTGCGGGTGCAGGCCGGAGAGCTGGGCCGCCACCGAGATGACGTAGACCGGGGTCTCCTCGGTCAGTTCATACGGGTTGCGGAAATTGTCACCGCGTCGACGGCCGTCCATCTCTTCATGCTCCCTTCGCGGCCTCGAACAGCTCGGCCCGCGGGTCCTCGCCCGCGGTCGCCTCGCGATACGCCTCCAGCGCGTCACGAGCATTCCCCGACAGGTCCTTCGGAACACTCACCTCGACGGTGACCAACAGGTCGCCACGGGTGCCGTCCTTGCGGACCGCGCCCTTGCCGCGGGCGCGCATGGTGCGGCCGTTGGGCGTGCCCGGGGGCAGCTTCAGGGTGACCGGCGGGCCGC
This sequence comes from Streptomyces sp. NPDC047061, assembly GCF_040643955.1. Lineage (NCBI taxonomy): Bacteria > Bacillati > Actinomycetota > Actinomycetes > Kitasatosporales > Streptomycetaceae > Streptomyces > Streptomyces sp. NPDC047061. The sequence goes on from NZ_JBEYVI010000005.1 coordinate 351,619, forward strand.
CCAGGGTGGGCACCCTGACCTCGCCGCCGAGCGCCGCCTCGGTGAAGGTCACCGGGACGGTCACCGTGAGGTTGTCGTCCTTGCGGCCGAACACCGGGTGGGTGTCGACGTGGACCATCACGTACAGGTCGCCCGCCGGACCGCCGCGCTCGCCCGGCGCGCCCTTGCCGCGCAGACGGATGCGCTGGCCGTCGGTGACCCCGGCGGGGATGCGGACCTGCATGGTCCGCGACGACTTGGCGCGCCCGCTGCCCTTGCACTCCATGCAGGGGTGCTCGGCGATCAGGCCGCGGCCCTTGCAGTCCGGGCAGGGGTCGGTGAGCGAGAAGCCGCCTCCGGATCCTCGCGCCACCTGGCCGGTGCCGACACAGGTCGGGCACACCCGCGGGGTGCCGTTCTTGTCGCCGGTGCCCGAACAGGCCTTGCAGGGAGACTGCGAGGACATCCGCAGCGGGACCGTGGCGCCCTCGATGGCCTCCGTGAAACTCAGCGTGACCTCGGACTCGATGTCCTGGCCGCGCCGCGGCTGGGTACGGCCGGCGGTGCCGCCGCCCCGGTTGAACAGGCCCCCCAGGACGTCGCCGAAGCCGCCGCCGAAGCCGCCGCCCCCGCCTCCGCCCTGGGCGTTGCCCCCGAAGAGGTCGCCCAGGTCGAAGTTGAAGTTGCCGCCGCCCGCGCCCGGCCCCGGGCGGAAGCCGCCGTTGCCGAAGAGCGCGCGGGCCTCGTCGTACTCCTTGCGCTTCTTGGGGTCGCCGAGGACGTCGTTCGCCTCGGAGATCTCCTTGAAGCGCTCCTCGGCCTTGGCGTTGCCCTTGTTGGCGTCCGGGTGGAACTCGCGGGCGAGTTTCCGGTACGCCTTCTTGATCTCGGCCTCGGTGGCGTCCTTGGGGACGCCGAGGACCTTGTAGTAGTCCTTCTCGATGAAGTCCTTGGTGCTCATCCCCGACGCCCCTCCTCCCACTCGGTACGTATTACGTCAGCCCTCCTCAGGGCCGTTGTCCTTCTCGTCGCCGGCCGCCGGGGCCTCGTCGGCCCCCTCGGCCTTCACCGGGGTCGCCCCCGGCTGCGGTTCGGCGACCGCCACCCGCGCGGGGCGGATGGTGCGCTCGCCGATGCGATACCCGGGCTGCAGGATGGCCACGCACGTCGTCTCGGTGACGTCCGGCGCGTAGCTGTGCATCAGCGCCTCGTGGATCGTCGGGTCGAAGGGCTCGCCCTCCTTGCCGAACTGCTGCAGGCCCATCTTCGCCGCGACCGTCTCCAGCGACTCGGCCACCGACTTGAAACCGCCGACCAGTTCGCCGTGTTCCCGCGCGCGGCCGATGTCGTCGAGCACGGGCAGGAGTTCGGTCAGGAGGTTCGCGATGGCGATCTCCCGGACCGTGATCCGGTCGCGCTCCACCCGGCGGCGGTAGTTCTGGTACTCGGCCTGGAGGCGCTGGAGGTCCGCGGTGCGCTCGCCGAGCGCGGTGCGCACCTGGTCCAGCTGTGCCGTCAGACCGGCGAGCTGTGCGCTGGAGTCCCCGGCCGGGGCCGCCCCCTGAGTGGGAGCGGCCTTCGGCGCGGCGTCGTCGGGGGTGGCGCCGGAGGGGACGTCGGGCTTCTCCTCGAAGCCCGGGGTCTCCTCCGTCACGCGGCACCGTCCTTGCGCTCGTCGTCGACGATCTCGGCGTCCACCACGTCGTCGGCGGCGTCACCGGCACCGGGAGCGGCACCGCCGGCGGCGGCCTGCGAGGCCTGGGCGTCGGCGTACATGGCCTGGCCCAGCTTCTGGGAGACGGCCGCGACCTTCTCGGTGGCGGTGCGGATCTCGGCGGTGTCCTCGCCCTTGAGGTGCTCCTTGAGCTCCTCGACGGCGGCCTCGACCTCGGTCTTGATCTCGCCCGGGACCTTGTCCTCGTTGTCCTTGAGGAACTTCTCGGTCTGGTAGACGAGCTGCTCGCCCTGGTTGCGGGTCTCGGCGGCCTCGCGGCGGCGGTGGTCCTCCTCCGCGTACTGCTCGGCCTCCTGGCGCATCCGGTCGACCTCGTCCTTCGGCAGCGAGGAGCCGCCGGTGACGGTCATCTTCTGCTCCTTGCCCGTGCCGAGGTCCTTGGCCGTGACGTGCATGATGCCGTTGGCGTCGATGTCGAAGGCGACCTCGATCTGCGGGACACCGCGCGGGGCCGGCGGCAGACCGGTCAGCTCGAACATGCCGAGCTTCTTGTTGTACGCCGCGATCTCGCGCTCGCCCTGGTAGACCTGGATCTGGACGGAGGGCTGGTTGTCCTCGGCGGTGGTGAAGATCTCGGACCGCTTGGTCGGGATCGTCGTGTTCCGCTCGATGAGCTTGGTCATGATGCCGCCCTTGGTCTCGATACCGAGGGACAGCGGGGTCACGTCGAGGAGCAGGACGTCCTTGACCTCACCCTTGAGCACACCGGCCTGCAGGGCGGCGCCGATGGCGACGACCTCGTCCGGGTTGACGCCCTTGTTGGCGTCCTTGCCGCCGGTCAGCTCCTTGACGAGCTCGGCGACGGCGGGCATCCGGGTGGAGCCGCCGACGAGGACGACGTGGTCGATCTCGCCGAGCTGGATGCCGGCGTCCTTGATGACGTTGTGGAACGGCGTCTTGCAGCGCTCCAGGAGGTCCACGGTCAGCTGCTGGAACTGGGCGCGGGTGAGCTTCTCGTCGAGGTGCAGGGGGCCCTCGGCGGAGGCGGTGATGTAGGGCAGGTTGATCGAGGTCTCGGTGGAGCTGGACAGCTCGATCTTGGCCTTCTCGGCGGCCTCGCGGAGGCGCTGGAGGGCCATCTTGTCCTTGCCGAGGTCCACGCCGTGGCCGGCCGCGAACTGCTTGACCAGGTAGTCGACGACACGCTGGTCCCAGTCGTCACCACCGAGGTGGTTGTCGCCGTTGGTGGCCTTCACCTCGACGACGCCGTCGCCGATCTCCAGGAGGGACACGTCGAAGGTGCCGCCACCGAGGTCGAAGACGAGGATCGTCTGGTCGTCCTTGTCGAGGCCGTACGCGAGCGCGGCGGCGGTGGGCTCGTTGACGATGCGCAGGACGTTCAGACCGGCGATCTCGCCGGCCTCCTTCGTCGCCTGGCGCTCGGAGTCGTTGAAGTAGGCCGGGACGGTGATGACCGCGTCGGTCACCTTCTCGCCCAGGTAGGCCTCGGCATCCCGCTTGAGCTTCTGCAGGATGAACGCGGAGATCTGCTGGGGGTTGAAGTCCTTCCCGTCCAGCTGGATCTTCCAGTCGGTGCCCATGTGACGCTTCACGGACCGGATCGTCCGGTCCACGTTGGTGACCGCCTGGCGCTTGGCGACCTCGCCGACGAGAACCTCGCCGTTCTTCGCGAAGGCGACGACGGACGGCGTGGTCCGGGCACCCTCGGCGTTGGTGATGACGGTGGGCTCGCCGCCTTCAAGAACGCTGACGACGGAGTTAGTCGTGCCCAGGTCGATGCCGACCGCACGTGCCATGGTGATTTCCTCCAGCTGACTTGAGTGGAACGGACTCAAGTGTGCATCAAGCCTCGCCCTGGGTCAACAGACCTGAGTGGAGCAGACTCAAGTCTTATCCGCTCCTTACACGCAAGTGCCCGCCGACCTGCGGGGATTCTCCACGCCGGGGTTCGTAGACCGGGACCCGAAGGAGTACGAGCACGACACCGAAGGTGACGCAGGCGACGCAGGTGGCACCGGTCCGGCCGACCCAGCCGCCGTGCACGAGCACCGCGACGAACACCCCGGCGAAGGATCCGGCGCCGAGGGCGACGGTCGCCCCCTGCGAGGTGAGCCCGAGGCGCCGCAGCCGGTGCACGAGATGGTCGGGCCCGCGCCGCAGCACCGGCCGCCCGGCGAGCAGCCGCGACAGCAGGACGAGCAGGGCGTCTGCACTCGCGACGGCGGTGAGCGCGAACAGCACACCCGCGCTCGCGACGGGCTCGTGCCCGGTCCGGGTGATCAGCGCCGCCGCGGCCAGCACGAACCCGGCGAACAGCGAGCCGGTGGCGCCGAGGGCGATGCGCGCGGGAGGCCAGTTGTGCATCAGGAACCCGGTGAGCGCGGCCGCGAGCACGCTGAGCAGCACGGCGAGCCCGTCCATCACCTCGGCGGCGGCACAGGCCCCGACCCCGAAGGCGGTCACCACCCCGACGGTCCCGGCCAGCCCGTCCGCGTGGTCGAGCCCCTTGAAGGCGACGGCGACGAAGGCGATCCACCCGGCGCCGAGCAGCCCGCCGGCGGCGCCGAACTCGTCGTACGGCACGACACAGGCGGCCGCCACCGCCGTGCCGAACAGCAGGAACCGCGTCTTGAGCCGGCACACGTCGGCGACCAGCCCGAGCAGCGCCACGGCTCCCCCGGCGGCCACCAGCTCCCCGACGCCGGTACCGAGCGGGGCAACTCCGGTCCAGTCGCCGGCGCAGGCGACCAGGCAGGTGGCGACGACCACGGCGAGACCGCCGAGCCCGGGCACCCGCCGCGCCCGCCTGCGGTCGACCAGCCCGAGCCGCAGGGCGCACGGCTGGATGAGCGCGGCGAGGACGGCGGCGAGCAGGAAGGCGGTGGTGGCGGCGGCGATCCCGTAGAGCACAGGTCCAAATTAGACCTGAATGTAACAATTCTGTACGAATAACACGATCAGGTTGGGGCGTACCGCCCGTGCGGGCCTGAGGCAGACCTCAGCGATCCAGATCACCCCGCACCTGACTACAGTGCGAGTAAAGATGCGGGTAGTCTCAGACCGACTGCATAAGTTACCGCTTAGTAATTTCGGGCACCTTCGCGACGGGAGAAACCTCGCGAAGAACCCCGAAGAGACCCCTCGCAGGCCCGAGGAGCCCCCATGCAACTCGCCGCGATCATCGTGTCGCTGGTACTCGCCGTGGTCGGCGTCGCGCTGTTCAGCCGCGCCATCGCGCAGATCTACCGGTTCGTACGGCTCGGCCAGGACGTCCCGGCGGGCACCCGCACCGACGACTGGACCGCCCGCACCGCCACGGTGATCAGGGAGTTCCTCGGTCACACCCGGATGAACCGGTGGGGCGTGGTGGGCGTCGCCCACTGGTTCGTCGCCGTCGGCTTCTTCTCCCTGGTGCTGACCCTGATCAACGCCTTCGGCCAGCTGTTCCAGGCCGACTGGACGCTGCCGGTCATCGGCCACTGGCTGCCGTACGAGATGTTCGTCGAGTTCATCGGCACGATGACCTCGCTGGGCATCCTCACGCTCATCGTCATCCGGCAGCTGAGCCACCCGCGCCGGCCGGGCCGCAAGTCCCGGTTCGCCGGCTCGAACTTCGGCCAGGCCTACTTCGTCGAGGCCGTGATCCTCATCATCGGCCTCGCCATCATGACCCTGCGCGGCCTGGAGGGCGCCCTCGCCGGCGTGCACGGCTACGAGGCCGCGTACTTCGCCTCGTACCCCCTGGTCGCCGCCTTCCGGGGCACGAGCGTCGACACGCTGCAGAACCTGGTCTACCTCACGGCGATGATCAAGATCGCGACCTCCTTCATCTGGATGATCACGGTCTCCCTGAAGACCGACATGGGCGTCGCCTGGCACCGCTTCCTCGCCTTCCCGAACATCTGGTTCAAGCGGAACGCGACGGGCGAGACCTCGCTCGGCGGCCTGCTCCCGATGACCTCCGGCGGCAAGCCGATCGACTTCACCGACCCCGGTGAGGACGACGTCTTCGGCGTCTCCCAGATCGAGCACTTCTCCTGGAAGGGCCTGCTCGACTTCTCCACCTGCACCGAGTGCGGCCGCTGCCAGTCGCAGTGCCCGGCCTGGAACACCGGCAAGCCGCTCTCCCCCAAGCTGCTGATCATGTCCCTGCGCGACCACTCGCACGCCAAGGCCCCCTACCTGCTGGCGGGCGGCGGCAAGAACGCGGAGGGCGAGGAGAAGGCGAGCGAGGAGGCCCTCAAGGCCGTCCCCGCCGCCGCCCTCGCGGAGGCCGAGCGGCCGCTGATCGGCACCGCCGAAGAGAACGGCGTCATCGACCCGGACGTGCTGTGGTCCTGCACCACCTGCGGCGCCTGCGTCGAGCAGTGCCCGGTGGACATCGAGCACGTCGACCACATCGTCGACATGCGCCGCTACCAGGTGATGATCGAGTCCGCGTTCCCGTCCGAGGCGGGCACGATGCTCAAGAACCTGGAGAAGAAGGGCAACCCCTGGGGCCTGGCGAAGAAGCAGCGCCTGGAGTGGCTCAAGGAGGTCGACTTCGAGATCCCGGTCGTCGGCAAGGACATCGAGGACCTCACCGAGGTCGAGTACCTGTACTGGGTCGGCTGCGCCGGCTCCCTCGAAGACCGCGCCAAGAAGACGACGAAGGCCTTCGCCGAGCTCCTCCACATCGCGGGCGTCAAGTTCGCGATCATGGGCGGCGACGAGAAGTGCACCGGCGACTCCGCCCGCCGCCTCGGCAACGAGCCCCTGTTCCAGGAGCTCGGCATGGAGAACGTCATGGCGCTGAACACTGCGTTCGGCGAGGAGCTGGACGACGACGGCAAGGTGACCGAGGAGTCCCGCAAGCCGAAGTCGGCGAAGAAGATCGTCGCCACCTGCCCGCACTGCCTCAACACCATCGGCAACGAGTACCCGCAGCTCGGCGGCGACTACGAGGTCATCCACCACACCCAGCTGCTCCAGCACCTGGTGGACGAGGGCAAGCTGGTCCCGGTCACCCCGGTCGAGGGCATCATCACCTACCACGACCCCTGCTACCTGGGCCGCCACAACAAGATCTACACGCCTCCGCGCGAGATCATCGCCAGCGTCCCGGGTCTGCGCAACGAGGAGATGCACCGCCACAAGGAGCGCGGCTTCTGCTGTGGCGCCGGTGGCGCGCGGATGTGGATGGAGGAGCGGATCGGCAAGCGCATCAACAACGAGCGCGTCGACGAGGCCCTGTCGGTGAACCCCGACATCGTCTCCACCGCCTGCCCCTTCTGCCTCGTGATGCTGACCGACTCGGTCAACGGCAAGAAGAACGATGGCAAGGCCAAGGAGTCCATCCAGGTGGTGGACGTGGCCCAGCTGCTCCTCGACTCGGTCCGGACCCCGGTGGACCCGGCGGGCGAGACGGAGCAGGAGCCCGCTCCGGAGCCGGAGCCGGTGAAGTAGCCCCTACGGCCATGACGGCGCCCCGTGCCTGTATCGGCACGGGGCGCCGTGGTCTGCCGGGGCAGACGTCATCGGGAGCTCAGTCCGTCACGACCGGCTCCCACCACGAGGAGAGGGTCCTGGCGCTCTCCGGCAACGCGATCTCGTAGGCACGGACGCCGGCCACCAGGGCCAGCGCGTCCTTCGGCTCCGCTGCCAGCCGGAGGCCGTTCAGGCGGGCGAACTCGCAGACGGCGAGCCAGGCGAACTGATAGTTGCTGTGCTCCAAGGGGTCATGGCGCGCCAGCTGCTCCAGCAGTGCCGCGGCCTTGTAGCGCAACGTGGGATAGACCTCGCGCTCCAGAGCCACTGCGGACAGCCGATCGCAGGCGCAGGTCAGAATGCCCAGGTCGGCCACCTGGGGATCGCGCGGCAAGGTCTCGGCGACGGCCAGCAGCTTGGGCAGGTCAAGTGGAATCACCACTCGCCGGGCTCCCGCTCGAAGCCCCGAGCCGCCTCACGCAGGCGGGCCAGCCGGGCGTCGTTCTCCCGGTCGGCCGCGGCGAACGCCTCCGCGTAGCGTTCCACCCCTTCCCGCACGGACCGGCGGAGCAGACGGTCCGCCTCCACCGACTCCGCCATGAGCGTGTCGTGCATGTGTGCCTGAAGGCTCTTGCCCTGTGCCTCCGCACGTCGGCGCACCGCGTCCAGCTCGTCCGCCCGGAGTCTTATCGTCACCGTCTTCATCTCCATGGCTGCAACGCTGGCAATGCAGCCAGCGCACGGTGAAGGTCAAGACCAAAGGTGACGGACAATGCCCGTTCAGGATCGCGCCGTCTCTCCGAGGAGCCGTAGGCGGTCGCGGGGGAAGAGGGGGCGACGCGTCCGCCGCCCCCCAGTGAGCTCCTCGCCGCCCCGGCCTCAGTCGTGCCGGGTGTCGCCGGCCGTTGACCGCGTGCCGTCGCGGCCGACCGTCAACCGTGCCGGCTCGTACGGCACATAGGCCGCCCCGTCCAGGCCGAGCGCGGTGGCGGACCGCTGGAGCGCGTCCGGTGTCGCGGCGTCGTCCCAGCGGCCGGTGTCCACCCGGTTTTCGAGGGCGTGCAGCGCGGCCACGGTCTCGGCGGTGGTGAACGCGCAGTGACCCTGCCGTTCGACGTACGCCTGCCGCAGCAGCGCGCCGTCGCCCGCGGCGCGCACCCGCTCGGCGAAGCGGTTCTCCTGCTCCACCGGGACCAGGTTGTCGGCGGTGGTGTGGACGTCGAGCAACGGCACCTCCAGTCCCTGGCCCGCGGAGGACGTCCGCCGGGCGGTACGGACCGCCGCGGGATCGGCGGTGATCGCGGCGCCCGAGGTCAGCGTCCGCAGGTCGGCGCCCAGGTCGAGACCGGCCGCCGTGTACAGGGCGCGGACCTGGGGCGCGTGTGCGGAACCGGCGAGCAGACCGGCGTAGTCGACGCCCTGGTTCCAGGAGTTGCTGCCGCCGACCGACTGCTCGACGGCGTACCGGCCGCCCTCGACGAACGCCAGGATGCCCTGCGCGAACCAGTCGTACTGCTGGGCCTCCTGGCCCGCCCAGTCGGTCGCGCCGGGCTTCGTCCTCCCGGGCGACCAGGCGGGCAGGTTGAGGAAGGCGGCGGCGAGCGCGATCCGGGCCCGGCCCTGCGGGGTGGCCTGCGCGGCGGTGACCGCGTCGGTGAGCTGCTTCGCGACGGCGGCCGCGGTCGTCCCTGCCGGCCGGTCCGACCCGGGGTCAGCGCACCCGTGCTGTGGTCCCCCGGACGACCAGGGTGGGCGCGAGGACGATCTCGCGGGGCCCGGTGCGGCCCTCGTCGAGGCGTTCCACGGCGGCCGCCACCGCCTGACGGGCCTGTTCCCGGGCGTTCTGGCTGACGGTGGTGAGGTTGAAGCAGCTCAGCCGGGCCAGGGTGTCGTCGTCGTACCCGGCGACGGAGACGGTGCCGGGCACGTCCACCCCGGCCGACCGGAGCGCGGTCAGCAGGCCGATGGCGCCCTGGTCGTTGTACGCCACGACGGCGGTCGGCAGCGGGCCGTCGCCGAGGAGGCGCCGGCCCGTCTTCTCGCCGGTCTCCTCGGTGCTGCCGCCGGGCAGCACCCGGATGTGCTCGTGGAGGCCGTGCCGGCGCATGGCGTCCCGGTAACCGCCGCGCCGGTCGGTGGCGATGACGCCCCTGCCGCCGTCGGCGTAGGCGATCGCACGGTGCCCCAGGCCCGCCAGGTGGTCGACGATCTGGCCCACTCCGTCGTCGTCGGCGGTGCGGACGACGTCGAGGGGGGCGCGGGCGATCCGGCGCCCCACGCTGACGACGGGCGCCCTGCGGTCCAGGTCGGCGAGGCCGGCGGCCGGAGCGACCGGGCCGAGCAGGATCAGCGCCTCGCAGCGGAACGCCAGCAGCGTCTCCACCGCCGTGCTCTCGTCCCGGGTCCGGGTCAGGGCGCTCAGCACGAGGTCGTAGCCGACCTCCTCCGCGGCGACGTGCAGGTGCTCGACCAGCTCCGCGTGGAAGGGGCTGTGCACGTCGACCATGACCCCGAGCAGCCTGCTGCGCCTGCTGGCCAGGGCACTGGCGGTGCGGTCGGGGCGGTAGCCGAGGTCGGCGGCCGCCTTCAGGACCCGCTGCCGGGTGCGCTCGCTGGGACCGGGCACGCCCCGCAGCACCAGGGACACCGACGCCGTCGAGAGACCGACGCGGGCGGCGACGTCCTCCAGCCGGGGACGCGCGGCCGGCCCTCCGGTGCCGCCCGCCGGGACGGCGGAGCCGGGCTGGTCCACACGGCCTCCCGTGGATGCGCGACGCCGGACGACCTCGTCGTCCGCCTGTGATTGTGGTGGGGCCACCGATGGTAGCAGTTCTTAAAACGTTTTAAGCGAGAGGGTCGCCCAGCAGGGAAGTGACCGTACCGAGGAGTAGCGACAGTGAATCTTGCGAAGACTGCGAAGGTGCTGCGGAGGTGCTGCGAAGGCGGTCAAGCGCCGGATATGGATGGCCTGTTGCCCGGCGCACCCCGCTCCGGACCTTCCGTGACGCACGGTCCGCCACCCTCGCGAACTCCCGTCGTACCGGCCTGACCTGCGAGATCCGCCACCCGGCCGCAGGTCTCCGGACGTCGCGCACGGCAGGCTTCAACTGCCTTGTTGTCCTTACGTCTTGACGTACCCCGTCACTGCGCGTTTGCTTCCTTCACACCATCGGTTGCGCATGACGCTCCCCCCATCCGGAAGGCGCCTGATGTGAGCGTTCCTACCCTCCGCGGGACCCCTCTGCCCCGCCTCGCGATCACCCTGGCCGCCTCCGCGTCGGCACTCACGCTCACCGCGTGCGGCGTCGTCGACGGCATCGGCGGCGGCGACAGCTCCGCGTCCCCGACGAAGGGCGACGGCATCACGGTGGGGCTGCTCCTGCCCGACCGGGACACGGCCCGGTTCGAGGCCTTCGACCACCCCATCTTCAAGAAGGAGGTCGCCTCCCTCACGCACGGCAAGGGCAAGGTCGACTACGCCAACGCCGAGGCGAGCAAGGACAAGCAGAGCCGGCAGTTCCAGCAGATGGTGGCCAGGAAGGTCGACATCATCGTGGTGGACGCGGTGGACGCCGCGGCCATCGCACCGGACGTCCGGAAGGCGAAGGACGCCGGCATCCCCGTCATCGCCTACGACCGGCTCGCGCAGGGCCCGATCGACGCGTACGTCTCCCACGACAACGAACTCGTCGGCGAGGTCCAGGGCCGCGCCATCCTCGAGGCGCTCGGCAGCAAGGCGGCGACCAGCAAGGTCGTCATGATGAACGGCGACCCCGCGGACCCGAACACGGGGAAGTTCAAGGAGGGTGCCCTCGCCGAACTCAAGGACAGGGTCCGCATCGCCGAGCAGTACGACACCGACAAGTGGTCGCCCGAGGTCGCCGGGGCGAACATGAAGAAGGCGATCCAGGCCGTCGGCCTGAACAACATCGCCGCCGTCTACTCGGCCAACGACGGCATGGCCGGCGCCGTCATCGACGCGCTGAAGCGGGCGGGCGCCACCACGATCCCCCCGGTGACCGGACAGGACGCGAACCTGGACGCGGTGCAGCGGGTCGTCTCGGGCGAGCAGTACATGACCGTGTACAAGCCGTTCCTGGACGAGGCCACCGACGCCGCGCAGATGGCGGTGTACAAGGTGCAGGGCCGTGACATCCAGTACGACGCGCTGACCCAGGACAAGGTCGACAGCCCGACCGGGAAGGACATCCCCGCGACGCTCGTGCCGGTGGTCGCCCTCACGAAGGACAACATCAAGGACACGGTGATCGACGACGGCGTGTACACCGTCGCCGACATCTGCACCCCGAAGTACCGGTCGGCCTGCGCCGCGATCGGCCTGAAGTAGTCGGGGGAACTCGAAGCAGCCGCGGGAACGGGACGGGCGGGGCGGCGGTCAGGCCGCTGGGCCCGGACGCCCGTGCAGCTCCGTGCGGAACCGCCCCGGAGTGGCTCCGAACTCCCGCTTGAAGGCGTGCGAGAGGGCGTAGGGAGTGCCGTAGCCGACCCGGCGGGCGACGGCGGCCAGGGGCTCCTCGGTGTCCCGGAGGAGCGTCGCGGCGAGGGTCAGACGCCACCAGGTGAGGTACGTCATCGGCGCCCGGCCCACCAGGCCGGTGAACCGGCGGACCAGGGTCGGCCGGGAGACGCCCACCTCGGTGGCGAGGCGTTCGTTGGTCCAGGCGGCGGCCGGGTCCGTGTGCAGCGCGCGCAGCGCGGCGGCGGTGACCGGATCGGTCAGCACGGCCGGCCAGGCACCGGTCGCGCCCTCGGCCATCCAGGACCGGATCATGTAGACGAACAGCAGGTCCAGCAGGCTGGGGACCACCCTGCCCGAGCCGGGCCGCCGCGCCTCCAGCTCCCGGCCCAGCAGGTCGATCGCCGCCCGGAGTTCGGGGTGGCTGCCGACCCGGTTGGGCAGGTGGACGGCCTCGGGCAGCTCCGCCATGAGCGGGTGGGCGTGGCTGCGGTCGAGCCGGTACTTGCCGCACAGCAGCTCGACCCCGCCGTGCGCCTCGTGCTCCCCCTGCGCCGTCCGGTCGTCCGGCCCCTCGCGTCCGGCCCAGCGCTCGAACGGCACCGCGCGCCGCACGGCCGCCGCGTCGGCGGGGGAGTCGGCGAGCACATGCCCCGTGCCGTGCGGGAGCAGCACCGCGTCCCCGGTGCCCAGCGGGACCGGGGCGCCACCGTCGGGAAGCAGCCAGCAGGTCCCCTTCAGTACGACGTGGAAGCCCGCGCCCTCGTACGGAGCCAGCCGTGTGCACCAGGTGCCGCTCACCCGCACCCGGTTGGACGAGGGCTGCCCGACCCTGACGGCCGCGATCGCGTCGCTCAGCACATCCACGGCGGCAGGCTACCCCGCAGGGCTCGGAGATGAGCCGGGCGCGTATTTCACCGAGCCGGATGAGCATTGAGACGCTCACCGACGCTCCCTAGGGTCGATCCCATGGAGAACGAGAATTCCCCGAGCACCCCGACCAGCCCAGCTGGTCCGAGTACCCCGAGCAGCCCGACTGGTCCAGGCGGTCCGCGTACCCGGGGTGAGGGTTCCGGACCCGACGATCCCCGGCGCGAGGGTCTCGTGCAGCGCACCGTGCTGGGTGATGTCGAGGTCGTCCGCGTCGTCGAGTGGCAGGGGCCGTTCACACCGGCCCGCACCCTGGTGCCGCGGTCGTCCGCCGGGGTCTGGGCGGACAACGCGGACTGGCTGGCGCCGGACCACTGGGACCCGGCGGCCGACCGGGCGGTGGTCGCGCTGGGCACCTGGGTGCTGCGCAGCGCCGGGCGGACCGTACTGGTCGACACCCCGGTGGGCAACGGCCGCGAGCGGCCCGGCTCGCCCGGGTTCCACCAGTGGCAGGGCGACTTCCTCGGGCTGCTGGCCCGGGCCGGGGTGCGGCCCGAGGACGTCGACGTCGTCGTCAACACCCATGTGCACGCCGACCACGTCGGCTGGAACACCATCGGCGTCGAGGGCGGCTGGGCGCCCGCGTTCCCCAACGCCCGGTACCTCGTCCCGACCGCCGACGACTTCCACTTCGGGCCGGAGAACGGATACGGGAACGGGGTCCGGGAGGACGACCGGCTCGTATACGAGGACAGCATCGCGCCGCTCCACCGGGCCGGTCAGGCCGTCCTGTGGCACGGCACCCACCGCATCGACGAACACCTCACCCTGGAGTCGGCACCCGGCCACACCCCCGGCTCCTCGGTGCTCCGGCTCGCGTCGGGGAGCGACCGCGCGGTCTTCGTCGGCGACCTGCTGCACAGCCCGGTCCAGATCCTCCGGCCGCAGTGGAACAGCTGCTTCTGCCTCGACCCCGCGCGGGCGGAGGCCAGCCGCCGCCGGATCCTCGAACGGGCCGCGGACACCCGTGAACTGGTCGTCCCCGCGCACTTCGGCGGACCGGGCGCGGTGGAGGTCCGCAGGGCGGGCGAGGGGTACGCACTCGGCCCCTGGGCGGCCTTCGCACCCTGACGGTCGGCAGGTCCCCCGACCGTCCGCGGCGGCGCCGGCCGCCGGCCGCCGGCCGGATCGTCAGGCCGGCGACGCGGCCGGGGTCTCTCCCCCGGCCGGGGGCGCCGCCAGGAACTCCACCACGGCCAGCACGAACAGCAGGCACAGGGCGATGCCGACCACCACCCACCCGGTGGGGTACGGCCACAGCAGGTAGACCAGCACCGCCACGGCCACCAGGACCCAGGTGATCCAGGTGCGGTACCGGCGCACGAAGGGGCCGACCGGGCCGGTGCGCAGTCCGGCGCGGTCGGCGGTGCCGCGTACCGCTCCGATCCCGGACGTCCACAGACCGCGGACCAGCCCGGCGTACCGGCCGGGGCCGGTGAGCCAGGCGGCCAGGGCGACGACGACGCCGAGGGCCACGACCATCCGCACGCCGGTCCGCAGGAAGTGGGTCAGCGCGTCGTAGACGGCGGCCGCCGCGCCCGGGGAGACGCTCGCGGGCAGCCGGTCCAGGTAGAACACGCGGAACACGCGCAGCCCGATGCCGAGCAGCCCGGTGGTGACGGCGACCCCGACGCAGCCCGCCACCAGGGCCCGGCGCCGCCGGACCGCGAGCAGCACCCCGGCGGCGACCAGCAGCACGGCCAGCACGGGCAGCCAGTTCCCGGCGAGCTGGAGCAGCCGTACGTAGGTCTTGGCCTTGCCGACCTGGTCGGACCTGGCGAGGGTGAAGTCGGTGTGGACGGCGGGGATGTGTTCGGCGGGGGTCAGTCCGGCGTCGACGAGCCGCTGCTTGACCTGGTCCACGATCGGGCCGATGTCGAGGGTGACGCTGTCGTCGGTCAGCTGCACCGCGCCGCCGCCGCTGCCGGTGAGGGCCTTGTCGAGGCTGCTGTGGATCCGGCGGTTGGCGTCGGTCCAGACGGTCCGGAACGCGTCGGACGCGGCGACCTCGCGGGCCTTGTCGTGGACGAAGCTGCGCACCGCTCCTTCGAGCGCGTCGCCGAGTCTGCCGCCCAGCGCCTGCTGCAGCCGGGGCCGGTCCGCGGGGGCCACGTCGGCGAGCAGGGCGGGCAGGTCGAGGTGGCTCATGAGCGCGTCGGTGGCCCGGTTGGCCACGGCGTTCTGCACGTCGGGGTCCGAGGCGAGCGGGGCGACCGTGCTGACGTAGCGGTCGGTGTCGCCCACCTGGTCCGCCGCCCATGAGGCGACCACGGCGAGCGGGGCGAGCAGGCAGCCGACGACGACCAGGACGACGGCGAGCAGGGACCTGGCGTGGTGCCGGGGCGGCCGGGCCCGTTCCTTCTCCAGGGCCGCGACCCGGGCCCGCAGTTCCCGGACGTCGTCGGACCGGCCGGCCTCGCCGTCCGCGTGCGCGCTGTCCTCCGTCACCCGTACCTCCAGGTCGCTCCGGTCCTCCTCCAGCCGAACCGCCGGAGAGCACACACGCGAGCAGGAGGGGGCCGTCCGGGTCACGGCGCGGCGGACCGCGCCGTGAGTCCGATCTCGGCCCAGATGGTCTTGCCGCCGGGCTGCTGGCGGGTGCCCCAGCGGTGGGCGAGCTGGGCGACGAGCAGCAGGCCGCGGCCGCCCTCGTCGTAGGTGCGGGCCCGGCGCAGGTGCGGGGCGGTGCCGCTGCCGTCGGAGACCTCGCAGATCAGCGCGGCGCCCCGGATCAGCCGCAGCTGGACGGGCGGTTGCCCGTAGCGGATCGCGTTCGTGACGAGTTCGCTGACCACCAGCTCGGCCGTGAACGCCAGGTCCGGCAGGTGCCAGGCCTCCAGCCGGGCCAGCACCCGGGCACGGGCGTCGGCGACCACGGCCGGGTCGGAGGGCAGGTCCCAGGTGGCGACCCGGTCGGCGTCGAGCGCCCGGGTGCGCGCGAGGAGCAGGGCGACGTCGTCCTGCGGCTGCGCGGGCAGCAGCGTCCGGAGCAGCTCGTCGCACAGCTCCTCCAGCGGCCGGGAGGCGGCTCGGTCGAGGGAGCGGCGCAGCCGTGCCAGACCGTCGCCCAGGTCGTGCCCGGGCCCCTGGAGCAGGCCGTCCGTGCAGAGCGCGAGGAGGCTGCCCGGGGACAGTTCCCGCTCGGCGGTCTCGAAGGGCAGCCCGCCCGCGCCCAGCGGCGGGCCGGGCGGCACGTCGAGGAAGGACGCCGGGCCGTCCGGGCCGACGACCGCGGGCGGCGGATGGCCCGCGCTGGCGGCCGTGCACCGGCGGGAGACCGGGTCGTAGACCACGTACAGGCAGGTGGCGATGAGATCGCTGCAGGGTTCGAGGTCGGGCTCGTACTCCGCGGCGCTCTCCTCCTCGGCCGCCAGGAGGGTGACCAGGTCGTCGAGGTGGGTGAGCAGCTCGTCGGCGGGCAGGTCGACGTCGGCCAGGGTGCGCACCGCGGTCCGCAGCCGGCCCATGGTGGCCGACGCCCGCAGTCCGTGGCCCACCACGTCGCCCGCCACCAGCGCGACCCTGGCGCCGGAGAGCGGGATCACGTCGAACCAGTCGCCGCCGGGCCCGGCCCGGGTGCGGGCCGGGAGGTAGCGGTGGGCCGCCTCGACCGCGTCCTGGGCCGAGAACCGGTGGGGCAGGAGGCTGCGCTGCAGGGCCAGCGCGGTGCCGCGTTCGAGGGTGTACCGGCGGGCGTTGTCCACGGCCACGGCGGCGCGCGCGGCGATCTCCTCGGCCAGGAGCAGGTCGTCGCGGGTGAACGGCTCCTCGCGCCGGTGCCGTACCAGGACCGCCACCCCGATGGTGATGCCGCGGGCGCGCAGCGGGATGACCATGATCGAGTGGATCCCGAACCTGCGGACCACCCACGACCGCTCGGGATCGGCGAGTTCCCAGGCCCGGATCGCCTCGTCCCCGGTGGTGTGCAGCGAGGCCCTGCCGGTGGCCAGGCAGCGGACGGGGGGTGCGGACGCGGGGTACTCGTCCACCTCCCCCGGCTCGATCACCGCCTCGGGCGCCCCGTGCAGCACGGACTGCTGGGCCGCGCGCCGCAGCGGGACCCGGCCCGTGCCGGACGGTTTCGGCTCGACGCCGCGGTACAGGGAGTCGAGCAGGTCGATGGTGATGAAGTCGGCGAGCCGGTCCACCGTCACGTCGGCCATCTCCTGCGCCGTGCGCATCACGTCCAGGGTGCTGCCCACCCGGTCGCTGACGTCGTTCAGCAGCGCGAGCCGCTCCCTGGCCAGGTACTGCTCGCTGACGTCGATCGCGGAGACCTCCACGTGCCGCACCTGCCCCGCCGTCGTGACGAGCGGGGAGACGCTGACGGACCACACCCTCTCGGGGGCGTCCGGCCGGGCGCGGCCCCGGACGTGGAACTCCTCGGGCTCGCCCGACGCGAACACCCGGCCCATGCCGTTCTCGATCCGGTGGCAGAGGTGCGAGGGCACGATGTCGGTGACGGACAGACCGCGCATCCGCTCCTCGGACAGGCCGAGTTCGCGTACGGCACCGGCGCTCGCCCGCACGACCCGCAGCGCGGAGTCGCACACCATCACGGGCAGCCGGCACTGGGCGAACGCCTCGTCCCCCGTCACCGCGTCCGGCTGTTCCGGCTGTGTCGGGTCGGGCGGTACGGCGCCGCTCCCGCCGCTCGGGGTGGCATCACGCATGCCGGTCACCGCCCGTTCTGCCGGCTCGGCCGCCGTGGCCCCGGGCGGACGCCGGGGAGGCCACGGGACACCGCAGCCGGCCGGTCTCACCGCGTCGCCCTCACACCTCCCTCCATCGTCCTTCGCCCACCCCGACACGTCACCTGCACGGCCGCACGGGCGACGGAGGCAGCGGGCGCGGCCGGGACGGGAACGGCCCGGGTGCGGGACCCGGGCCGTCTGCCGTGTGGTGCGGGGAGGATCAGGGCTTCTGCTTGACGAGGGCCGGGACGAAGCGCAGGGCGTCCACGGTGCCGACGCCGGTGGCGAGGTCGTAGCCGTTGACGGCCTTGTAGCCGGTCACGCCCTCGTAGCTGTTGTCGGTGCCGTCGTTGACGTCGACGATGCCGGTGCCCTTGGAGCGGTAGGAGGAGAGGTCGTACAGCCGCTTCTGGATGTTGCCGAGGCGGTGGCCGGCGGCCTGGTCGGCGAGGGCGACGATGCCCGCGAAGAGCGGGGTGGCCTCGCTGGTGCCGCCGCTGACGTCCCAGCCGGTGGCGGTCGGGTCGAAGCTGGAGTAGATCCAGGCGCCGCCGTTGACCGCGGCGGACATCGAGATGTCCGGGGTGCCGCGGCGGGTGCCGACCTTGCTCTTCACGCCGTTCTGGTACGACGGGCGGGTGAAGACGTGGGACTGGCCGCCACCGCCGGAGCCGTAGTCGTTGTAGACACTGTCCGGCTTGACACGGTTGCCCTTGTCGTCGAGGTGGAGCTGGGTGCCGCCGATCGAGGTGACCAACGGGTCCGAGGACGGCCAGGAGTTGACGCGCTTCTTGTAGTACGTCTTGCCGTCCGCCTGGAGGTCGGTGGCGCCGCCGTCACCGGAGGCGGCGAGGACGGTGACGTGCTTGCGGTTGGCCTCCTGGAAGGCGTACCGCAGCTTCTTGATGCTGGAGAAGTCGCCCTTGGCGAAGCCCGGGAAGGTGTTCTCGGTGGCGCCGAAGCTCTGGCTGATGACGTCGCCGACACCGTGGTCGATCATGTACTTCTCGGCGTCCATCATCTCCGGCAGACCGGTGGTGCCCTCGGTCTCGGAGACCGCGGTCTCGACCACGACGATCTTCGCGGCGGGCGCCACCGCGTGCGCCATCTCGACGTCGAGGGTGGTCTCGCCGGCCCAGCCGGTCATGTCGGAGTTCTTCGGGTCGAAGGCGGGGACGTGCCCCCACTTGACGACCTTCACCTTGGTGCTGGGCAGCCCGAACTGCTTGCTGTAGACGTCGAGATCGTGCTGCACGGTCGGGGAGCCGTACGAGTCGACGATGACGATGGTGCGTCCCTTGCCCGTGACGCCCTTGCGGTAGAGGGCGTTCAGGTCGTACGCGGTGCGGTACTGGAGCGGGCTGTAGCAGTTGATCTGCCACTTGGCCTGGCACTGCTCGCTGGAGAGCGGGCTGCTCACACCGTGCACCAGGGTGTGCCCGACGACGGCCGGTACCGCGAGGGTGTGCGGTACGGCGGTGGGCGCGGCGGCCGTCAGCGCGGTGGCCGCGAGGGCGGCGACGGACGTGGCGGCCGCGACGGCCTGCCCGGTACGGGCTATGTGCATGAATCCCCCTGTGGTTCGGAGTCTCACGAAGTGGTCGGTCTCCGAGGAGATCTCGACGTGGTCTTCGCGCATCCCATCGAACGGGTCATGCACAGATCAAGTACGTTGAACGGACGATGCCGAACCCTTTACCCCGTGGTAACTCGCCATTGACCGCACCGTCGTCGGGCACAAGGCTGGAACCCGGGCCGCGGCCTTTCCGTCTTCCTTCGTCGAAACAGCACGCCAACTGTCCCGCAACCTCTAGCAAATCGGCCGGACCTTGAGACACACACCACCGAGACTCTGGGCCGTGGCAGCCGCCGCGGCCTTCGCGTTCCTCGTCGCCCTGGAGGCCGCCGCACGTCACTACGGCCTGCCGGGGCCGATCACCAACCAGGCGCGGGAGGTGATCTGCCCTCCCAAGTCCGGCTTTCTGCTGTACGCCGGGCTGGCGCTGACGATGGTGGTGCTCACCTGGCGGCAACGGTGCGCCGCGCTCGGCGCCGCGCTCGGCATCGACCTCGCCTTCGCGGCGGTGCGGTGGGCGTGCGGCGTCGAGGTGACCCGCGGCCAGCCGTTCGGCAACGGCGCGTTGTGGGTGATGCTCGGCTGCGCGGTCCTCGCCCTGACCCGCCGCACCGGCCGCGAACGCGTCCTGCTGCTGAAGGGCGTCGGTCTCGGCCTGCTGCTGGTGACCGGCCGCAAGACCGGCGACGCCTGGCTGCTCATCACCTCCAAGACCCGCCCGGCGGTGCTCGACCCGTACGTGGCCACCGCCGACCACGCCCTGGGCAACCCGTCCTGGCTGGTGGGCCGGATCGTCACGGCCGGCGGCCCGATCGGCTTCAACGTCCTCGACGTCGTCTACGGCCAGCTCGCCGTGGCCGCGGTCGCCGTCGCGCTGTACCAGCTGCGCGACGTGGCGGCCGAGCGCCGCTTCCCGCGCCACCACCTGGTGCGCACCTTCCTGGTGATCGGGCTGCTCGGACCGGCCGTCTACATGATCTTCCCGGTGGTCGGCCCGGTCTTCGCCTACGGCACCGGCGCCGACCACTGGGCGTCGGTCAGCCTCTGGCCGGAGCACCCGCCGCACGGCGGGCACTGGCCGGTGGCCGACCTGTGGCCGCGCAGGGTGCCGCCGGTCACCGCCCCGCACCCGGTGCGGTACGACGGGTTCACCCCGCGCAACTGCATGCCCAGCCTGCACACGGCGTGGGCCACCGCGATCTTCCTGCACTCCCGCAAGGGCCCCCGGGCGCTGCGCTGGGCGGGCACGTTCTGGCTGGTCGCCACGGTCACCGCGACGCTGGGCTTCGGCTACCACTACGGTGCGGACCTCCTGGCCGGCGTGGTCTTCGCGCTCACGGTCGAGGCGGCCCTGCGCTCGCTCGACCGCGGCTGGGACCCGTCGGGAGTCCGGCTGGTCGCCCACGGCACGGCGGTCTTCGCCGCGCTCCTGGTGTCCTACCGCTGGCTGCCGCTGGAGATCGCCACGCATCCCTGGACATCCGGCCCCCTCCTCGTCCTGGCACCGGCCTCGGTGGTCCTCCACTACGTGCGCACCGTCACCAGCTGGGCCCCGCGGACCGAACCGGCGGCGACCCGCGCGGCGCCGCAACCCGAGCTGATCTGAGGCGGCCGGGGCGGGGCTCCGGGCGGCGCCCGTCAGCGTCCGCCGGGTCCCGGGTACGTGATCACCAGCATGGTGACGCCGTCCGGGGAGGTCCAGGGGCCGTGCGGCATCCCGGGCGGGCGGCAGGCGTACATGCCTGCGGTGAAGGTCCGGTCGAGCGTCAGGTCGTGCAGGGCGCCCGCGACCAGGTAGACCTCCTCCCAGAAGTCGTGGCGGGTCACGCCGTCCAACGAGGTGTCGGTGCCCGGCGCCCAGCGGACCAGCGCCGTACGGGATCCCTGTGCGGGGTCCTCGGCCAGGACGCACTCCTCGACTCCCGGACCGGCGCCGGCCGGGGCCCGCCACGGCCCGGCGGGCAGCTGGAACTCCAGCTCGGGCTTGCTCATCGCCGTACTCCCCTGCCTGCGTACCGCGCCTCACCTTTCGACATGCCAGGCATGCTTCCCGCCCTCGCCCGGTCGCGAACACCCCGGAGCCGTGGAACCGCTACAGCTGCGTGCAGAGCCGCTGCTCGGTCCAGATGACCTTTCCGTCGGCGGTGTAGCGGGTCCCCCAGCGGTCGGCGAACTGGGCCACCAGGAAGAGCCCGCGGCCGCCCTCGTCCATGGTGGTGGCCCGGCGCAGGTGCGGCGAGACGCTGCTGCCGTCGGAGACCTCGCAGATGAGGCTGCGGTCACGGATCAGGCGCACCCCGACGGGGCCCGTCGCGTGCCGGATGGCGTTGGTGACCAGCTCGCTGAGGATGAGCTCCAGGGTGAACGCCTCCTCCTCCAGACCCCAGTCGCGCAGCAGCTCGGTGGCCGCCGCCCGGACTCCGGCGACGGCCGAGGGTTCGGACGGCACGGTCCAGGACGCGGTGTGCTTGTCGTCCAGCACCCGGGTGCGGGCGACGATCAGGGCCACGTCGTCGCGGGGCGCCCCGGGCACCATGGCGTCGATCGCCGCCCGGCACATCTGCTCCGGCGTGCGCCCCGGCACCGCGAGGGCCCGGCGCAGGCGCTCGATGCCCTCGTCGATGTCCTGCCGCCGGTCCTCGATCAGGCCGTCGGTGAAGAGCACGATGCCGCTGCCCTCGGGCAGCTCCACCTCGCCCTTCTCGTAGGGCATCCCGCCCAGCCCCAGCGGCGGGCCGGCCGGTACCCCGGGCAGGTGGGCGCGGCCGTCCGGGGGCACGACGATGGGTTCCAGGTGACCGGCCCTGGCCATGGTGCACAGCCGTGAGACCGGGTCGTAGACCGCGTAGAGGCAGGTGGCGCCGGTGAGCGTCGGGCTGCCGGCGTCGCCGTCGCGGTCCTGGTCGAGGCGGGTGACCAGCTCGTCCAGGTGCCAGAGAAGTTCGTCGGGGGGCAGGTCGAGCGTCGAGAGGTTGTGCACGGCGGTGCGCAGCTGCCCCATGGTGGCGGCGGCGTGCAGTCCGTGCCCCACGACGTCGCCCACCACGATGGCGACGCGCGCGCCGGGGAGCGGAATGACGTCGAACCAGTCGCCGCCGACCCCGCCGGGCCCCGCCCCCGCCGGCAGGTAGCGGTGTGCCACGTCGACGGCGTTCTGCTCCGGCAGGGCGTGCGGCAGCAGGCTGCGCTGCAGGGTGACCGCCATGGTGCGCTCGCGCGTGAAGCGGCGCGCGTTGTCGATGCTGATCCCCGCGCGGGCGACCAGCTCCTCGGCGAGCGACAGGTCCTCCCAGGTGAAGGAGGTCGGCTCCTTGGAACGCCAGAAGGTCGCCACGCCGAGGATCGCGCCGCGGGCCCGCAGCGGGGCGGCGATCATGGAGTGGATGCCGTGGGCCACCAGTTGCCGTGCCCGTTCGGGGTCCTGGGCCTGCCAGCCGGAGAAGGCCGTCATGTCGGCCTCCAGCACCATCCGCCCGGAACCGAAGCCCTCGCCCTGCGGGGTGGTGGGGTCGAAGTGGATGAGCGCGCCGGGCGGGTAGAGCGGCACGTCCTTCCGGATGCCGTGCAGGGTGACCCGGCGCAGCTGCGCCGCGCTCACCTCGTCGGGCTCCTCGCCGCGCAGCACGTCGTCGGTCAGGTCGACGGTGACGTAGTCGGCGAACCTGGGGACGGCGAACTCCGCCAGCTCCTCCGCGGTGTGCCGCACGTCGAGGGTGGTGCCGATGCGCAGTCCGGCGTCGTACAGCAGCTTGAGCCGTTCCTGGACCACCTCGATCCGGCCCATCAGCGCGCTGAGTTCGGTCGTGTCGCGCAGGGTGGCGACCCAGCCGCCGGGTCCGTGCGGCTGGTCCATGGGGCGCTGGCTGACGGCGAGCAGCCGGCCGTCGACCTCGACCACCTCGTCCGTGGTCGCTCTCCCGGACGCGAGGAGCCGTCCGGCCCCGGGGGTGATCCCCAGCTCCGTGACGGGCAGGCCGTCCACGTCCGCGGCGAGTCCCAGCAGGCGCCGCGCCTCGTCGTTGACCAGGAGCAGAGAGCCCTGCGGATCGACGATGAGCACGCCTTCGCGCACCGCGTGCAGGACGGCGTCGTGGTGCTCGTACATGCGGGTCATCTGCACCGGCCCCAGGCCGTGGGTCTGGCGGCGCAGGCGCCTGCCGATGAGGGCCGTGCCGCCGGTGGCGGCCGCGATCGCCAGCCCGGTGCCCGCCAGGACGAGCGGTGCCTGCCGGCCGGCCGCGGCGCTCACCTGGCTGACGGTGATGCCCGCGGAGACCAGCCCGACGACCTTGCCCTCGGGGGTGGTCACGGGAACGACGGTCCTGACGGAGGGGCCCAGGGTCCCGGTCGTCGTCTCGGTGACGATGCCGCCCTGCTGCGCGGCCGCGATGCTGCCGATGTAGCGGCGGCCGATCTGGGCGGGGTTCGGATGGGTGTAGCGGATGCCCGTGGGGCTCATCACGACGACGAAGTCCACGTGCGAGCGCCTGCGGGTCTCCTCGGCCAACTGCTGGAGCGCGGCGGTCGGATTCGTGCCGGTCAGCGCCTGCCGCACGGTGGGATCCGAGGCGACGGCGGCGGCCACGGCGAGGGTGCGGTTGCGGGCCTCCCGGTCGGCGTCGGCTCGCGACTGCAGCAGGAGGACGGCAACCGCCGTCGCCACGAGAACCAGGACGACTCCGACCTGCAGAAGAAACATCTGGCCGGCAACGCTGCGGATCCCGTACCAGGACCGCATCCGCCGGAGCAGTTGGTGCATACGGCTCATATAACACCAAATAGGTAAGGTCACATCACCCCTGCGGCGAATCCGCTCGCGACACCGACGCGCTCCGTGTCCACACATGCGCGAAACGCGAGCGGGCGGATGCGCCCTGTCCCGGTGCGGCACCGCGAAACAAGGTCCCGCCGCCGGGCGGTGCGGGACGCCGTGTGAGAATCCCGGCCTCGACGTTCGAACAGAGATCGGGCCGCCATGCCTTCGCACAGACGCCGGTTCCTCACCGTTCCGGCAGCCGCCCTCACGGCGCTCGCCGTGACCCAGGCCGTGACCTCGCTCCCGGCCGGCGCCGCGCCCACGACCGAGGTGTCGGCGACGCTGGCCGCGCGGACGACCTCCGCGCCCCACGCCACCGACATATCCGGTTCCGGCCAGGCGGTCGTCTGGAGCCAGACGACCACGGCCGACACGGCGGCGCACGGCTGGCTCGCCGTCGCCGGCGGCACCCCACAGGACCTCGGCCGGGTCGCGGACACCGCCGAGACGGTGACCGTCCACCCGGTGTCCGTGCAGGACGGCGTGGTGGCCGTGGCCACCTCCACCAACCCGAACGGCGATCTCCCCGACCACGTCACCCTGCGCCACCTCGACTCCGGCGACGAGGACGTCCTCCCGGTCGCCTACGACAGCTCGGGGGCAGCGGGGAGCGAGCGCTACCGCGGGCAGGCCGGCGACGGCATCCTCGTCCAGCAGAGCTACCAGGACGACACCTCCGCCTACCTGGTGCGCCTGCTGCTGCGCACCCCCGGCGGCGCGGACCGCACCCTCCTCTCCGGCGACGAGCAGTACGAGGTCCTCGACTCGGACGCCGACGGCGCCCTGGTGCTGCGGCGGACCGCGCCCGGCTGGGGCTACCGGATCGTCTACGTCGACTTCGCCACCGGCGCGACGGTCACCGTGGCCGAACCCACCACCGGCGAGCTGCCGCAGGCCCTGGAGTTCACGCCCGCCCATGTCGGCGTCGTCGACGGCGCGACCCTGACCGAGTGGCGGCGGGCGGCGCCCGGCGACGGCCCGTCCACCGTCACTCTGCCGGTCTCCGGAGCACGCTGGATCAGCGACGACACCCTCGCCTGGTACCAGCGCAACGACTCGGACGCCTCGAACGAACTGTTCGCGACGGACCGGGACGGATCGACGGCGGCGAAGGACCTCGGCGGCTCCTTCAGATACGTCGATGTCGGCGACGACGGCAGGATGCGGGCGTCGCTGTACCGGCCCGACGTGGACGCCGCGATCCAGACCCTCACCGAGGGCCGGGTCTCCACCGCCGCGGGCGACGCCACCGCCATCCCCGCCGGGCTCGCCCGGCTGGACGCCCTGGCCCTGTCCGACGGCGCGCTCTACACGGCCGACGACTCGTCCCGGCCGGACGGCGTCGTGCTCCGCTCGGACCTGACGGCCGGCCCGTCCGGGGCCTCGGCGAGCACACCGTCCCGGGTCCTGGCGTACTCCGGCGGCCCGGTGCACCAGACGCTGGCCGCGGCCGGCGGACGGGTCCTGGTCGACCAGACGGACGCCGCCGGTGCGGGGCAGTTGCAGGTCTACGAGAACGGCGCCCAGGTCGGCACACCGCTGGACCACGACGGCTCGTCGGTGACCGTGGCGGACTTCGACGGCACGCACGCGCTGCTGTCGGACAGGACCACCGTGGCCAACGGCACCCTGCGCCTCTACACCTTCGCGGACGGACAGAGCGAGCGGGTGCCGGCCGGCTCCGCCCTGTACGGCGGCGCCGTGTACTCCTCGGAGCGCAACGGCACCACGTCCACCTGGTCGATCCACCGCACCGACCTGACGACCGGCACGGTCTCCACCGCCGCCACCGTGAACTGCGTTCCCGGCGGCCTCCAGGTGCGCGGTTCCCGCATCCTCCTGACCACCTGCGGAGCCGCCGCCACCACCGGCCTGCTCCTCACCGCGGGCAGCTCGGCGACCACCACCGTGGACGCCTCCGTCCGCACCCCGATCCTCGGCACGGACGTCCTCTACACGTTCACCAAGGCGGCGGGCAGCGCCGACGTCACCCTGAACGCCCGGTCCCTGACCGGCACGGACACCACGGCCCACGCTCTCTTCACCCTCCCCGACCGGGCCAACACCGCCGCCGCCGAACGCTGGACGGTCGACCGCGACGCGCCCTGGGCGGCCTGGATGGACGACGCCGGCGTCACCCACGTGACCTGGGCGGGCACTCCCACCGCCGCCTCGTCGACCGCCCCGGCCGGCTTCAGCCCCAACGGCGACGGCTCGGCCGACACCTGGGCCCCCACCTGGGCGTACGACCGTCCGGTGAGCTGGACGCTCACCCTCAAGTCCGGCAGCACGCAGGTGCGTTCGCTGACCGGTACGGCCGCCGACGGCAAGGTCGCCCCGGTGTGGAACGGGAAGACCGATGCGGGCGGCACCGCCGCCGAGGGCGCCTACACCTGGACGCTGACCGTGCAGGACACCGTCACCGGACGGTCGGCGGCCGACCTCACCGGCAAGGTGACCCTGCGCCGGACGGCCCCCGCCGCCACCGTCACCGCACCGGCCGTCGCGAGCAGCGCGGCGACCAGCGCGGCCGTACCGGTCACCTGGTCGGCGAAGACGGCCGGCGTGACGTCGTACGACGTCGGCTGGCGCGTCGCCACCCGGGACAGCGCGGGCACCTGGAAGCTCGGCCCCCTCCACACCTGGCGCACGGCCACCACGGCCGGCTCCGCGGTCTTCGGCAAGGGCGGCAGCCCCGTGCAGCCGGGCGCCGGACTCACCTACCGCTTCTACGTCCGCGCCCACGACGACGCCGGCCAGACCGGCGCCTGGAGCAAGGCGGCGACCACCGGCATCCCGGTCGACGACCGCGCGTCGGCACTGCACTACACGGGCACCTGGAAGTCGGTGTCGGCGTCCTCCGCCTGGGCGGGCACCGAACGCACCTCCGCCACCAAGGGCGCCTACGTGTCCTTCACCGCCGACGGCACCCAGCTGCGCGTCGTCGCGACCCGCAGGTCCGACGGCGGCCGCTTCGCGGTCGTGGTGGACGGGAGGACGGTCGGCACGGTCGACACCTACGCCGCCAGGACCGCCTACCGCCAGGTGGTCTTCACCCGCACCCTCGGCACCACGATCACCACCCACAAGGTCCAGCTCCGCATCCTCTCCGGCAGCACGTCCGCAAGGTCCACCGTCACCCTGGACGCGGTGCTGGTCACCCGCTGACCCGGCCTCGGGCCAGTCCGCGGGCGTACGTTCACGACGCCCGCGGACTGTCCGGCAGCGCGGTCCTGGCGGTCAGTCCGCGTGACTGCCAGGCGTTGTCGCGGAGCTTGAACAGGGCCCAGTAGCGGGTGGGACACAGCAGCACGATGTTCATGAACACCGCCGCGGGTGTGCCGACGAGCCAGGACCGCCAGCGCTGGCGGGTGGTCAGGTCGGGCCGCATGAGCACGTACAGGCCCGCCTGGCCGTACCGGACGACGAGGTACGTCCCGAGATACACCAGGGCCGCACCGGGGTTGTGGTAGCGCCCGCCGATGGTCAGCACGGTCATTACGTCCTGCCGAGCGTGGTCGGCATGTCGGTGACCACGCCGGCCTCGTAGGCGTCCAAGTGGTCGTAGAACAGTTCGGCCCGGTAGAGGGCGAGCGCCCCCGAGCTGGTCTCCAGCGCCCCGAGATGGCGCGAACCCATGCTCGCGCGCCGCTGCGCGCGCCCCGTGCGCCGCCGCCCGCCGGTTCCCGTCAGCCGTCCACCCGTTCGATCCACTCGCTGCCGCCCAGCGGGTAGTCGTAGCCCGGGCGGCCGGCGTCGGCGCTGGTGCGGAACGCGGTGCCCGCGTTGTCGACGTGGACGGTGCCCCGGCGGCTCCCGCTGGACCAGTCCAGGGTGAGGTCCCAGCGGACGTCGTGGGCCTTGGTGCGGGCGAAGACGTAGAAGACCTCCGGGTCGGACTCGCTCACCTTGTACGGGAAGTCGCGCTGGCCGTTCTCGGCGGTGACCGTGGGGCTGCCGTTGTCGAGGTCGATGTCGAACGACTTGGTCCCGACGCCGCCGCCGCAGCCGACGCCCATCGAGTAGTCGTTCCAGGCGAGCGGCGCGCCCTTGCTGAGCACGCGCACGTGCAGCGCCTCCAGGACGACGGTCTCCGCGCCGGTGCCCTGGACGGTGAGGGCGACCTCCTGTTCGCCCGAGGAGACCGCCCCGTACGCCGCGGCCCAGCGCGGAGCGTCCTGCTCGTTCGCCGGCGGGCCGACCTGGGCCGGTTCGCTGTCGACGAGGAAGTGCTGGCTGCACGGGTCGTCGTAGACGTAGGGACGCGTGTTGACGGTGAGCGGGACGGCGGCGCCGGAGGTGGTGCCGTCGGCGTCCTGGGCCCCGCCGCCCGAACCGCCGGACCCGGTGGGGGTCGAGGAGGCCGATGCGGACGGCCGGTGTCCCGTCGTGCTCGGGGACGGGGCGGCGGACGGCTTCCCGGTGTCCGCCGTGCCGGTGGTCGTACCGGTGGTCGTGCCGGTGAACGGGGCGGAGTCACCGGCCGCCCGCGCCTCGCCCGAGCCGCCGTTCCCGCCGCCGAGCGGCAGACGCGCGGCGAGCACGACGGCCCCCAGCACGGCGGCCACCGCGACGGAGGCGATCAGTACGGTACGGCGCCGACGCGGCGCCACCGGCCCGCGCGGCAGGTCGACGACGACAGGTTCACCGCCCTCGCCCTCGCCGTCGCCTTTGCTCTCGCTCTCGCCTGGCCCGTGCACCGCCTGCGCCGCCTGCGACGCCTGCGATCCGGGATCCGCCGTGGCGGCGGTGTCCGGCGCCGTTGCCTGCTCCCCCCGGCTCCCTCGTGCCGCGTCCGCCAGGATCCAGCGCCGGTGCAGCTCCACCAGCTCCTCCGGCGTCGCCCGGCAGACCCGTGCGAGGCGCTCCACCGGGGCGTACTCGACGGGCACCGCGGTGCCGTTGCAGTAGCGGTGCAGCGTCGACGTGCTCATGTGCAGCCGCTTGGCAAGCGCCCCGTAGCTCAGTCCCGAGCGGTCCTTGAGCTCCCGCAGCAGCAGCGCGAACGCCTCCGTCACGTCGGCCCCTGTCGCCCCTGGCACCCGTTCTCCCATCCCCTAGCATTCCAGTCCCGCGTTCCAGGGCCCCCGCGTTCTCCCTGGTCGGAGCGCATTTCCGCGTTCCAGCGTCCCCAACTGCCCGCCATGCCTGGCAGTTGGGACAGATCGCCGCGCAGGCTTCGGTCATCCAATCACCACCGCCACCCGAACACCGAAGGGGCACGGCCACATGTCCGACCTCCGCACCTCCCGCACCTCCCGCCCGACCCGCACCCGTCTCGTCGGCGCCGCCACGGCCGTCGTGCTCGCCGCCTTGTCCCTGACCGCGTGCAACGACGGCACGGGCGTCCACGCCGAGGACGTCGCGGCGGCCGGCACCCCGGCCACCAGCCCGGCCGCGCACTCCCCTTCCCAGGCGAAGTCCCCCGCGACGTCCGCCGCGAAGTCCGGCGCGGGCACCTCCGCCACCACGTCCAAGGCGCCCGCCCCGGCCGGCAAGCCGGTCACCTGCGAGGGTTCCAACACCAGGACGGTCGCGGCCCCGCTGAACCGCCCCGTGAACCACATGCTCCTCACGGTGACCAACACCGGCAGCAGGACCTGCTACCTCTACTACTACCCGGCCGTCCGCTTCGGCGAGGCGCAGGCCGTGCCCCCGGTCATCGAGGACTCGCAGCCGCAGGCGGTCGTCACGCTCGCGCCGGGCGAGTCCGGGTACGCCTCGGTGAACCTGTCCGCCACCGACGGCAGCGGCACGAACGGCCGCACCGTGAAGTCCCTGACCGTCTACTTCGAGGGCCGCTCCGACAGCGGGAGCGTGGGCACGGGCGCACACCCGTCGCTGCCCGCGAAGGGCGTCTACGTCGACGACTCGCTCAAGGTCACGTACTGGCAGCAGTCGATGGACGACGCCCTCACCTGGTGACGTCGGGCCCGCCCCGGTCACCGGGTCCAGTACTGGGCGAGGGCCCCTTCCCGGTACGGGGCGGGGCTGACGCTGAGGTCACCGGCGAAGGGGCGGTCCAGGACGAAGACCAGGAGCAGGCTGAAGCCGACCAGCCCCGCGACCGAGGCGACGAACAGGATCTGGACCCGCAGTTTGCGCATGCCGTAGAGGAACGTGAGCGGGACCAGGACGACGGCGCCGCCGATGGCCAGGACCTGGAGCAGCACGGGGAGTTCCTGGCGCGCCATGGTGATGCGGGCGCGCCGCTGGGAGGCGACGTCGTCGAGGTGGCTGACGCTCTGCTCGTAGAAGACCTGCTCCTGCTCGGTCTTCGGGTCGTACGTCTGCAACGCCTGGAAGGCGGCCCGGAGATGGGTTTCCGTGGCCCCGTAGCTGGGGTCCCCGGTACGCATCCGGGGCCACTGGTCCTCGACGACCGCGTGCACGTAGCCGCTCATCGCGGAGTCGAGACGGGCCCGCACCGCCGCCGGGAACGCGGCGGCGTCGCGGGTGATGAGCGCCGCGTCGGTGGCCTCGGAGGCGACGATGGTCTGGGTGTCCTCCAGCTGCGTCCACAGCGTGACGATCACGAACGCGAGGATGATCCCGTAGATGGCGCCGAACATCCCCAGCGTCACACCGACCATGTCGTTGTGCTCACCGCCGGCCAGCGACGGGTACCTGCGCCGCAGCAGCACGCTGCCGGCGACGGCCAGGAGAACGGTCCCGCCGACGATGACGACGGCCAGCGTGAAGGTGCTGAAATGGTTGAGCAGCCACAGCGACATGTCCGCGGAGTCTAGGCCGGACAGAGCAACCCGAATCCCCAGGTTCCCTGGCAACTATGGCCGTATCGGGAGAGGTTCACCCCACCGGGTGACGCCTGGGTGACGCCTGCCAGTTGATGGCGGCGGCCAGGAAGGGCTCGAACCCGGCCCCGGATTCCGGCCGGGGGCCGCGGACGGCGATCCCGTCTCCGACGCGATCAACACACCGCGACGTCTCCTGGAGCCGATCACCGCAGCCCCCGCAACCCCCTGAAACGACCGGTCGCGGGGCGTCACCGGAGGGCGGCCGACCGTGACGTGTGCCTATGGTGGGCAGGTGACGGGCGCTTCCCCGTGGTCGCAGGTGCGCCGCAGGCTCCGGGTGCAGGGGCCGACGGCGGCCCGGATCCTGGTGATCGCGGTGCTCTGCTGGCAGACGGCGCTGTGGGCCGGCGCCACCCAGCCACCGGTGTTCGCCGCCATCGTTCCCCTGCTCTGCCTGCGCGGCGACTCCGCCGCCTCCCTGACGGCACTGCTGCTGCGGATCCTCGGCGTGATGGCCGGCGTGGCGCTGGGCGTCACCGTGGTCAGCCTCTTCCGGCCGACCACGCTCGTGCTCGCCGTCGTGATGGGTCTCGCCCTGCTCTGCGGGACCGTCGTCAGTTCCGGGACCACGCTGAACGTGCAGGTCGCGGTGACCTCGCTGCTGGTCTTCGCCAATCCCTCGCCGGACGCGTACGGCGTCGCGCGGCTGTGGGAGAACGCGCTGGGGGGCGCCGTCACCGCCGTCCTCGGTCCGGTGCTGTGGCCGCGGGACCCCCGCCGGGAGACGGCGGCGCTGGCGCGGGAGTGCGCGGCCGGCCTGGCGGAGAGCCTCGTGCGCAGCACGCGCGCGATCGGGTCACCGGAGGCGGCGGCCGCGAACCGGGCGTCGGCGCAGGCGGACGCGGACCGGCTGCGCCGCTACGGGGCCGAGGCGCGGGAGGCGGAGGAGGCCATGCGGTTCAATCCGCTGCGGCGCCGCCACCGCGAGGAGGTGGCCGAACTGGGCGACCGGATCGGCCACGCCGTCCAGGCGGTGCCCCATCTCCTGGCCCTGGCCGCCGAGGTCGAGTTCTTCAGCGTGCGCGACGGGCCCACCCCGGCCCTCTCCCGGGCCCGCACCGGTCTCCTCCCGGTCGCCGAGGCCACCGGGCGCGCCCTGGAGGCGATCCTCGCGGCACGGGACCCACGCGAGGACACGGGCGTCGCGCGCGCCGGTCTGGCCCGGTACGCCAAGGGCGACACGGAGCCGATGGCCGTGGTGCTCCGCAGACCGTTCACCAGGATCCTCGACCTCTGCGACGGCTCCGGGAACTGACGGGGATCCCGGTGCCGGGTCGCCGGCGCGCATGCGGTTTTCGATACGCTGACGACAGGTACCGGCTCGTAGCCTCGACGGCATGCGTGTGCTGATTGTCGAGGACGAGCCCTACCTGGCCGAAGCCATCCGCGACGGCCTGCGGCTGGAGGCGATCGCGGCCGACATCGCGGGCGACGGCGACACCGCTCTGGAGCTGCTGGACGTCAACAGCTACGACATCGCCGTCCTCGACCGCGACATCCCCGGACCCTCCGGTGACGAGATCGCCAGACGCATCGTCGCCTCCGGCAGCGGTATGCCGATCCTGATGCTCACCGCGGCGGACCGTCTCGACGACAAGGCGTCCGGGTTCGAACTCGGCGCCGACGACTACCTCACGAAACCCTTCGAGCTCCAGGAGCTGGCGCTCAGGCTCAGGGCGCTCGACCGCAGACGCGCCCACAGCAGACCCCCCGTACGGGAGATCGCGGGTGTGCGTCTCGACCCGTTCCGCAGGGAGGTCTTCCGGGACGGCCGCCATGTCGCGCTGACCAGGAAGCAGTTCGCCGTGCTGGAGGTCCTCATGGCCGCCGAAGGCGGTGTCGTCAGCGCCGAGGACCTCCTGGAACGCGCGTGGGACGCGCACGCCGACCCGTTCACCAACGCCGTACGCATCACGGTCTCGGCCCTGCGCAAGCGGCTCGGCGAACCCTGGATCATCGCCACGGTGCCCGGCACCGGATACCGCATCGACACCCGGCCGACGGCCGGACCCGAGGGGGGCGGGCTCCGGGACCGCTGACCCGGAGGCCCGTTCACCCGGACGGCGTGATTCCGGTCGTGCGCGCGGGGGTGCCGGGCGAGGGTGGCACTGGCCGCGCCCGCCGAGGTGACGGCCGACGCAACACCCGGAGTCACGTCAGCGAGGGAGCCGCCGATGTCCCCCACCGGGGCCAAGCCCGCCGAACCGGCCGTCGCGCAGGCCAACGAGGCCGTCCTGCACCGCTTCCCGTTCGACGACACCCGGGACCTGGAGGACGCGCGGCGCGGTTTCCTGGGCACCGCCGCGGAGAGCGTCGTCAAGGACGCCGACGGCCGGGTGGTCTGGGACCTCGACGCCTACGGGTTCCTGGCACAGGAGTGCCCGGCCACGGCCAACCCCAGCCTGTGGCGGCAGAGCCGGCTCTGCTCCGACCACGGCCTGTTCGAAATCACCGCGGGCATCTACCAGGTACGCGGGTTCGACCTGTCCAACATGACGGTGGTGGAGGGCGGGCGCGGTGTCCTCGTCATCGACCCGCTGCTGTGCGCCGAGACCGCGGCCGCCGCGCTCGCCCTGTACCGCGCCCACCGCGGCGACCGGCCGGTGAGCGCCGTCCTCTACACGCACAGCCACGTCGACCACTTCGGCGGCGTGCGCGGCGTGATCACCGACGAGGACGTGGCGGCCGGGGTTCCCGTTCTGGCCCCGCAGGGCTTCCTGGAGCACGCGGTCAGCGAGAACGTCTACGCCGGTACGGCGATGGGCCGCCGCGCCGCCTACATGTACGGCGCCGCGCTGCCCAAGGGCGGGCGCGGGCAGATCGGCACGGGCCTCGGGCAGACCACCTCGACCGGCGCGGTCACCCTGATCCCGCCGACCGTGTACATCACGCGCACCGGGCAGACGGAGACCGTCGACGGCATCCGCATGGTCTTCCAGCTCACCCCCGGCACCGAGGCCCCGGCCGAGCTGAACATCCACTTCCCCGACCACGCGGCCCTGTGCATGGCGGAGAACGCCACCCACAACCTGCACAACCTGCTGACCCTGCGCGGCGCCCAGGTCCGCGACCCGCGCGTGTGGTCCCGCTACCTCACCGAGGCCGTCGACCTGTTCACCGGCGCCTCGGACGTCGCCTTCGCCTCCCACCACTGGCCCGTGTGGGGCCGCGAGCGCGTGGTGGAGTTCCTCTCCGAGCAGCGGGACCTCTACGCCTACCTCCACGACCAGACCCTGCGCATGCTCAACCAGGGCCTGACCGGGCCGGAGATCGCCGAGCGGATGGAGCTGCCCCCGGCGCTGGAGCGGGCCTGGCACACCCACGGCTACTACGGCTCCGTCAGCCACAACACCAAGGCGATCTACCAGCGTTACCTGGGCTGGTTCGACGGCAACCCGGCCCACCTGTGGGAACACCCGCCGGCCGAGGCCGCGAAGCGGTACGTCGACTTCATGGGCGGCGCCGACGAGGTGCTGCGCCGGGCCCGCCGGTCGTACGCCGACGGCGACTACCGCTGGGTGGCGCAAGTGGTCGGGCACGTCCTGTTCGCCGACCCGGCCCACGCGGAGGCCCGCGCGCTCCAGGCCGACGCCCTCGAACAGCTCGGCTACGGCAGCGAGAACGGCACCTGGCGCAACTTCTACCTCATGGGCGCCTACGAACTGCGCAACGGATCCGTCGGCACCCCCACCGTCACCGCCTCACCCGACGTACTGGCCGCCCTCACCCTGGACCAGCTCCTCGACGCCCTCGCCATCCGGGTGGACGGGCCGGGCAGCTGGGACACGGACATCGCCGTGCGCCTGCACATCACCAAGGGCGACACGGTGACCGTGCGGCTGCGCAACGGCGTCCTCACCCATGTCACCGGCACCGGACCGGCCGCGGCCGACCCGGACGTCGAGATCACCCTCACCGAGGCCGACCTGCGCGCTCTCCTGCTCGGCACGCTCCGACCGGCCGACCTGGCGGCCCGCGACACCGTCGAGATCACCGGCGACCCCGGCCGGCTGACCGAACTCGTCGGCCGTCTCGGCATGCCCGACCCGGACTTCGCCATCGTCACCCCGTGAACGGGCCGGAGCCCGCTCAGCCCTTGCCAACCCTTGTCAGCCCTTCACGGCCGAGCTGGCCACGCCCTGGACGAACCAGCGCTGGAAGAAGGCGAAGACGATCAGGACGGGCAGCACGAGCAGGACGCCGAAGGCGAGGATCTCGCCCCAGTCCACGGGCTGCTGCCCCTGGAAGACGCTCATCTCCAGCGGCAGGGGGCGGACGGAGGGGTCGGACACCATCAGCACCGGCCAGAGGAAGGAGCCCCACTGGGTGAGGAAGGTGAGGATCGCGACCGAGGCGAACGCCGGTTTCGACATCGGGACGACGATCGCGAAGAAGGTGCGCCAGGGGCCCGCGCCGTCCAGCCGGGCGGCCTCCTCGATGCTCGGCGGGATCGAGCGGAAGAAGGTGTGGAACTGGTAGACCGAGAAGGCGTTGGCGATGAAGGGGACCGCCTGGATGTAGATCGTGTTGCGCTGGTCGTTGAACATGTAGAAGAGCGGGACCGCGACCGATTCGAACGGGACCAGCATCAGGAGCAGGACCAGCGTGAAGACGGCTTCCCGGCCGCGCCACTTCAGCCGTGACATGCCGTACGCGGCCATCGAGTTCACGAACAGACCGCCGGTCACGACCACGAACGCGACGAGCAGCGAGACGCCCATGAAGCGCCAGAAGTATCCGGTGCTGTCGGAGTTCAGGGCGTCGAGGACGTGGGCGTAGTTGGCGAAGGTCAGATGGGTGGGGAGAAAGCCGGACAGGCCGTTCAGCACCTGGTCGGAGGGCTTGAGGCTGCCCAGGAGGAGGTAGAGGACGGGGAGGACGAAGACGAACGCCAGGACGCTGAGGACGGCGTAGTCGGTGAAGCGGCGCAGGCGGCGGTGCGGCGCGCGGGTCGTGGCCATGGGGGTGGACGCCATCGGGGATCAGTCCTCGTTGTCGGGCCGGACGACGCGGCGCTGGACGATGGTCAGGACGACGACGATCAGGAAGAAGACGACGGTGATCGCGGACGCCTGGCCGATGTTGTTCTGGTCGAAGGCGGTGGTGACGGCCTCGTACATGACCGTGCGGGTGGCGTCCTCGTTGAGGCCGCCGCCGTGGATGAGGACGTAGACCTGGTCGAAGACCCGGAAGGACAGCACCGAGGTCAGCATGGCGACGAAGACGAGGGTGGAGCGGATGCCGGGCAGGGTGACGTGCCGGAACTGCTGCCAGCGGGTGGCGCGGTCGAGTTCGGCGGCCTCGTAGAGCTCGCCGGGGATCTGCTGGAGGCCGGCCAGCAGGATGACCATCTGGAAGCCCACCCCCTGCCACACGGACAGCACGATGACCGAGGCCATCGCGGTGGCCGCGTCGCCGAGCCAGTCGAAGGCGCCCCAGTTGCCGAAACTCACCAGGTGCAGCGTGGAGTTGAGCAGGCCCTGGTCGCTGCGGGCGAGGATCAGCCGCCAGATGACGGCGACCAGGGTCATCGGGAAGACGACCGGCAGGAAGAAGAGGGACCGGAACACGCCGATCGCCTTCAGCTTCCGGTTGAGCAGGATCGCGAGCCCCAGCGCCAGGCCGGTCTGGAGCGGTACGACGACCACGGCGAACGTCAGGTTGTTGAGCAGGGCCCGCAGGAACGGGCCGGACAGGTCCGGGTCGGTGAACAGCCGCCGGTACTGCTCCAGGCCGAAGAACCTGGGCGCGAGCGGGGAGCCCAGGCGCACGTTGTAGAAGGAGAGGACGACGGCGTAGCCGAACGGGATGCCGACGAAGGCGACGAGGCCGGCGACGGCGGGCGTGGACATGAGCAGTCCGTGCAGCCAGTCGCGGTTCCTGGTCCTGGGCCGCCCGGTGCGCGCGGTCTTCACGGAGGTCACGGGCGGGCCTTCCTGCCTGCGCGAGGGCGCTGGGTGCGCGGGTTCCACGGTCTTCACGGGGGTGTCCTGTTCCGGTCCTGTTCCCGGCCGGGGCGGGTGCGCCGCCCGTGGGCTCGTACGCGCACCCGCCCGGCCGAAGTGTCCTACTGGATCTGGTAGCCGTCGTTGTCGGAGAAGTCCTGGTCGATGGCGCGGGCGGCCTTCTGCAGGGCGCTCTTCGGGTCGGCGCCGCCGTAGATCGAGTTCAGGGCCTCGCTGAACTTGGCGGTGACGGTCGGGTAGCCGGCGGTGACCGGGCGGGTCACGGCGACGCAGGACGTGGTGATGTCGCTGTCGCCGCACGGCTTGTCGAGCTGGTCGGCGAAGCGCTCCAGCGGGCCGCCCTTCTTGTACAGCGCGCTCGCGGCGAGCGCGGTCTTGGTCGCGGGCGGGGCGCCGTTGGCCGTCGTCATCGCGGTGACGTTGGTGTCGTTGAGGAGGTAGTCGAGGAAGGCGCCGGCGGCCTTGCCGTTCTTGGAGTCGGCGCCGATGCCCCAGGCCCAGGAGCCCTGGCCGGTCTTGGTGCCGTTGCCGAAGTCGGGCAGCGGCAGCACCACGAGGTCGCTGCCGAGGGCCTTGCTGTAGGTCGGGTACATCCAGTGGCCGACCCAGCTCAGCGCGACCCGGCCCTTGGCGAAGGCGTTGCCGTCGGTGTTGGGGTCGACGTCGCTCTTCCAGGACTGGAAGGTCTTCAGCGCGGAGACCACGGACGCGCTGTCCAGGGCGCCCTCGGCCTTGCCGTTCTTCAGCAGGGAGCCGCCGGCCGACCAGACGATCGGGGAGAAGCCGTAGGTGCCCCACTCGTTGGAGAGGCCGTTGTTCTCCTGGATGTCGAGGACCTTGCCGTCGGAGTCCTTGGCCTTGAGCGCCTTGAGCGCCTTGTTGAACTCCGAGACGGTCCAGGACTCGGAGGCGGTCTTCGGGTACTTCACCCCGGCCGCGTCCAGCAGCTTCTTGTTGGCGTAGATGCCGAGCCCGGAGTCGTACATGCCGAGCCCGTAGTGCTTGCCGCCGATCTCGCCCTGCGCCTTGCTGGCGTCGGTCGCGTTGGACATCGTCTTCGCGGAGACGTAGTCGTCGATGGCCGCGAGCTTCTTGTTGTAGACGAAGTTCGCCATGGTCGGGCCGTCGAACTCCATCACGTCCGGCAGCTGGGAGGCGTCGGTGGCGGTGATGGTCTTGGTGTAGTCGTCGCCGGGGATGAGCTTCAGCTCGACCTTGATCTTGCTCTGGGAGGAGTTGAAGGACTTCACCGCGTTCTGCAGGGCGGTGTCCTCGCTCTTCTGCCCCTGGTGGGCCCAGACGCTGATGGTGCCCTTGCCGCTGCCGGCCGAGGCGGCGGAGTCCCCACCGCTGCCGCCGCCGCAGGCGGCCAGGGCGGCGAGGGGCAGGGCGAGGGCCAGGCCGGTGGCGGCCGTGCGGCGGTACCTTCTGCCGGCCGGGCTGTTGGGGCTGGTCGAGCTCATGGTGTGGTGCCTCCGTGCGGTGCGAGGGTGCGTGGTGCGTGCGCTGGTGCTTCCGGCGTGGGGGAGCTCGGGGCCTGACGGTCCCCGAGGGCTTACTGGGTCCCGACGGCCCCGGGGCTCAGGACCTGCTGGGGGCCGAGGGCCATGGGGAGCCGAGGGCTATTGGGGGCCGCGCGGGCGCGGCGGTGCGGTGGTCTCGCGCAGGACGAGC
Source organism: Streptomyces sp. NPDC047061 (assembly GCF_040643955.1). NCBI lineage: Bacteria > Bacillati > Actinomycetota > Actinomycetes > Kitasatosporales > Streptomycetaceae > Streptomyces > Streptomyces sp. NPDC047061. Next base: position 389,711 of record NZ_JBEYVI010000005.1, read on the forward strand.
CGGATGGGCATCTGCACATGCCCGGCCCGCTCGCCGTCCGGCTCGTCGAGCTGCCGCAGCAGCAGCCGGGCGGCCTCGGCACCCTGGCCGGCCACCGGCTGGGCGACGGTGGTCAGCCCGAGGACGTCGGACAGCTCGTGGTCGTCGAAGCCGACGACCGACACGTCGTCCGGCACCCGCAGCCGGTGCCGCCGGAGCGCGCGCAGCGCGCCCATCGCCATCTCGTCGGACTGTGCGAACACGGCCGTCGGCGGCCGGGACGCGGCCAGCAGCTCGGTCATCGCCCGCTCGCCGCCGTCGACGGTGTAGTCGCCGTCCGCCTCCAGGGCCGGGTCGTGCGCGATCCCGGCATCGGACAGGACGTCCAGGTACGCCTGGCGGCGGGCGACGGGTGTGGTCCAGTGCTGGGGCCCGCTCGACCCGCTGATCATGCCGATCCGGCGGTGGCCGAGGTTCACCAGATGCCGTACGGCGTGCTCCGCGCCGGCCCGGTCGTCGATGCCGACCACGCTGAAGCCGGGCCGGGCGCCGCCGACCGTGCTGGCCAGCGGCACGCCGAGGGAGCGCAGCGCGGCCGACTCCTCCTCGTCGGGGATGAGCAGCGACAGCACGGCGTCGACACGCTTGCGCAGCGGCAGCTTGGTGAAGAAACGCTTGCGGGTCTCCGGCGAGCCCAGGTTGTAGAGCAGGACGTCGTACCCGGCGGCGCTGAACACGTGCTCGGCGGCGTCCAGGACGGTGCCGAAGAACCAGCGGCCCACATACGGGACGACGACCCCGATGGTGAAGGTGCGCCCGCTGGCCAGGCTGGACGCCGACCGGGACGCGGTATAGCCGAGCTGGGTGGCGACGGCCGTGATCTGCGCCCGCACCTCGTCGGAGACGCCCGGCTGGCCGCGCAGGGCACGGGACACGGTGGACGCCGAGACTCCGGCGGCGCGGGCGACATCGGTGATGCTGACGGTCACAGCGCTTTTCTCCCGTCTGTTTCACATCGGTGTGATCTGGGGGTGACGTGACCGTAAGCCGGAGCTCGCTGTTGCGCAAGCGTTTGCGTTCAGTTTTACTTGGGCCAATTCTCCAGCGAGATCATCTGTGCCACTGCTCAGCGCATGCGTTTGAGCACTGCGAGCCGACAGGAAATGCGCATGCGATACGCCCCGCCCGGCCTCTGCGTGAACGACTTCGCCCTGCTCCGCGACGACGACGGCACCTACGCGGTGCTGCATCTGCAGGGCCCGTGGACGAGCGAGTTCGACCACCTGAGGATGGAGACCTCGTACGGCAGGGCCACCTCCACCGACCTGGTCGGCTGGCAGCCCGCGGGCACCGCCTTCGGCAACGGCCTGCCCGGCCGCTTCGACCAGCAGGCGGTGTGGACCATGCACCCGATCGCCCACGGCTCCGGGATGGCGATGTTCTACACGGGTGTGAGCGGCCTCACGGACGGCGGCTGGCCGCTCCAGTCCGTCGGGCTGGCCCACTCCGACCGCACCGACGGCACCGGCTGGCGCCGGCACGGCACCGGTCCGGTGGTCGAGGCGGACGCCCGCTGGTACCGCACCGGCGAACGCATGGGCTGGCGCGACCCGTTCGTGGTGCGCGACGACGAGTCGGACGGCTGGGTCATGGTCGTCTGCGCCGCCGACGCCTCGCTCCCCGTCGAGGTCAGCGGCTGCGTCGCCTGGGCCACCTCGGACGACCTGGAGCACTGGACGGTCCAGCCGCCGCTGGTCTCCCCCGGTGACGTGGACGAGCTGGAGTGCCCGGTCCTCGAACGCCTCGACGACGGCAGCTGGCTGCTGATCGGCTCGATCGGCTCGACGCGCGGCTTCGAGTCGTGGACGGCACCGCGGCTGCGCGGCCCCTGGACCCGCCGCGGCCCGCTGGGCCCGACCGGCTCGTACGCCCCGCGCGTCATCGCCGCCCCCGACGGTTCCCGCGTCGTCCTGCACACCACCCCGCGCCGGGTGGACCTCACGGACTCGGGCGACCGGTGCCGCGGCATGCTGGCCCAGCCCAAGTCCCTTGTCGTGCCGGAGGATTCGGCGCCCCGCCTGGAGTGGTGGCCGGGCCTGGACGCCTGGCTCCTGCCGGAGACGGCGGACCCGACGCTGCACGCGGTCGGCGACATGGAGGTCTCCGGGCGGGTCGAGATCACCCTCCGCACCGGCGACGACGGCGGCCCCGCCCTCGTCGTCGGCTGCGACGGCAAGAACCTCTGGGTCACCGGCCCCACCGGCGCGCCCCTGGGCGAGACCGTCCTGACCGAGCCCGCGGCCACGCTCCGGGTGCTCACCGTCGGCGAGTACGTCGAGGTCTACGCCGACGGCGTCTTCGTCCTCACGACCCTGAGCTACTCGGGCCGCCCCGCCCCCTGGACCGCGGTGACGGAAGGACACACCCGCACCGTCCCCGTCCGCCCGGTCCGGCTGCCCGACCCGGTCCGCGACGACGCCTCCGCGATCTGGCCGGGCCCGGCTGCACCGCAGTGAAAGCGCCGGCCACGGCTACACCGCTGATGGCCTCCCTCATTCCGCAGACCTCCTCCGGACCTCCGGTGCAGCGCCCGCATGGCTTGCTTGCCGGCTTCTGGGCCGTACCACCGGAATGCCTGGCCGGTGACGGCGGCGATGCATCGAAGTCCCGGTCGCGGTGCAGGAGGGTCAGGCCTTGAATCCCGGCAGCGGCGGCCACCACGAGATCCGTCGGCCCGGCGCTGCAGCGCCGGACGCGCAGGGGAAACGGCTGGTCCCTAAGCGACCGTGAGCACGATCTTGCCCTGGATATGGCCGCGGGCCGCGCGCTCGTGGGCCGCTCGTGCGTCCGCCAGCGGGAAGGTGCTGTCGATGGCGACACGGACCGTGCCCGTGTCCAGCAGGCTTCCCACTTCGGCGAGTTGGGCGCCGTTCGAGCGGACCTGGGTGCCGGAGACCGTGACGCCCAGCCTGGTGGTCTCCGCGTCGTCGTACTCGCCGAAGAACACGGGGAACAGGGCGCCGCCGCGCTTGAGCGTGCGCAGGAAGCGGCTGCTCTCGCGGCCGCCGACGGCGTCGAGGACGAGGTCGACGTCGTGCACGAGTTCCTCGGGACGGCTCCTGGTGTAGTCGATGAACTCGTCGGCGCCGAGTTCGCGCAGGAACGGCTCGTGCGTGCCCGATGCCACCGCGACGACCCGTGCGCCCTTCCACTTCACCAGCTGCAGGGCGAAGTGGCCCACGCCGCCCGCGGCGCCGTTGACGAGCACCGTCGTGCCGGCGCCGAGTGCCACCGGGCAGTGTCGCGCCGCCTGGAAGGGCGAGGGGTGGTCGTGGCCGAGCTCGATCAGGAACTGCCAGGCCGTCAGCAGGGCCATGGGCGCGCCGGCCGCGTGGGCGTGGTCGATACCGGCCGGCTTGCGCGCCAGGTCCGACGCCGGTGCGGCCACGTACTCGGCGTACGCCCGGCCGTCGAAGCTGGGGAAGCGGAGGAGGCCGAAGACCTCGTCGCCGACGGAGAAGCCTGCCACGTCCGCGGCGACGGCCGCCACGACACCCGAGACGTCCGTGCCGGGAATCACGGGCAGGTCGAACTTCGGCCTGACCTCCGGAGGTATGTTGCTCAGCCCATCGCGCAGGTACCAGTCCGGAGGGTTCACGCCGACCGCGTGGACGCGGACCAGCACCTCACCCGGCCCCGGCTCGGGAAGCGGCACCTCGTCGTAGCTCAGAACCTCGGGGCCGCCGTGCTCATGCAGCCGGACGGCCCTCATCGTGCGTGTCGGCATCGGTCTCTCCTCCCTCTGCCAGGGGATACGCTTATCGGATCAGTGGTCCATATATCCGAACCACTGATCCGAATATATGGACCACTGATCCGGATCGTCAAATGGACCACCGCTCCGGACAGCCGAGAGGGACAGATGCGGGCCGACGCCAGGAAGAACCGCGACCACCTGCTCGCCGTTGCGGGCACCGTCATCGCCGAGCAGGGCGCCGAGGCATCGTTGCGCGACATCGCGCGCAGGGCCGACATGGGGCTCGCCACCCTGCTCCGCCACTTCCCGACCCGCGAGGCGCTGCTCGACGCCCTGCTGCGCACCAGCTTCGACGAGCTGACGGCACAGGCGGCCGAGCTCGAGACGTCGGGCTCCGCCGCGGACGCTCTCGTCTCGTGGCTGCGCGACTGCGTGGCGGTCGCGCACGAGTACCGGGGCGTCACAGAGCTGATGGCGGCCGCCATCGAGGACCCGGAGTCCGCGCTCCATGCCTCGTGCGTCGCCATGCGCGCGGCCGGCACGGGGCTCCTCACCCGCGCCCAGGCCGCGGGCACGGCGCGCACCGACATCGACGGCGCCGATCTGTTCGCGCTGGTGGCGGCGCTCGCGTGGCTCGGCGACCAGTCCTCGTTCGCGCCGCGCGCCGATCACCTCTTCGACGTCGTCACGAGCACGGTTCTGACGGGCTGACGTGGACACCGCCCGGCTCGGACACGGACACGGACACGGACACGGACACGGACACGGACACGGACACGGACACGGACACGGACGTGCCCGGAGCCGTTCGGCTCCGGGC
>NZ_JBEYVI010000006.1:0-28327 GCF_040643955.1 Streptomyces sp. NPDC047061
GCGTTGACTTTTGGCACGCTGTTGAGTTCTCAAGGAACGGTCGCTTCCTTTGTACTCACCCTCTCGGGCTTTCCTCCGGGCTTCCCTTCGGTGTTCCCAACCTTACCAGATCCGTTTTCCGTTCCGTTTCCGGTCGGAATTCATTTCCGGTGGCCGTTGGGGGGCCTTTGCCTTTTCGATTGCCTTTCGGCTCTCTTTCGGCGAGTCCGACTTTATCAGAAGTTCTTGGCCGGTCTGACCGGCCACTCATTTCTGAGTAAATCGGAGGGTGGCTTCGATGTTCGGAGAGACTCTCCGTTGTGAAGCAGATCGATTCTAACGATCGGCCCTGAACCTGTCCAGTTCTAGGCAACTGTTTGAATCTACCTCCCCGTCCAACCCGTGTCAACGGGTCTTCCGGGACGAGGAGGAGACTAGCAGCTCACGGGAGGGGTCCGCACATCAGGCGGCCGTTGGGACGAACGCGCTGCGCTCGGTCTCCTCGAGGTCACCCGTCTCACCGGCGCGAGCGGCACGGCCCCCGACGACAAAGACGTACGCCAGGAAGGCCAGCTCAGCCACTACTCCGATGCCTATGCGGGCCCAGGTCGGCAGGCCGGACGGGGTGACGAAGCCTTCGATGGCGCCGGAGACGAACAGGACCAGGGCCAGGCCTATCGCCATGCCCACGGCGGCGCGGCCCTCTTCCGCCAGAGCCGTACGACGGCTCCGGGGGCCGGGGTCTATGAGAGTCCAGCCGAGGCGGAGTCCGGTTCCCGCGGCCACGAAGACCGCGGTGAGTTCCAGCAGCCCGTGCGGGAGGACCAGGCCCAGGAAGGTGTCGAGGCGGCCGGCCGAGGACATCAGGCCGAAGCCGACGCCCAGGTTGAGCATGTTCTCGAAGAGGATCCAGAGGACCGGAAGGCCGAGAAAGACGCCCAGGACCAGGCACATCGCGGCGGCTCTGGCGTTGTTCGTCCACACCTGGGCCGCGAAGGAAGCCGCGGGATGGCTGGAGTAGTAGGTCTCGTACTCGCCGCCGGGGCGGGTCAGCTCGCGCAGCTGGCTGGGGGCCGCGATGGTCGACTGCACGTCCGGGTGGGTGCCGATCCACCAGCCGAGCACGATCGCGACCGCGGTGGAGATGAGCGCGGTCGGGACCCACCAGTGGCGGGAGCGGTAGACGGCAGCCGGGAATCCCTGCCCGAGGAAGCGGGCGACATCGCGCCAGGACGCGCGGCGGGTGCCTGTCACCGCGCTGCGCGCGCGTGCCACGAGCTGGCTGAGGCGCCCGGTGAGCTGTGGATCGGGAGCGCTGGACTGGATCAGGGAGAGATGGGTGGCGGTGCGCTGGTAGAGCGTGACGAGTTCGTCGGCCTCGGCTCCGTTGAGGCGTCGCTGGCGGCGGAGGAGCGCGTCGAGGCGGTCCCACTCGGCGCGGTGTGCGGAGACGAAGACGTCGAGGTCCATCGGGTCTGCCTGCTCCTCGGCTGGTCGTCGACTGCCTGTCGTAGCAATGTCGCAGCTGTCAGCTTGTCGTACTGCGGCGCGATGCGTGCTCAGCTTGGCAGACTTGCGCTGTACAGGGCAGACCAGGGGAAGGCGGCGGGCGTGAGTGAGCTGGTGACCGGTGAGGCGGTGGCGCTCGAACTGCGTCCTGCGAGGCTGCCCAGCAGGGCGCTGGCCGTGCTGCTCGACCTGATCGTCGCCTTCACCGTGTACATCGCCGTTTCCATAGGCCTGGCGGCCGCCACGGCCTCGCTCGACGACGCCGCGCAGATCGCCCTGGCGATCGCGGCCTTCCTGCTGGTGCTGGTCGGTGCGCCGATCGCGGTGGAGACGCTGAGCCACGGTCGCTCGCTCGGGAAGATGGCGTGCGGACTGCGGGTCGTGCGGGATGACGGCGGGCCCATCCGGTTCCGGCATGCGCTGGTGCGGGGCGCTCTCGGCGTGGTCGAGATTCTGGCGACGTTCGGGGTCGTCGCCTGTATCGCCTCGCTGGTCTCGGCGCGCGGGCGGCGGCTGGGGGACGTGTTCGCGGGGACCCTGGTCGTGCGGGAGCGGGTGCCCGTCGGGCAGACCCGTTTCGTTCCGCCGCCTCCGCCCTGGCTGGCGGGACGTTTCGCCGGGCTGGACCTGTCGGCCGTTCCGGACGGGCTGTGGCTCGCGGTCCGGCAGTACCTGACGCGGATGCAGCAGCTCGATCCGCAGGTCTCGTGGACGATGGCCGCGCAGCTCGCCGGCGATCTCGCGAGCCGGACGGGGACTCCGGCGCCCCCGGACATTCCGCCGGCCGCATATCTGGCGGCGGTGGTGCAGGAACGGCAGGCCCGCGAAGTCCGGCGGGCCTTCGCCGACCATGCTCCTCCGTCTTCCGGTGCCCCCGCCGGGTACGCGCCTCCGGCACCCGGTAGGCCTCCGGCACCCGGTATGCCCCCGGTGTCCGGTATGCCTCCTGGCGCTGTGCCTGCCCCGGTCCCTCAGCCGCCGGCCGCGCCCGTCGCTCCTCCCGCGGCGGCGGCCGAGCGGCCCGCCACCGGATTCGTGCCGCCGGCGTAGGCGCGGTTCGGCCCATCGGTTCGTCGGCCCGCTGTTCAGTCGTCGGGGTCCTTGAAGACCGACGGCGGTGACTGCAGGTCCTCCAGCTCGATTCCGGGGGCTGCCAGGACCACGTCCCCGGCGAGGTGCACCAGGTGCTGTTCGCCCGTGTCCAGGGCTGTGACCTGGTATTCGTCCACTGTCAGGGGGCCGTTGTCAGTGGCGTGTGTTTCTCTTTCCAGCAAGGCCCAGGACTGGTCCACGGTGCGGGGGGCGAGGACCGGGTCCGTGAAGGCCACGAGGCGTACCCGGGTCGCGGCGGCGGAGGGGGTGAGGCGCAGCAGACGGGCGGTGGCGACCAGGAACGCGGGGGACGTGCCGGTGAAGGCATGGGCGCGCACATTGCCTTCGGTGGCATGGATGCCGGTGGGGTCCGTGCGGACCCAGGTGACGCCGTCCAGGGCGGCGCCGCGCACCTGCCAGCCCCCGGCGTGGAGTTCTAGGCGGACGGGGCGGCCGAGGTCGTCGAGGGCGAGATCGACCGAGCCGCCGTGGTCACCGGAGGGGGTGGTCACTTGGGAGACATAACGCCAGCCGGAGGGGCCGGGGGCGCACTGGAAGTGTTCTTCGCCGAGGGGGGTGTGATCGTGCGGATCGTGAAGCGAATAGCGGCCGCGGGGCATGGGGGTCCTGGAGCTTGACGGGGTGTGGGTCCGGCACCCGGACCCGCGGTACGGCCGCGCGGGCGGTCGACGGGCCAAAGGGGCAGGCCCCCGGCACGGGGGTGCGGGGGCCTGCCTCGGCGGACCGGAGGACCTGCCGCCGGGAGAGCGCGCGGTGCACGGGTGCGCTTCCCGGTGGGCAGGGCCCGGGCTCAGTAGCGGTAGTGGTCCGACTTGTACGGACCCTCGACCTCCACGCCGATGTACGCGGCCTGCTCGGGGCGCAGCGTGGTCAGCTTCACGCCGAGCGAGTCCAGGTGCAGGCGGGCGACCTTCTCGTCGAGGTGCTTGGGCAGCGTGTAGACGCCGACCGGGTACTCGTCGGGCTTGGTGAACAGCTCGATCTGGGCCAGGGTCTGGTCCGCGAAGGAGTTGGACATCACGAACGAGGGGTGGCCGGTGGCGTTGCCCAGGTTCAGCAGGCGGCCCTCGGAGAGGACGATGAGAACCTTGCCGTCGGGGAAGGTCCAGGTGTGGACCTGCGGCTTGACCTCGTCCTTGACGATGCCGGGGACCTTGGCGAGGCCGGCCATGTCGATCTCGTTGTCGAAGTGGCCGATGTTACCGACGATGGCCTGGTGCTTCATCTTGGCCATGTCCGAGGCCATGATGATGTCCTTGTTGCCCGTCGTGGTGACGAAGATGTCGGCCTTGTCGATGACCTCGTCGAGGGTCGTGACCTGGTAGCCGTCCATCGCGGCCTGCAGGGCGCAGATCGGGTCGATCTCGGTGACGATCACGCGGGCGCCCTGTCCGCGCAGGGACTCCGCGCATCCCTTGCCCACGTCGCCGTAGCCGCAGACGACCGCCGTCTTGCCGCCGATCAGGACGTCGGTGGCGCGGTTGATGCCGTCGATCAGCGAGTGGCGGCAGCCGTACTTGTTGTCGAACTTCGACTTGGTGACGGCGTCGTTGACGTTGATCGCCGGGAACAGGAGGACGCCGTCGCGCTGCATCTCGTACAGGCGGTGGACGCCGGTCGTGGTCTCCTCGGTCACGCCGCGGATCTCGGACGCGAGCTGGGTCCACTTCTGCGAGCCGTCCGTGATGGTGCGGTGCAGGAGTTCGAGGATGACGCGGTGCTCGTCGGACTCGGCGGTCTCCAGGCCGGGGACCTTGCCGTCCTTCTCGTACTCGACGCCCTTGTGGACGAGGAGGGTGGCGTCACCGCCGTCGTCGAGGATCATGTTGGGGCCGCCGGTGGGGCTGTCCGGCCAGGTCAGCGCCTGCTCCGTGCACCACCAGTACTCCTCCAGGGTCTCGCCCTTCCAGGCGAAGACCGGGACACCCTGCGGGTTGTCCACCGTGCCGTCGGGGCCGACCGCGATGGCGGCGGCCGCGTGGTCCTGGGTGGAGAAGATGTTGCAGGACGCCCAGCGGACCTGTGCGCCCAGGGCGACCAGGGTCTCGATCAGGACGGCGGTCTGCACGGTCATGTGCAGGGAGCCGGTGACACGGGCGCCGGCCAGGGGCTGTGCGTCCGCGTACTCCTTGCGGATCGACATCAGGCCGGGCATCTCGTGCTCGGCGAGGGTGATCTCCTTGCGGCCGAAGGCGGCCAGGGAGAGATCGGCGACCTTGAAGTCCTGTCGGTTGTCGACAGTCGTCATTGCGAGCTGCTCCTCGGGTTGGGTCGAGGGTGGGTACGGCTGGTCTGCGCGGCGGCGGACACAGGGGTGCCCGAGAAGAGGACACAGGCATGCCCACGTACGCGCAGCGCAGTCCGTCGGAGGCCCTCTCTCCCTCGGACGGTCCATGTGGGACCGCCCGACCGCCATCAGCAGCGACGTCTGGCTCCGTCCCAAGCTACACCGGAGAAGCGGGCCGTCCCCAGTCCGCCTCCGAACAGATCACGCCGTTCGAGGAGGGTGAGCGCGGTCGGTGGGCGTGCCGGCGGGGGTGCGGTGGGGGTGCGGTGGGGTGGTTGCTCGGGGTGCGGGGTGCGGGGGGATCCGGGGGTTCCGGTCGGTTTCGCGGGGTGTGCGGGGGCTGCGCCGCCTCGGGTGGCGAGGGCGTCGGGGGATCGGCCTGATCGATCCGGTCGGCCCTGCACGCACGGGGGATGCGGCGTCCGGGCGGCGGATGACGACGGGCCCGCTCCCCGGCGGGTCGAGGGGAGCGGGCCCGGGCCCGTGCTGTCGCGCGGAGGGGGATCAGTGATCGGCGGGGTGGGGGGTCGGGCCGCCCGGGGTGGCTTCCGGGTCGGGGCCCTTGGCGGCCTCCGCCTCGCTGTAGATGTCGGGTTCGAGGTAGATAACGCGGGCGATGGGGACCGCGGTGCGGATGCGGGCCTCGGCGGCGTTGATGGCCCTGGCGACCTCGGCGGCCGTGTCGTCGTGCTGGACGGCGATCTTGGCGGCGACGAGGAGTTCCTCGGGGCCGAGGTGGAGTGTGCGCATGTGGATGATGCCGGTGACCGTGTCGCCGTCGACGATGGCGGCCTCGATCTTCTCGACCTCCTCGACGCCCGCGGCCTCGCCGAGCAGGAGGGACTTGGTCTCGGCGGCCAGGACGAGGGCGATCAGGACGAGCAGGACACCGATGCAGACCGTGCCGATGCCGTCCCAGACGCCGTCGCCGGTGATCAGGGCGAGGCCGACGCCGAGGAGGGCGAGGACGAGGCCGATGAGTGCGCCGAAGTCCTCGAGGAGGACGACCGGCAGTTCGGGGGCCTTGGCCCGGCGGATGAACTGCGACCAGGACAGCTTGCCGCGCAGCTCGTTGGACTCCTTGATGGCCGTCCGGAAGGAGAAGCCCTCGGCGATGATCGCGAAGAGGAGGACGCCCACCGGCCAGTACCAGTGCTCCACTTCGTGGGGGTGGTTGATCTTCTCGTAGCCCTCGTAGATGGCGAACATGCCACCGACCGAGAAGAGCACGATGGAGACGAGGAAGGCGTAGATGTACCGCTCGCGGCCGTAGCCGAAGGGGTGTTGCGGGCTTGCCTCGCGCTGGGCCTTCTTGCCGCCGATGAGCAGCAGGAACTGGTTGCCGGAGTCGGCGAGCGAGTGGACGCCCTCGGCGAGCATCGACGAGGAACCGCTGAACGCGAACGCCACGAACTTCGATGCCGCGATCGCGAGGTTGGCTCCGAGTGCCGCCACGATCGCCCTGGTGCCGCCTGACGCGCTCATGTGTTCGCGTTGTCCCTTCTCGTTCTCGCCGTCGTCCGTCTACGCCGGTACTCGTCTTTGCCCGTGCTTTGCCGGAGGGTCATTCTTGCAGCCCCTCGGCGAGAGATTCGGACCCCCTCAGACGATCACCGTGGCACGGAAGACCGTGCCGGCGCCCGACACCTCCGCCTTCTCACCCGCGGGGACGAACACCGACCGGCCGGGGGCCAGGTCGTACTCGCCGACGCGGACCGTGCCGGCCGTGCAGAGCAGGATCTGCGGGGTCTGCAGGGTGAGGTCGTGGGCGGCGGTGCCCTCGGGCAGGACGTACCGGGAGAGCCGGAACTCGTCGATCGGCGTCTCGTAGACCTCTTCGCCGTCCGGGGCGGCCTCGGGGCGCAGTACGCCCGCGTCGCCCGCCTCGAAGCGGACGACGCGCAGCAGTTCGGGGACGTCGACGTGCTTGGGGGTCAGGCCGCAGCGCAGGACGTTGTCGGAGTTGGCCATGATCTCGACGCCGAGGCCGTTGAGGTAGGCGTGCGGGATGCCGGCGCCGAGGAAGAGGGCTTCGCCGGGCTGCAGGCGCACGTGGTTGAGGAGCATGGCCGCGATCACGCCCGGGTCGCCGGGGTAGTGGTGGGCGATGTCGGCGTAGGCCGCGTAGTCGCCGCCGAGGCGGGTGCAGGCGGCCGTGGCCTCGGCGACCGTGTGGGCCATCTCCTCGCGGTCGGCGCTGAGGATCGCGGTGAGAACCTCGCGCAGGGCCGCTTCCTCGGGGTGGGCGCGCAGCAGGTCGACGTACGGCTTGAGGGAGTCCACGCCGAGGCCGTCGAGGAGTTCGGCCGTCCGCTCCGGGTCACGGAAGCCGCACAGGCCGTCGAACTCGGTGAGGGCGCAGATCAGTTCGGGCTTGTGGTTGGCGTCCTTGTAGTTGCGGTGCGGGGCGTCGATGGGGATGCCGCGCCGCTCCTCGTCCTCGTAACCCTCCCTGGCCTGTTCCAGGTTGGGGTGCACCTGGAGGGAGAGCGGGGCGCCGGCGGCGAGGATCTTGAGCAGGAAGGGCAGGCGCGGGCCGAACCTGCCCACGGCCGCCTCGCCCAGTTCGGCCTTCGGGTCCGCGTCGATGACCTCGCCGAGCGTGCCGCGCGCGGTGCGCGAGGGGGCACCCGGATGCGCACCCATCCACATCTCCGCCTGCGGCTCGCCGCTGGGCTCGACCCCGAGCAGCTTCGGGATGGCGGTCGTCGAACCCCAGGCGTAGGGGCGGATGGTGTTGTCGAGGAGATCCATGACTTCTCTCTGCCGGTTCTCTGCGGGCAAGGGCGAACAAGGTCGTGCGGGGGCGCACGGCGGCGGCGGTGTTCACCTCGTGTTCCCCTACCGGTTCGCCTCGGTACGCCCCTCAGGTCGTCCTTCGTACGGCGGGCCCGGTGTCGGTGTCCACCTCAGGCCCCCGAAGCGAGCGTCAGGTAAACGGCGGCGAAATCCGTGACGGCGATCAGTTCCGCCAGGGTCTCCAGCTCGTCGCCCGGCTCGGGCTCCAGCTCGCTGATCGGGGTGTCGTGGCTGAGGGCGAGGTCGCGGGCGGCGGGTGCGGCGGTGAGGCCGCCGATGGGGCGGTCGCGGAGCAGCACCACGCGCGCATGCAGCGCGGGTGCCTCGTCCACGCGGTCGCGGAAGAAGTCGTCCGGGTCGGCGCTGGCCGCGAGCGGTCCGGCGAGCAGCGCGGTGTGGGCCGCCAGGGCCTCGGGAAGTTCGGCGACCAGGGCGGGTCGGCCGGCCAGTTCGGCGAGGGCGGCGGCGAAGCGGCGGCCGGCCGGGCCTGCCGAGTCGCCCTCCGTCCAGACCACGGGGAGCGCGTCGGCGAGTTCCGAGGCGAGGGTCTTGGCCGGGTTGCTGTAGGTCACGATGGCCGGGCCGCAGCGCTCGGCGATGCGGTCGAGGCGGTCGGCGACCTTCTCCAGGTCGTCCGGCGGGGCGCTGACCAGGCCGACCCGGTCGAGAAGGGCGAGCAGCGGGGTGAGCAGCGCCCACAGGACGCCCGGGGAGGAGCCGGCGAGCGGTTCGCCGTGGTCGTACGGGGCCGTCGCCATCGGCATGAACAGGCCGTGGGCGCCGGCCACCGCCTCTTCGAGCGGGGTGCCGGCGGGGGCCACGGCGGCGACCGAGCAGCCGCGCCGGTAGGCCTGGTCGGCGAGGAGGGAGAGGCTGGGTTCGGTGCCGTCCGGGGTGGCGATCAGCAGCAGGTCGACGGAGCCGGCCCAGCCGGGGAGCTCCCAGCGCAGGGCGCCGGCGGCCGGGGCGACGCCGGTGGGGGCCAGGCGGGTGACGGGGCTGCCGGGGCCGGCCAGCGTGCCGAGGAGGTCGGCGGCGTGGGTGGCGGCGACGCCGGGGCCCGCGATCAGTACGGCACGGGGGCGGCCGTCCGGCTTCAACTCCTGGACACCGGCCTCGGTGGCGTGCCGGGCGGCCGTACGGACGCGGGCGCCGGCCTCGGCTGCGCCGCGCAGGAGACCTCGGCGGTCGGCCTCGGCGAGGCCCTCCGGGGTGTCGAGCAGCGATTCGTCGAGCATGGAGCGGCCTCCGGTTGCCGGGGTCCTGATGTTCTGGTGTTCCGCGGTTGTCGTGCCTGCTGCCTACTGCCTACTGCTTACGCGGGGCGGCGGGCCTCGTCGACGAGGAGGACGGGGATGTCGTCGCGGACGGGGTACGCCAGGCCGCAGTCCTGGCCGGTGCAGATCAGCTCGGCGTCCTGCTCCTTGAGGGTGGCGTGGCAGGCCGGGCAGGCGAGGATCTCCAGGAGGCCGGCTTCGAGCGGCATGGGGGTTCCCTTCGGGGGTGGATGTTCGCGTGCGGTCAGGTTACCGCCGGTGGGGTGGGTTGGGCTGGCCGTCGGTGACGGGTGGCCGTCCGCCGGGGTGACCGCCCAGGGGGCTCCGCCCCCTGGACCCCCGAGACCCTCGCCCACCCACCACCCGACTCGGCAAGTCGAGAAGCGAGGGCGGGGCGAGGTGGCTCGGCCGACCGAGAGCAGCCCGGCGCACAGGGCGACTCCGCCAGCCGAGAGCAGCCCGGGGTGCAGGGTGACTCGGTCGGGGAGCTGGGCTCACGCCCTGATGATCGCCAGGACCTCGTCGCGGATCTTCGTCATCGTCGCCTCGTCCCTTGCCTCCGCGTTCAGGCGCAGCAGCGGCTCCGTGTTGGAGGGGCGGACGTTGAACCACCAGTCGGCGGCGGTGACGGTGAGGCCGTCGAGGTCGTCGAGGGTGACGTCGTCGCGGTCGCCGTAGGTCGCGCGGATCTCCGCGAGGCTGGCCTGCTGGTCGGCGACGGTGGAGTTGATCTCGCCGGAGCCGGTGTAGCGGTCGTACTGGGCGACCAGGGAGGAGAGGGGGGCGGGTTGGCCGCCGAGGGCGGCGAGGACGTGCAGGGCCGCCAGCATGCCCGTGTCGGCGTTCCAGAAGTCCTTGAAGTAGTAGTGGGCCGAGTGCTCGCCGCCGAAGATCGCGCCGGACCTCGCCATCTCGGCCTTGATGAAGGAGTGGCCGACGCGCGTGCGGACGGGGCTGCCGCCGTTCTCCCGGACCACCTCGGGGACGGTCCAGGACGTGATCAGGTTGTGGATGACCGTGCCCTTGCCACCGTTCTTCGCCAGCTCGCGCACGGCCACCAGGGCCGTGATCGCCGACGGGGAGACCGGCTCACCGCGCTCGTCCACGACGAAGCAGCGGTCCGCGTCGCCGTCGAAGGCCAGGCCGAGGTCGGCGGACTCGGCGCGCACGCGCTCCTGGAGGTCCACGATGTTGGCGGGGTCGAGCGGGTTGGCCTCGTGGTTCGGGAAGGTGCCGTCCAGCTCGAAGTACATCGGGACCACGGCCAGCGGCAGGCCCTCGAAGACCGTCGGGACCGTGTGTCCGCCCATGCCGTTGCCCGCGTCGACCACGACCTTCAGGGGGCGGACGGAGGTCAGGTCCACGAGTGAGCGCAGGTACGCCGCGTAGTCCGACAACGTGTCGCGGGAGGTGATCGTTCCCGGCGTAGCGGCCGGCTCGGGGGCACCCTCCTGCGTCCAGCGCTCGGCCAGCTCCCGGATCTCCGTCAGGCCCGTGTCCTGGCCCACCGGCGCGGCTCCCGCGCGGCACATCTTGATGCCGTTGTACTGCGCGGGGTTGTGCGAGGCCGTGAACATCGCGCCCGGCAGGCCCATCGCGCCCGAGGCGTAGTAGAGCTGGTCGGTCGAGCAGAGGCCGATCTCGGTGACGTCGACGCCCCGGGCCGCGGCACCGCGCGCGAAGGCGCGGGACAGAGCGGGCGAGGAGGGCCGCATGTCGTGGCCGACGACGATCGCGGCGGCACCGGTCACCTGGACGAACGCGGCGCCGAACAGCTCGGCGAGTGCCTCGTCCCACTGGTCCGGAACCACCCCGCGCACGTCGTACGCCTTCACGATCTGCGACAGATCAGCAACAGCCACTGGCCAACCCTCCTGAAATCCTCTCGGTCGCCCCAAACTACCTGTTCCGGGTGAGGGGCCGACGCGGGATCCCCCGGCCGATGCCCGGCGGATGCCCGGCGGCCTCCTGGCTGTGATCTGCGGCGATCCGGTCGCGGTGGGGAGAAGCCGGTCCCGGTGGGTCGAAGCGGGTCGCCGCGCGTCGAAGCCGGTCGCCGCGCGTCAATACCGGTTCCCCTGCGTCAAAGCCGGCCGCCCTTTGTCGAAGCCGGTCGCCGTGCGTCGGTCGCCGTGCGTCGAAGCCGGTCGAAGTCGGTCGAAGTCGGTGGCGGTCGGTCGAAACCGGTGGCTCACGGCAGCATCCAGCTCAGCACCGGACCGCTCTGCGCCACCACGATCAGGCACATCACCAGCAGCAGTCCGAGGCTCCACGGCAGCACCCTGCGCAGCAGGTCCCCCTCCCGGCCCGCCAGGCCCACCGCCGCGCAGGCGATCGTGAGGTTCTGCGGGGAGACCATCTTGCCGAGCACGCCGCCGGAGCTGTTGCCGGCCGCCAGGAGTTCCGGGGAGAGACCCGACTCGTGGGCGGCGCTCACCTGGAGGGCTCCGAAGAGGGCGTTGGCCGAGGTGTCGGAGCCGGAGACGGCGACGCCGAACCAGCCGAGGACCGGGGAGAGGAAGGCCAGACCCGCGCCCGCCGCCGCCACGAAGTGGCCGATCGTCGCGGCCTGTCCGGAGAGGTTCATGACGTAGGCGAGGGCGAGGACGGACGTCACGGTGAGGATGGCGTACCGCAACTCCCGTACGGTCGCGGCCCATTCCGCGACCGCCACGCGCGCGTGCACGCGCAGGACGGCCGCCGTGGCGATGCCGGCGAACAGGACCAGCGTGCCGCCCGTGGCGACGATCGGCCAGGTGAAGAGATTTCCTCCGACCGGTTCACCCTTGGGGTTGACGACGTCCAGGAAGGGCCAGTCGTAGACCCGGTTCGCCTTCGTCAGCCAGTCCTTGACCGGCGGGATCTGGGCGACCGAGAAGACCGCGATGATCAGGGCGTACGGGGCGTAGGCGCGCAGGACTTGGGGCCGTTCGTCGCGCACGTCCAGGTCGGCGCTGCGGGCGCCGGTGAGGACGGCCACGCGGACCTCCTCGGTCGCCGGTACGCGCGCGTGCGGTACGGCGAGGAGGGCGGCCGCGCCTGCCAGGGCGGCGCAGATGTCGGCGAGTTGGGCGGAGAGATAGTTGGAGGCGGCGAACTGGGCGGCGGCGAAGGCGACTCCGCACGCCAGGGCCGGCACCCAGGTCTCGCGCAGCCCGCGTACGCCGTCGACCAGGCCGACCAGCACCAGCGGCACCACCAGGGCGAGGAGCGGGGTCTGGCGGCCGACCACGGAGGCGACCGAGTCCAGGGGCAGACCGGTGACCTGAGCGAGCGTCACCACCGGGGTGCCCATCGCGCCGAAGGCGACCGGGGCGGTGTTGGCGACCAGGGAGACCACGGCCGCGCGGACCGGGTCGAAGCCGAGGGCGACGAGCATCACCGAGCAGATCGCGACCGGGGCACCGAATCCGGCCAACGCCTCGAGGAGGGCGCCGAAGCAGAAGGCGACCACGAGGGCCTGGATGCGCGGGTCGTCGGAAAGTCGCCCGAACGAGCGGCGCAGGACGTCGAAGTGGCGGGTGCGGACCGTCATCCGGTACACCCACAGGGCGTTGACGACGATCCACAGGATGGGGAACAGGCCGAACGCGGCGCCCTGCGCGGCGCTGGAGAGGGTCTGGTCCAGCGGCATGCGGTAGGCGAGCCGCGCGACGAGTACGGCCGCGAGAAGGCCGCTCAGGCCCGCCAGGTGCGCTTTCACGCGTACCCCGCCGAGCAGGACCAGGACGATCAGCAGCGGCAGGGCCGCGACGAGGGCGGACAGGCCGAGCGAGTCGGCGACGGGTTCCAGTTCCTGGACGTACACGGGCGCCTCCCCGGGTTCCGGCATGCGGAAAGCGATTTCCCGCCGACGGTCACCCGGAATGGTCGCGTCCATGACAAGCACGCGTCAATGGGTGTGCGGCACGGGAATCCGCGCGCGTGAAAGACAACTGGAGGGCAATCGGAAAGCAACCGGAGGGCGACAGAATGAGCGGTGGACCCGGGGAGACGTCAGTTGTCCGGCGACCGCAGCACCCGCAGGTGGCCGCGCCGTGCGACCTCCATCGGGTCCGCCCCGCGACCGCCGCCGCCCGCTCCGGCCGCCCGCTCCTGGGGGCGGGCCGCCTCGCGCACCGCGTTCGCGAGGGCTTCCAGGTCGTCCCCGCTCGGACGTGCGGGAGCGGAGCTGTCGAGGAGCCGGACGACCTCCCAGCCGCGCGGGGCGGTGAGGCGCTCGGAGTGCTCGGCGCACAGGTCGTAGCAGTGGGGTTCGGCGTAGGTGGCGAGCGGGCCGAGGACCGCGGTCGAGTCGGCGTAGACGTACGTCAGCGTCGCGACGGCGGGTCGGCCGCAGGCGGTTCGCGAACAGCGACGTACAGGGCTCACGACGTTGGACGGTACCGCACTCTTGAGCGGGCCGCGACGACTCTCCCCCAGGTCACTCCACCGTGTCGGACTGTGAAACGCCCCACACACCCCTCCGGACACGCCCTGCTGACCTGCACGGAAGGGGTCGTCCGGGGTCATGGTCGACGCCGCATCCGGTCACGAGTCTGTACAAACACCGTCAATTGCCTTGAGCTCGCCGGTCTCGTGGAGATATGGAAACGAGCCCAACCTTGGCTGGAATGGTCATCCTGCGACATGCCGTACCGGGCGGTCCCGGTGCATGGGGCGGCGCGGCCGGAGCCCGCGAGGACTACGCTTCACCAGTGATGGACAACCGTGTACCGCCCCGTGCCGCCGGCCCCGGGCCTCGTCGACGCGATCGCCACGGTCGGGGCATGCGCGGGCCGATCGCGCCACCTCAGGTGCCGCTGGCCGCGAGCCGCGCCGACGTGTTCGCGGACCTGGTGCAGGACTCCGTGGAGCGACTGGAGCGGCGCTGGCCGCAGCTCGCCGACATCGATTTCCTGGTCCTCGAAGTACCCCGGCTCCAGGACCGGCACGGCGACAGCTGGGACGACGAGGCGGTGCCGCTGGGCGGCATCATTCCCGCGCGCGAGGGACGCCGGGCGCGGGTGGTCGTCTACCGGCGGCCGGTCGAGATCCGCACCAAGGGGCGCGACGAGCGGGCCGCTCTGGTGCACGAGGTCGTCGTGGAGCAGGTCGCCGAGCTGCTCGGCCTCACCCCGGAGACGGTCGATCCCCGGTACGGCGAGGACTGAGCCCCCTCCCACTAGAGCCCCCTCCCACTGAGCCCACCCGGCGACCTCGCGCCAACTTCTGCGGCACCTACTTCTGCAGCACCGACACGTCCTGGTCCGCCTCCGGTACGGCCACCGTGCCGCGGTCGTCCGGGAGGGTCTGGATCGTGAAGCCCGGGACGCCGTCCTCGGTGGCCGCCAGGGTGCGGGCGCCGTAGACCGGGCCGCCGGAGACCGTCTCCACGGTCAGGGCGTAGGTGCCCTTCAGGCCGGACGGGACCGGGGCGTCGACGTTCTGGGTGGTGCCGGACTTGATGGTGAACGTCTTGGAGACCGCCGTGCCGCCGCCGCTGCCCGCCGACGCCGTGACCTTGACCTGGGCGGTCGCGGTGGGGGCGGCCAGGGAGAGGGTGGTGCCCTTGCCGCTGTTGTCGGCGGACGTCGCGCGCGTGCCGACCGGTGCGGTCGCCGGGATGTACGCGGTTTCCTGGTTGGCGCCCTTCCCGCGGGTGACGCGCAGGGCGGCCACGATCGGGACGGACTGGTCGCTGGGCGTGAGGATCAGCGACCCCGCCTCGCCGCGCGTGACGTCGCCGAGGTCGGTCGCGGTGGTCATGCCCGACTTCACGTGCAGCGTCTCGTTGCCTGCCGGGGTGATCGTGCCGTCCGGGGAGGCGAGGCGCACCTTCAGGTCCGCGTCGTTGTCGCCGGTGGTGAAGGCGATCAGCCGGACGTCGGTGGCGTCCTTGGGGATGCCGGGCAGCACCAGGCTGCCGGACGGGTCGGCGGAGGCGGCCAGCCAGTCGCCGCCGGTCTTGTCGTCCAGGGCCTGCACGCTCGCGCCGACCCGGCCGCTGCGCACGCTCACGTGCACGGTCAGGTCGGTCTGCCGCTCGTCGGTGAGCGTGGACAGCAGGACCGGCTCACTGGCGTGCGGCTGGACCGTGATGCCCTCCCCCACCGTGGACTTGAGCTGGCCGTCCTTGCCGTACAGCTCGATGTCGACCACGGCGGCGCCGTCGTCGGGGTTGGTGAGGTGCACGTAGTCGGTGCGGCTCGCGGCGGTGCTGGCGCCGGGGAACCAGAAGTCGGTGTCGGCCGCCGTGCAGGTGACCCCCTGGAGGCCGCGTCCGGTGCCCGCGGCGACCTCGGTGGTCTCCTGGACCGTCCAGCCGGGGGCGTACTTGCCCTCGGCGGTGCCGACGTAGGCGGGCCCGTCGGCGCCCGAGGTGTCCCCGGTGGCCGGGGTGCCGGGCGTCTTCGGGGTGAGGACGGGCTTCGCCGCCTTCTTCTTGCCGCCGCCCGTCCCGTCCGCCGACTGCTCGGAGGCGGCCTGGAGTTCGGCCTTTCCGTCGCTCGTGGTGCCCTTGGTGACGGGCGTGAACGACGTGTACGAGGTGTCGGCGATGTCGGACAGGCTGGGCGCCGGGCACAGCAGTGTGGTGCGCTCCACGGGCAGCTGGGCGGCCGCCTCGGCGGTGTGCGCGGGGGTGGTGGCCGGCGGGTCGAGCGCGGCGAACCCGGTGACCGCCGCGAGGGCGGCCGTGCCGGCGAGCAGGGACAGGGTGGTGCGGTTCACTGCTGGCTCCCGTCGTGGTGCTCGCCGCCGGTGCCGTGGGTGTGCTGGGCGGCCGGGTCGTAGGCGGGGTCGTAGCCCTGCTGGTACGTCGGGTCGTACGCGCCCTGCCCCTGCTGCCCGCCGTAGGCGTACGGGTCGTACTGGCCGGTCTGGTAGGGGTCGTACGTCTGCTGGTCGTAGCCGCCGGTCTGGTACTGGCCGGTGCCGGCGTCGGCGTCGGCGCCCTGGTACGGGTCGGCGTAGCCGGTGTCGTAGCCCTCGGTCTGCGGGTAGGACGCCGGGTCCCACTCGTCGTACGACTGCTGGTGCGGGACCGCGGCCGGGGTCTCCTCCTCCGGTGCCGCCGACGGGAAGCCGGTGTCCTCCGGGGTCTCCTGGTACCCCTCCTGGGCCTCCTCCTCGGCCTCCGCCTGGGCGCGCAGGCGGCGGGCGCGGCGGCCCTCGCCCTCGGCGGCCTGGGCGGGGACCGGCTGCTCCTCGGGGAGGTCGTCGTCGACGTCGCGGCGGCGGCCGGGCAGGGCGAGGACGACCAGGACGACGGCGAGCGCGCCCTGTGCCCACAGCCAGGCGGTGTGGGTGAACGGCGTGTCGTAGGTGACGTCCAGCTTCCCGCCGGAGGAGGGGAGCTCGAAGCCCTGGGCCCAGCCGTCGACGGTGGTGCGGGTGAGCGGCTTGCCGTCCAGGGTGGCCGTCCAGCCCTCGGAGGCCGAGTCGGCCAGGCGCAGGATGCGGCCGTCGGCACCGGTCGGGACGGTGGTGTGGATGTCGACGGATCCGGCGGCGACGGAGTCGGGGGTGCCGGAGCCGTTCGCGGAGACGATGGTCGCGCGGGAGACCTGCTGGTCGACGCGCCACAGGGCGCCGCCGTTCTGCTGGCTGAGCCGGGACAGGCCGGGCGTGGCGTCGAGCACGCGGGTGATGTCACGCGGTGCGCCCTTGTGGACGAGGACGTAGCGCACGGCGAACCCGCCGAGCTGGTCGGCCTGGTCGGCGCCGGAGCCGGCGACCAGGTTGGCGACGACCTTGTCGAGCGTGGCGTTCTCGCCGTCGGCGGCGGTGACCTCGGCGTCTCCCATGCGGGCACCGGAGCCGCGCACCAGCATGTAGGACACGCGTGCGGTGCTGTCGCTGTCGAGGACGAGGGTGCGGACCTGGTCGGTGGTGGTGCTGTCCTCCGCGACGAAGGCGGGCACCTGGGCGGGGTCGCGCCGCTCGACCGGGCCGTCGGCGCCCGCGATCATCCAGCCGGCGGCGAGCAGCAGCGGGCCGGCGGCGGAGGCGAAGGCGATCAGGGCGGCCACCGGCTGGCGCCAGCCGAAGCTCTGCTCGGCGACGCGCGAACGTGCCCCGTCGGCGCCGAGCGCGGCGGCGGACAGGATCGCGATGGCGTAGACGAGGGTCGCGGGGCCGGCCCAGGTGGACTTGTTCGACAGGACCGCGAAGACCAGGCCGACCAGGGCGACCGCCCAGGCGGTGCGGATGGCCGACTGGCGCTCGGAGCGCAGCAGGGCGGCGAGCGCGGCCAGGACGACGCCGACGAGCATCAGCCCGTTGACCGTGCCGGGGCCGCCCGGGCTGGCGCCGAGCAGGTCGAGGGCGGAGGCGGCCGAGGAGCCGTACTCGAGCCCGGCCTCCTTGAAGAAGCCGAACGGCAGCAGCGTCAGCGACCAGGGGGCGAGGACCAGCAGCGGGGTGCCGAGCTGGACCAGCAGCCGCAGGCCGGAGGCGACCAGGTCGGCGCGGCGGACGGCGAGCACGGCGAGGCCGAGGACCAGGGCGATCGGCCAGACGATCGGCGTGAACGCGGTGGTGATGGTGAGCAGCAGGGCGTACGCCCAGGTGGCGCGCCAGCTGCCGCGCGCTCCCGAGGAGCTCGCGAGGCCGCCGGCCGCGACGCCCGCGCGGGCGATCAGCGGCAGCAGGATCGCGAGGACGGCGGTGCCGATGCGGCCGCCCGCGAGGGCGCCGGTGGCGGCGGGCAGGAAGGCGTAGGCGATGGCCGCCCAGGCGCGCAGCAGGCGCGAGGTGACCAGCGGGCGGGAGGCGAAGTAGGCGGTGAACCCGGCCAGCGGTACCGAGGCGACCAGCAGCACGGTGACCGCGAGCCCGGTGGAGCCGAACAGCAGGGAGGCCAGCGCGGCGACGATGGCGAGGTACGGCGGCGCGGCCGGGGTGCCGCCGGCGCCGACGGCGTGCCAGGCGTCCAGGTAGCGCGACCACAGCTCGCTCGCGGTGCCCGGGGCGGGCAGCAGGGCGCCGCCCGCGAGCGCGCCGGAGCCGAGCAGGGCGCGGCAGGCGGCCAGCGAGATCAGCAGCAGCACCAGGAAGAGCACCGGGCCCGGCTTGCGGGCGATGCGCTTGAGGCGGGCGAACTGCTCGATCTCCAGGAAGTCGGCGTCGTCGCCGCCGGGCCCGGACTCGACCGCGCCGCCGTGCCGGCCGGCCGCGGAGATCTCCTCGTCGCCGCCGAAGAGGTTGCCCGCGACCTGCTCGACGGTGGCCCGGACGGTGGCGCCGGGCGGCGGGAACAGGGGGCGCAGCTCGCCCTTGTCGAGCTGGGAGCGGCCGCGCCTGCGCCGCCCGGCGATGATCCGCTCGGGCCGCAGCAGGGTGCCCAGCAGACCGCGGATCTCGTCGAGGGCCTGTCCGGGGACCTTGCCGACGAGGTAGGCGACGGTGCGCAGCAGGGTGCCGAGGACCAGGCGGAGCATGATCCAGGGCAGGGTGGCCGTAGGGGCGTTGACCAGCAGGGTGTAGATCGCGCCGGCCTTGTCGACCTTGTGCGGGGAGGTGGTGGTACGGCCGGCGCAGTCGACGGCGCGGCGCTCGCGGGAGGCGGCCTCGGCGTGCCGTACGACGGCCTCGGGGGCCACCAGGACGCGGTGTCCCGCGTTGTGCGCGCGCCAGCACAGGTCGACGTCGTCGCGCATCAGGGGCAGTCTGCGGTCGAAGCCGCCGAGCTCCTCGAAGACGTCGCGACGGATCAGCATGCCGGCGGTGGAGACGGAGAGCACGGGCCGCACGTGGTCGTGCTGGCCCTGGTCCTGCTCGCGGCGGTCCAGGCCGGTCCAGCGGCGCCCGGAGTTGGCGATGGTGACGCCGACCTCGAGCAGCTGCCTGCGGTCGTACCAGCCGCGCAGCTTGGGGCCGACGACCGCCACGTCGTCGCGGCCCAGCTCCAGCTCGTTGTCGACGACCCGGAGCAGCTGGGTCAGGGCGCCGGGTTCCGGGGCGCAGTCGTCGTGCAGCAGCCACAGCCACTGGACCGGTTCGCCGTACGGCAGCTCGGGCATGTCGTAGGCGTCGTCGCGCCACTGGCGGGTGACCGGGTCCCAGCCGCTGGGCCGCTTCAGGTACGGCAGGTCGTCCGGAGTGAGGACGGGCGCGGTGCGGCTCGCCTCCTCGACGGCCTGGCCGAAGCCGGTGCGGCGGGCGAGGTGCAGGACGTTGGCGTCACCGAGGGACTCGGTGAGCAGCTGGGCGGAGTCGTCCGCGCTGCCGGTGTCGGCCGCGACCGCGTACTGGACGGGGCGCTCCTGGCCGAGCAGCCCGGCGAGCGCGGCGGGCAGCCAGCGGGCACCGTCGTGGGAGACGAGGACCGCGGTCACCACGTGACGCGGGAACTCGGGCGGGCGGGTCGGGTCAAACCCCGCTGTGGCAGCCGTGTCTTGGGCTGCCGTGTGGCTGTGCACGGACATCGAGGTACGGGCCCCGGTTCGATGGACTGCGGTGGACTCCTGCGCCCGCTGGTGGCGGCGAGGCGTCTCGGACGAGCGCCCACACTATCGGCTGGGCATGTCGACGGCCCGCCGCCTGTGGATAACCCACCGGCGACGGGCCGTTCGCGCAGCTCAGATGTGTGCGTTGGATGGACGTCCGCTCCGGACCGCAGCCCTCGTCGGTCAGACGGCGGCCTTCTTGAGGCGGCGGCGCTCCCGCTCGGAGAGCCCGCCCCAGATGCCGAACCGCTCGTCGTTGGCGAGGGCGTACTCGAGGCACTCGGAGCGCACCTCGCAGGCGAGGCAGACCTTCTTGGCCTCTCTGGTGGAGCCGCCCTTCTCGGGGAAGAAGGACTCGGGGTCGGTCTGGGCGCACAGCGCGCGCTCCTGCCAGCCGAGTTCCTCGTCCGCGTCGTCGACCAGCAGTTGCTGCACCAGCTCGGTCATGTGCGCCCCTCGTCTGTCTTTCACGTCCCCGTGCGTGGCCGTTGCCGATTTCGGCTGAACGACACGAGTGAAATTACAAGTGTGCTGCTCCGGGCGAGTCAAGCCGAGATCTGCTATTGGGCCCGTTATTCACTCTGCGGAACCAAGGCCAAGCGGAAAGTGTTCAAATCGCCATAAACCTTGACACGCAGACGACGCCCCGCGCGGGGCACCCGACCCCATACAGAGCTTGTACGGAGAAGGACGCCCAGATGTTCGATCGCGTTCCGAAGTGGCTCGCGCGCCCGGTTGTGCGCCATGTGTCCCGGGCGCTTACTGAACAAACCTTTCGGCAGCGAGATGAACCGGATGAGGTGAACCATGTCCCACATACCGGGCGTCGAGTTGACACGGGAGGTGTGAACCGATGTCCTTGTGGGCATGCTCGCGAACTTGGCGCTCACCTCGACCCGCACCGCCGGGTCCCACGGTGCTGCCCGCGCTCGCTGTAGCTGTTGCTGTCGCAGCTGTTGAGCCGCAGTCGTAGTCGTATCCGACCGCTCCCGCTCCAGCCGCAGACCGAGTCCCCCGGACTCGGTTTTCGCTTTTCGTTCCCCGCTGACCTTCTTCACTGAGGAACCACCGCACCCCCATGAACAGCGACAACGACCTCCAGATCGCCGGCGACATCCTCGAGGTGCAGCACCTGCTGCAGCCCCCGCGCGAGCACCCGGTCACCGTGGCCGAGTTCGTCGGCCTGGCCCGCGCGATCGCCGCCGACCGCGCGCAGTGGGCGCACCTCGTCGAGTACGACGCGACCAGCCGCTGGTACCACCGGCTGCGCACCGGCCCCGGCTACGAGGTGTGGCTGCTGTCCTGGGTGCCCGGACAGGGCAGCGGGCTGCACGACCACGGCCGCTCCTCCGGCGTGCTGACCGTCCTGGAGGGCGCGCTCACCGAGCGCACCGAGCGCGGCACGCGCGCGTTGGGCGCCGGTGCACAACGGGTGTTCGCGCCGGGGTACGTGCACGAGGTCGTGAACGACGCGCTGGAGCCGGCGGTGAGCCTGCACGTCTACTACCCGGGCCTGACCGAGATGCCCATGCACACGGCGGCCGCCGCGGCCTGCGAGGCCCGTCCCGTGACTGCGTGACGCGTTGTCGGACCCGCCTGCAAGACTTGGCGCATGCGCATTGTGGTTCTGGCAGGCGGTATCGGCGGTGCCCGGTTCCTGCGCGGTCTGAAGCAGGCCGTGCCGGACGCCGACGTG
Organism: Streptomyces sp. NPDC047061; assembly: GCF_040643955.1. Taxonomy (NCBI): domain Bacteria; kingdom Bacillati; phylum Actinomycetota; class Actinomycetes; order Kitasatosporales; family Streptomycetaceae; genus Streptomyces; species Streptomyces sp. NPDC047061. Next base: position 21,091 of record NZ_JBEYVI010000006.1, read on the forward strand.
ACCGTCATCGGCAACACCGGGGACGACATCCACCTCTTCGGGCTGAAGGTCTGTCCGGACCTCGACACGGTGATGTACACGCTCGGTGGCGGCATCAACGAGGAGCAGGGCTGGGGGCGGACCGACGAGACCTTCCACCTGAAGGAGGAGCTCGCCGCCTACGGGGTGGGGCCGGACTGGTTCGGGCTCGGCGACCGGGACTTCGCGACGCACATCGTGCGCACCCAGATGCTGGGCGCCGGTTATCCGCTGAGCGCGGTGACCGAGGCACTGTGCGACCGCTGGAAGCCGGGCGTGAAGCTGATCCCGATGACCGACGACCGGGTCGAGACCCATGTGGCCGTCGAGGTCGACGGCGAGCGCAGGGCGGTGCACTTCCAGGAGTACTGGGTACGGCTGCGGGCGGGCGTCCCCGCCGAGGCGGTCGTGCCCGTCGGCGCCGAGCAGTCCAAGCCGGCGCCCGGCGTCCTGGAGGCCGTCGCCGAGGCGGACGTGATCCTCTTCCCGCCGTCCAACCCGGTGGTCTCCGTCGGCACGATCCTCGCGGTGCCCGGCATCCGGGAGGCGATCGCCGAGGCCGGGGTGCCCGTGGTGGGCCTCTCCCCCATCGTCGGGGACGCGCCGGTGCGCGGGATGGCCGACAAGGTGCTCGCGGCGGTGGGCGTGGAGTCGACGGCGGCGGCGGTCGCCGAGCACTACGGCTCCGGGCTGCTGGACGGCTGGCTCGTCGACTCCGTGGACGAGGGCAGCGTCGCGCGCGTGGAGGCGGCCGGCATCCGCTGCCGGGCCGTACCGCTGATGATGACCGACCTGGACGCGGCCGCGCAGATGGCCCGGGAGGCGCTGGCGCTGGCCGAGGAGGTGCGCGGGGCATGACCGACGCGACCGGCACGACCGGGACCGCAGGCGCGGCCGACGCGGTGCCCGCGTTCCGGGTGTGGGCGCTGCCCGGGATCCCCGAGGTCCAGCAGGGCGACGACCTGGCCAAGCTGATCGCCGCGGCGGAGCCGGGGCTGGCCGACGGGGACGTGGTGATCGTCACCTCCAAGATCGTCTCCAAGGCCGAGGGCCGGATCGTCGAGGCGGCCGACCGGGAGGCGGCGATCGACGCCGAGACCGTGCGGGTGGTCGCCCGCCGCGGGACCCTGCGGATCGTGGAGAACCGGCAGGGCCTGGTCATGGCCGCGGCGGGCGTGGACGCGTCCAACACCCCGGCCGGGACCGTGCTGTTGCTGCCCGAGGATCCCGACGCCTCGGCCCGGGCCGTCCGCGCAGGCCTCCGGGACGCGCTGGGCGTCAACGTCGGCGTGATCGTCACGGACACCTTCGGGCGACCCTGGCGCTCGGGGCTCACGGACGTCACCATCGGCGCCGCCGGCGTGGAGGTGCTGGACGACCTGCGCGGGGGCGTGGACGCGTACGGCAATCCGCTGGTCGCGACGGTCGTCGCCACGGCCGACGAGCTGGCCGCCGCCGGGGACCTGGTGAAGGGCAAGGCGACGGGGATGCCGGTCGCCGTGGTGCGGGGCCTCGCGCACGTCGTGGCGGACGCCGGCGACGAAGACGACGAGGACGGCGCGCGGGCACTGGTCCGGGACGCGGGCAGCGACATGTTCCGGCTCGGGACGTCCGAGGCGGTCCGGGAGGCGGTGACCCTGCGGCGGACGGTGCGGGCCTTCACCGACGACCCCGTCGACCCCGGGGCGGTACGGCGGGCGGTCGCCGCGGCCGTGACCGCGCCGGCGCCGCATCACACGACGCCGTGGCGGTTCGTGCTGCTGGAGTCGGCCGAGGCCCGCGTCGCACTGCTGGACGCGATGCGGGACGCGTGGATCGCCGACCTGAGGAAGGACGGCAGGTCGGAGGAGTCCATCGCCAAGCGGGTACGGCGGGGCGATGTGCTGCGGAACGCGCCGTACCTGGTCGTGCCGTGCCTGGTGATGGAGGGGTCGCACACGTACGGGGATCCGCGGCGCGACGCGGCCGAGCGGGAGATGTTCGTGGTCGCAGCGGGGGCCGCGGTGCAGAACCTGCTGGTGGCCCTGGCCGGGGAGCAGTTGGGGTCGGCGTGGGTGTCGTCGACGATGTTCTGCCGGGATGTGGTGCGGGAGGTGTTGGATCTGCCGGAGGGGTGGGATCCGATGGGGGCGGTTGCGGTGGGGAAGGCCGCGGAGGAGCCGAGGGAGAGGGCGCCGAGGGAGGTCGGGGACTTTGTCGAGGTGCGGTGAGCTGCTTTGCGCCTGCGGTTCGGGGTGCACCGGTTCGTCGGCGAGTGCGGGTTGTGGGGGTTGATCGCGCCCACGCGGCGGAGCCGCATATCGGACACAGCCCCGCGCCCCTTTCAGGGGCGCTTGAGGCCTAGGATTCTTTGGGTGGCTGGTCGGTTTGCTCCTAAGCCCACGCGTACGACGGTGCGGGGTGGGCAGGTTGTCGTGCCTGCCGGCGTGCCTCGGCAGGCTGCCGCGCCCGGGCGGGTTCGGGTGTGGAAGCCGGGCGGGGCTCTTGATCTGGGGCTCGTGCTGGGGCCGCTGCGGCGGGGGCCCGGGGATCCGACCTTCCGGGCCACCCGTGACGGGTCCGTGTGGCGGGCCAGTCTGACGCCCGCCGGGCCGGGGACGCTCCGGGTCGCCGTGTACGGCGGTGAGGCACGCGGGGAGGCCTGGGGGCCGGGGGCCGACTGGCTGCTGGAGCAGCTGCCGGAGATGCTCGGGTCCGCCGACGACCCCTCCGCGTTCGTACCCCGGCACCGGGTCGTGGCGGCGGCCCTGCATCGGCGGCCGGGGCTGCGGCTGACGCGGACCGGGCTGGTGCTGGAGTCGTTGGTTCCGTCGGTCCTGGAGCAGAAGGTGACGACCGACGAGGCCTACCGGGCCTGGCGGTTGCTGGTGCGGAGGTTCGGGGAGCGGGCGCCGGGTCCCGCGGGGGTGGGTGAGCGGCCGATGTGGGTGATGCCGGCGCCCCGCACCTGGGCGCTGATTCCTTCCTGGGAGTGGCACAAGGCCGGGGTCGACGACAAGCGGGCCTCGACGATTCTGCGGGCGGTACGGGTCGCTGCGCGGCTTGAGCAGGCCGTGGGGATGACGGCGGAGGCGGCGCAGGCGCGGCTGGAGGTGGTGCCGGGGGTGGGGCCGTGGACGTCGGCGGAGACCGTGCAGCGCAGTCATGGGGCGGCGGACGCGGTGACGGTCGGGGACCTGCACCTGCCGGGGATCGTGGGGTTTGCGTTGGCCGGGGACCGGCATGCCGACGACGAGGTGATGCTGCGGCTGCTCGAGCCGTATGCGGGGCAGCGGCATCGGGCGGCTCGGTTGATCTTGCTGAGTGGGCAGGTGCCGAAGCGGCGGGCGCCGCGGATGCCGCGAGGGGATATCGGCCGGTTGTGATGTGCGGGGCGGGGGGGTGGGGACGCTTGCCGGCGCTGGCAGGGTGCCTCCCCCAGCCTTCGGCCGGGGGGACCCCCAGCGCCCACCCGTGCCGCCCTGCGGCACGCCTGCCCGCAGCTGAGTTTTTTTAGGGGCGCGGGGAACTGCGCGAGCAGCCCCCACGCGTCCGCAGCCGGACGACTCCGGCAGCCACCCCCTACTGGTCCGAGGAGAACCGCACCGCCCCTGCCGGGATCCTCGCGTCGCACCACACCCTCGCGCCGTCCCGCAGTTCGTTGTCGGCGCCGATGACCGCGCCGTCGCCGATCACCGTGCCCGTAAGGACCGAGCGTTCGCCGACACGGGCGCGGTTGCCGATCAGGGAGTCGGTGATGACGGCGCCGGGTTCGATCACGGCGCCCGGGAGGATCGTCGAGCCGAAGACCCGCGCGCCCTCCGCCACGAACGCGCCCTCGCCCACCACCGTGCCCCCCGTCAGCTTCGCGTCCGCCGCGACCCGGGCCGTGGGGAGGACGAGGCGGTCGCCGCAGCGGCCGGGGACCGCCGGGGACGGGGCGCGGCCCAGGACGAGGTCCGCCGAGCCGCGCACGAAGGCCGCGGGTGTGCCGAGGTCCAGCCAGTACGTGGAGTCGACCATGCCCTGGAGATGGGCGCCGGCCGCGAGCAGCTCGGGGAAGGTCTCGCGCTCCACCGACACCGGGCGGCCCGCCGGGATCGTGTCGATGACCGAGCGGCGGAAGACGTACGCTCCCGCGTTGATCTGGTCGGTGACGATCTCCTCGGGGGTCTGGGGCTTCTCCAGGAAAGCGAGGACACGGCCCGTCTCGTCGGTGGGGACGAGGCCGTACGCGCGGGGGTCGGTCACCTGCGTGAGGTGGAGGGAGACGTCCGCCGAGGTCGACTCGTGCGTGGCCACCAGGGCGCCGATGTCCAGGCCCGTCAGGATGTCGCCGTTGAAGATCAGGACCGGGTCGTCGGGGCCCGAGTGCAGCCGGGCGGCCACGTTGCGGATCGCGCCGCCGGTGCCGAGGGGTTCCTCCTCGGTGACGTACTCGATGTGCAGGCCGAGTGCCGCGCCGTCGCCGAAGTACGGTTCGAAGACGTCCGCCAGGTAGCTCGTCGCGAGGACGATGTGCTCCACGCCCGCCGCTCTGGCTCTGGCCAGCTGGTGCGTCAGGAACGGCACACCGGCCGCCGGGACCATCGGCTTGGGCGTGTGGACCGTGAGCGGGCGCAGCCGGGTGCCTTTGCCGCCGACCAGGAGGATCGCTTCTGTCACCTGTCGTCTCTGCTTCCTGCCGGGACCGGCCGAACTCTCTGTCGGCCGGCCAGTGTATGCAGACCGTGCGACGGCGCCCTCGACGGCCGCGTGATGCCACGCGGCATGGGTGTGCGGTTTCCCCCGACTGCCCCCGACGGCGATGAACGCGGCCCCCGTCCTCAGCGTCCCTGCAGACGCGTTCTCAGCGTCCCTGCAGGTGCGCGGAGCTGGTCCGGGCCGAGCCGAGCTTGGCGTAGAGCTTGGCGCCTGGGCATTCGGTGGCGTACCCGTCCCGGTGGCCGGAGATCACGTTCAGTCGTACGTTCTTCCCCTTTGGGTAGAGATTGCCACCCGCGGACTTCAGATATGTCTTTCCCTTCGGATTGGCACCGAAGAGTCCGAGCTTCCACGCGGTGAGCTTGGCGACGGCGGTCACGGCGGCCGCGGAGGGCTTGTGCGAGCCGTAGGTGCCGATCACCGCGATCCCCATGCTGTGGTTGTTGAACCCGAGCGTGTGGGCGCCTCTGACGGCCTTCGCCACTCCCCCGGCGCGGCCCTCGTAGATGGTTCCGCACTTGTCGACGAGGAAGTTGTAGCCGATGTCCCGCCAGCCCATGCTCACGACGTGGTAGCGGTAGATACTGCGGATGACGGACGGGGCCTCGGAGCAGCGGTATCCGTTGCCGGTGGCGGTGTGGTGGACGAAGGCCGCCTTGATCTTCCCCGTGTAGACGAACCCCTTCTCGCGCAGCGACTCGTCGGCGCCCCAGCCGTGGCGGGTGACGATCCTCGGACGCGGTCCGATGTACGGCTTCGCGAGCGGGGCCTCGGCGCCGCTCAGCTGCCCGAGTTCGCGTTCGGTGTCCTCCCGGTTCAGCGCGGGGATCTCGGCGGCGGCGAAGGACACGAGGTCGGCGTTGACCGCGGCCGCCGCGTCGGCCGCGGTGTCGGTACGGGGGCTGTCGGCCGGCGGGCCCTGGGCCGGGATCTCCTCGCCCGGGTCGACGAGTTCGAGGCGCAGGCCCGCCGGGAGCAGGTCACGTCCGACGCCGGGCCCGGGGCCGCTGTCGCGCGGGACGGAGTCGTCGCCGGTGTCGGTGTCCAGGTCTGGGTTGGTGTCCGCGTTGGTGTCCGCGTCCGCGTCTGCGTCTGCGTCTGCGTCTGCGCGTACCCGTACGTCGACTCCGTCCGAGTCGCCCACCCACAGGGGCGCGGTGGCGCCGTGCACCCGGCCGGAGGCGGCCTCCGCCGTGTCCGGGTCGGCGCCGTGGTCGGCGTTGTGCGTGTCGACGTCCTGCCAGCCCGACCAGTCGCCGGTGGCGGCGGACCGGGTGCGCACCTGGACCTGGCCGTGCAGTTCGGCTCCGGGGTTGTCCCAGACGACGCCGACGAGTGAGAAGTGCCGTACGTCGGTGCTGTACGCGCCCTGTTCGGGGGCCCGGCCGAGAACGCGCTCACGGGCGCGGGGGGCGAGGGGGGCGAGGGGCAGCGACTGGGTGCTGCCGGGGAGGGCCGTCGTCGTGGTCCGGTCCGCCGGTGCGGCGGCCGCGGACGCGGACGGCGCGTTGAGCACGGTCGGCGGGAGGGTGAGAGCCGCCGCGCAGGTGACGCCGATCGAGCAAGTCAGGAATCCACGCATGCCCCTGATATTGAACACAGTCAGACAAACCTGCCCATCGGGGAATTGACGGTCCGTCGGGTCCGGTTACGCCGAACCGGTGGCCCCGCCAGGCGGTGCGGGCAGCGGGCGCGGCGTACCCTTGCGCGGGTGAACGCCACCGATCGCACCCCTGCCGACCTGCTGCGTTCCGCGCTCGCCGCGGATCCCGGACGCCCCCTGGTGACCTTCTACGACGACGCGACGGGCGAGCGCGTCGAATTGTCCGTGGCCACCTTCGCCAATTGGGTGGCCAAGACGGCGAACCTGCTGCAGGGCGACCTGGCGGCGGGGCCGGGTGACCGGGTCGCTCTGCTGTTGCCGGCGCACTGGCAGACGGCGGTGTGGCTGCTGGCCTGTTCGTCGGTGGGCGCGATCGCCGACGTGGCCGGGGACCCGGCGGTGGCCGACGTCGTCGTCAGCGGGCCGGACTCGCTGGAGGCGGCGCGGGCGTGCCGGGGGGAGCGGGTCGCTCTCGCGCTGCGGCCGCTGGGTGGGCGGTTCCCGCAGGCTCCGGAGGGGTTCGTCGACTACGCCGTCGAGGTGCCGAGCCAGGGGGACCGGTTCGTGCCGTTCTCGCCCGTGGATCCGGAGGAGCCCGCGCTGATCGTGGCGGGGGCGGAGCTGAGCGGGGCCGAGGTCGTGGAGCGGGCGCTCGGGGATGCGGCGGGGCTGGATCTGACCGGGCCGGGGTCGCGGTTGCTGTCGGGGCTGGGGTACGACACGTGGGAGGGGCTGAGCGCGGGGTTGTACGCGCCGCTCGCGGTCGGGGGGTCGGTGGTGCTGTGCCGGCATCTGGGGGAGCTGGGGGAGGAAGGGATCGCGAAGCGGATCGAGAGTGAGCGGGTGACTGCGTCGGCGCGGTGAGGTCGTTCGTCGGGTGCGGCTGAGTGGGGGCTGGTCGCGCAGTTCCCCGCGCCCCAAGAAGGTGGGACC